>CANGGP010000100.1 GCA_947453445.1 Sphingobacteriaceae bacterium
ACCTGTTTATTGTACAAAGGCACTTACAAATATTTGGTGCGTGCTGTTAAACTCGAACAAACGCCAAGTGGTTCTTATTATAATATGAGCGAAGGCATTAGCGATACTGCATACAACACCAATGATATCCGCTCAATTGCTGCATTTAACTACACGGTCGTTGGCAATAAAGTAGCATTTCACAATTTGGCAACATACCCGGCTACTTTTTCTTGGGACTTTGGCAACGGCAGCACATCGTCACAGACCAACCCAACCGTTACTTATAATGCCAACGGATTATATTACGTACAGATGGCAGCCGGCAGCAATTGTTTAAATGATACAGTTGGCACCGTAGTAAACATTACAGAAGTAGGAATAAGTAAAAACCAAATTAAAAATAGTTGCTTGGTATACCCGAATCCAAACCAAGGAAAATTCATCATCAGCCCTTCTTTCCAAAATAATTTCGACATTCAACTCTTTGATATTTTAGGACAAAAAGTGTTTGAACAAAAAAATCTTTTCGGAGATTCAGAAATAAACACCGAAAAATTACCAAGAGGAATTTACATGATTGAAATTTCATTCAATCACACAAGTATTCAAAAACAAATACTGATTGATTAAATTTCCCGACGCATTCTCCCAACAGGAATGTCAAGCTGTTCGCGGTATTTAGCAACAGTTCTGCGCGCAATATTATAGCCCTTTTCGTTTAATTTTACACACAATTCATCATCTGTGTATGGCGATTTCTTATCCTCTGTATCGATGAGTTGTTTGAGAATGTTTTTTATTTCACGCGAACTAACCTCTTCACCACTATCAGTGCTCAGACTTTCGCTGAAAAAAGTTTTTAATAAAAAAGTACCATATGGTGTTTGGGCGTACTTGCTATTGGCCATCCGCGATATGGTCGACAAATCCATTCCCACGCGGTTGGCAATGTCTTTTAAAATCATTGGACGCAATTTTGTTTCATCACCGGTAGCAAAATACTCTTGTTGGTATTCAAGAATGCACTGCATACAAATACTCATAGTACTATACCTTTGTTGTAAGGCATCAATAAACCACTCAGCACTCTCAATTTTATTTTTGATAAAGCCTGATGCCTCTTTTATATTCTTATCCTTGCTTTTGGTATACTCCTTCAGCATCTCAACATATTCTTTGTTGATTTTTAAGTCCGGCAAATTACGGCCATTGATGCTTAATTCAGGCACACCGTCGTTCACCGAAATAATAAAGTCAGGTACCACAGCGCTGTAATTGCCATCCTTTGCTTCACTGCTGCCGGGCTTAGGATTTAAATGGGTAATCTCATGGATGATGTCCTTTAAATCTTCATTATCAATATTCAGGCGCTTTGTTATTTTTTCATAGTGCTTCTTCGAAAATTCATCCATGTGATGTTTCACAATTTCAATTGCTTTGATCACCTCCTTGGTTTGTTCGGGATTTCTATGCAATTGAATCAGTAAACACTCCTGCAAGTTGCGCGCCCCAATTCCCGCCGGATCAAAGGTGTGTATCAAGGCCAACACAGCTTCAACCTCTTTAAGGTCTGTTTGAATATTATAATTAAATGCCAAATCATCTACAATTAATTCCAACTCACGGCGTATATAGCCATCTTCATCAATGCATCCGATTAAATATGTACCAATGGTATATTCTTGATCGCTGATGTCCTTCATGCCAAGTTGCTGCTCTAAAGTTTCTTTAAAGCCAATACCTTCAGCCAAAACAAATTCACGTGAGTCATCATCTTGCCCTTTGTTCACCACTTCATATTTATATGAATCCAATTCTTCATCGTCCATATAATCTTCCATCTCCACATCATTGGGTTCAATTTTTCCGTCTTCATCATTTAAGTCTAACGACTCTTCCAAATCGTCGTCACTCGAAATTGGCTCATCATCATTGGTGTTAAGCTCATCCTCTGTCGCGGCATTATCGCCGTCTTCTTCAAGTGCCGGGTTTTCCTCCAGTTCTTCTTTTATTCTTTCTTCTAAAGCAAGTGTAGGCAATTGCAAAAGCTTCATCAAAAGAATTTGCTGCGGCAACATCTTTTGCGATAACTTTAAATTTTGACTTTGCTTTAGTGCCATCTTATGCTAGGTTACAGAGAAAATAATTTTTCTTCCCCTTTTGTAAAATCATGTATTTATGGTTGATTAAAAATTGTGTGTCAACCATCATTTCATGCGATTCGATTTTTGTTTTATTAATGCTTACACCGCCGCCAACAATCATTTTTCTGGCCTCTCCTTTACTCGGAAAAATGCCCGTGTTGGTGGATAATAAATCCAAAATTGGAATGCCCTTTTCAAGTTCATCTTTTTGAATGCTGAATTGTGGTACGCCATTAAATACATCTAAAAAAGTTTCTTCGCTGAGCTTCGACAATTGTTGTATATCACCGTCAAACAAAACCTTGCTGGTTTCTAGCGCCTGTTCATACTCACTTTCATCGTGCACCATTACGGTTAATTCTTTGGCCAATGTTTTTTGCAAAATTCGTGCACCCGGATTTTTATCATGCTCTTCAATCAATTGATTGATGGTGGCCTCATCTAAAAAGGTGAAAAATTTAATGTAGTTCTTGGCATCGTGATCAGTGGTATTAATCCAAAATTGATAAAAACGATACGGCGATGTTTTTTTAGGATCCAACCAAATATTGCCGGTTTCTGTTTTTCCAAATTTACCGCCATCCGATTTCTTAATTAGCTGTGTGGTTAATGCAAATGCTTCACCACCCGCCTTGCGCCTAATGAGTTCTGTGCCACTGGTAATGTTACCCCATTGGTCAGAACCGCCCATTTGCAGCTTACAATTTTTTGTTTGATACAAGGTATAAAAATCAAAAGCCTGTAATAATTGATAACTAAATTCAGTAAAACTCATGCCGGTTTCAAGGCGGTTCTTCACCGAATCTTTTGCCATCATGTAACTAACGGTTAGGTGCTTGCCCACATCCCTAATAAAAGTTAGAAAGGATGCATCTTTCATCCAATCTAAATTGTTCACCAATTCGGCGCCATTGCTTGATGGACTAAAGTCTAAAAATTTCTCTAACTGCTTTTTTTGACCATCAATGTTTTTCTTTAAGGTGGCCTCATCCAATAAATTACGCTCCGCCGATTTACCACTTGGATCTCCTACCATGCCCGTTGCGCCGCCAATCAAAGCGATTGGCTTGTGCCCTGCTTTTTGCAAACGCATCAACGTAAGTATTTGCGACAAGCTGCCAATGTGCAAAGAGTCGGCTGTAGGGTCAAAACCGATATACCCTGTTACCACTTCTTTTTCCAATAATTCTTCCGTACCGGGCATGATGTCTTGCAAAAGACCTCTCCATCTTAATTCTTGAACAAAATTGATTCTCATATTCACAAAATTACAAATATTATACCACGGTTTTTAGACAGAATTTTTTGTGTCGATGAATGAATTATATTTATATTCGTGTGAATGTACATTTATAACGTCACCGTTAATATTAGCCAAGAAGCCCATCACGAATGGCTGGCCTGGATGCAAGAAAAACACATCCCCGATGTGATGAAAACCGGTTGTTTTGTTGATAACAGCATGCTGAAAGTGCTTTTTGTTGAAGACGAAGGCCATACCTATTCCATTCAATATCGCTTTCTTGAAATGTCAGATATTGAACATTATCAAAAAAACTTCGCGCCGGCACTGCAGGCCGAATACAAAGAAAAATTTGAAGGAAAATATGTTGCCTTCAGAACCCTTTTGGAACAAATCAAATAATCATTTGTAGTTCGGCTTGAAAGAAACGTTTCAATGCATTTCGATTTCTTTTCTACAAAACATTAGAAAATAAAAAAGTCGGTAACCAACCGACTTTTAACCAAAGCAACTTATTGTTTAACCCTTAATTATGACAACTTGTTACTTATTCTCAAAACAAAAAAACAGCTAGTTCATTTTGAAAGGAGGAATTTTTCCGTCTTTCATTAATTGTAAGCTTTTTTTCTTGTGCTCTTCAAAATTTCCAAATGCCAATGCGTCTAACATTTCTTGACGCGTCATTAAAGGATTCCCAAATTGCTTGCGAATTTCTTCTGAACAACGATCAACATATTTTTCAAATTTAATTGGCGCCCAAACATATTCTTTTTTAACCGCGTCTTTTTTAATGGCGAATTCTTTCGGTAAAACACCTTCTATCTTTGATTTAATGTCTAAGCCCTCATATGTTTTAGGCAACTGACGGTTATCAAAAATAAATGGCTTGCTCACCATGATAACATGTTTTTTTCTTTTTGGATCTATCATTGATAAACCTTCTATACGCAATCCTTTTTTCTTAAGAGTGCCGTATTTGCTTTCAAAGTGTTTTAGTATTTCAAACATGGTATGGTGGTTGGGACTGCTAATTTAACAATAAAATTGTTAATAACTTTCCTTTTTAACTATTATTTGTTTTTTGTATAGGATGATTTTGAATTCTCCTGTTACTAATCGGTTGATTAGCTGTTCATTACAGGTTAATTACCTTATTATCAAACAATTATATTTGTTTAAAAAAAGATTATTCGCCCTTATAAACCATTACGTTAAACACGTAGGGATTAATTTTCTTAATCTGATCGGTTCTTTTGCCGCTTTTGTGTTTTTGACGGCCTGCTTTTAAGCTTACTTTTTGCTCGCCTTTTTCCGACTGCAATTGTATGGCACGAATAAGGTCTTTGGCTTTAATGGCAAATCCGGTGGCTTCTGCATTGGTTACCTTTCCGCGAATTACACCAATAATGTTGCCGCTTTCGTCTAATAAAGGGCCGCCGCTATTGCCCGGATTAACAGGAATTGAAATCTGAACCATGCAAGTATCATTGTTTAAGCCGCTCAATGAACTCAACGAACCTTCGCCATAAACCATTTCGTTTCGAGGATATCCCAAGGTAAACACCTTTTCGCCAATCTCAATTTTTCGGTCATTAAATGAAAATGGTACTTGCCAATTTTTAGTGATAGAATCATTGCTCACCTTTAATACGGCCATGTCTAATTTAGGATCACTGAATACCAAATTGGCCAAAACCCTATCGGTTGTAGCATTCTGAATAAAAATACTGTCGGCACCATTAATCAAGTGAAAGCTGGTAATGATAAAACCATCGTTGTTGATGGCAAAAGCGCTGCCCTCAATGTTTGCAGGCGCATAACTGGCTTTGTTTCTTTCAATTATGCCTTCTACAATACCGTTGTTTGATGCTTGTAATTGCATCACATCGCGCTTCAATTCAGTAATTTGATTGCTTTGTTTTTTAAGTAAATAACCGCCGGTACTTAAAACCGCCACAGTACTAAATACCGCAAACAAGGCTGTACTTGCGGCAACAGCGATGGTTTTACCGTGTTTGCGCGCAAATGTTTCTTCACCCAATGGAATAATTTTGGTATTGTATCCAAAAGCCTTGCTATGAATGTCTTTTAATTGTTTTTTTAATCCGGCCTTTCTTTCACTTCTTTCTAAAACCTCAAGCAAATTTTTGTGTTGCTCAAATGCATTTTTGAATGTTGCATCCTCAGCCAAACATTGCTGAAATGCCTCTAGCTCCTGCGCCTCTAATGCACCGTTTAAATACCCTTCAAATAATTCTGCGTTTCTCTTCATGTCCTACTCTAGTTCTATTGTATTTTCAAAAAATTGTCTTTTTAACCTCTGTAAACATTTATACTTCTGGTTTTTTGCATTGTCTGAATTGGTATAGCCAAATTTTTCGGCAATGTCATCCATGTTCATCTTTGCAATATAAAAGTCCTTCAACAACGTGGCACAAGGTTCTCCAAGGGCCAATAAACTTTTATTCATTTTATCCAGCTCACTTTCTTTCTCTTCGTAATTTGTTACTTCGCTTTCAACATCTGCCAATTCGTTTTCCTCGTCTTCTTTGAAAAGGAACGTTTTTCCGCTATTCCGCAATTGCTTTAACCACAAGCGCTTTGCAATAGAATAAATATAGGTTTGCAATTGACAGCTTAAAACAAAATTTTCCTTCTGTACATTTTCATAAACAACAATTATTGTTTCCTGATAAATGTCCTCCGCTGCTTCTTGTGAGCCGTTATTGTTAATAATAAGTTTAAGAACGAATTGATAATACTTTTTATACAAGCCCTCCAACACCACGCTACTGCCAGTTCTCAAGCCCTCTATAAACTCCGAATCTGTAAACTGCGTTTTCGCTTTTAACATTGGATTGGTTCTCATTAATTCCCTTTTTGCTTAAAGGTAACCTCTTTTAAAAAAATATTTTCAGCTGAATTGATTAAAACCAAAAATGAATCTTTTTTTATTTTTATTTGGCTGACAATCAACACTTTATAAAATATTTCGAAAATACTTTCATTTTTGTGGGTTACGTTTTTCATTTCCCGGCATTAATGTAAAATTAACCAACAATTTAAAAATTAAATCATGAAAAAAGTATTATCTATTATCGTTGTAGCTGTTGTAGCTACGTTTGTTGCTTGTGGTCCTTCAGCTGAAGAAAAAGCTAAAATGGAAGAAAGAGCAAAACAAATCCAAGATTCAATTGCTGCTTCAATCACTACTACTATGGAAACTCCTGAAGCTACAGATTCAACCGCAGCTGCTGCTCCGGCTACTGAAACTGCTGCTCCTGCTGCAGAAGCAAAACATTAATATTTGTGTTTAGTTAGTTAGCGGATTAGCCTCAAAGCATTGCTTTGGGGCTTTTCTGTTTTTTAGTTAGCTTTGTTTTTCTATTTTTATAACCATGATGACCAAAACCAAATTAATTGCTGTTATTTTTACTGCAAATCTTGTTTTTTTAATTTCTTGCGGACCAGCCGCTGAAGACCGAAAAGCCATGCATGCAAGGGCTAAAGTTTTTCAAGATTCAATTGCCAACTCAATCCGCTCAACCATTGCAGAAGCTGAAATGCCGGCCCAAATGCCTGCAAATACCGCTACTGTAGCACCAACCCCAACTGCTCCGGCAAAATAATCAGCCACACCATGGAAATTACCGTAGAAAAAGTTCTCGATGCATTAAAATATGTTGATGATCCTGATTTGAAAAAAGATCTGGTGACGCTCAACATGATTAAAGATGTAAAAGTAGATGGGAAAAATGTTTCGTTCACCGTTGTGCTTACCACCCCCGCTTGTCCGATGAAGGACATGATTCAAAACGCATGTAAAAATGCCATTCTCCATTTTGTTAGCAAAGAGGCCATTTTGAACATAAACATGTCGTCGAACGTTACAACCAAAAAAGAAAGCGAAGCCAGCACCTTAAAGGATGTAAAAAATATTATTGCCGTTGCCAGCGGTAAAGGCGGCGTAGGCAAAAGTACCATTGCCGCCAATTTAGCCATGGGTCTTGCTAAACAAGGCGCCAAAGTTGGCTTAGTGGATGCTGATATTTACGGCCCCTCTCAGCACATCATGTTTGGCGTTGAACACGAAAACCCGGGCCAAGCCGATTTCGAAGGTCAAAGTAAAATGGCGCCTGTAGAGGCTTATGGCGTTAAATTAAATTCAATCGGTTTCTTGGCCGGTCCTAACCAGGTTATTGCATTACGCGGACCAATGGCTACCAAGGCCTTAACACAATTATTTTACGATACCGTTTGGGGTGAATTAGATTATTTGATTGTTGATTTGCCTCCGGGCACAGGCGACATTCAAATTAGTTTGTGTTCTCAAATAAAATTAACCGGCGCTGTTGTGGTGTGTACACCGCAAAACGTTGCCATTGCCGATGCGCGCAAGGGTATTTCATTGTTCCAACTCGACCAAATTAATGTGCCCGTTTTGGGCTTGGTTGAAAATATGGCTTGGTTTACACCCGCCGAATTGCCCGAAAACAAATATTATATTTTTGGTAAAGACGGCGTTAAAAATTTAGCCCACGAAAAGAAATTGCCTTTGCTTGCCCAAATTCCATTGGTTCAAAGCATTCAAGAATCATGTGATGCCGGAAGGCCTGCTATTCTTCAAGAAACAACACCTCAAGCCATTGCATTTATGGACATGACGCAAAATGTGGCACAGCAAATTGCCATTCAAAATGCAAGTCATACAGTTTTGACATAAATACGGCATTAGGCTTTAACAAGTTTTGGCACGTAGTTTGATTTGATTAGGATCCAAAACCTAATCATGAAAAATTCGCTTTTGTTTTTATCTGTTTTAAGTGCTTTTTTTTTCTCTTGTAAAAAAGCAAGCCCCATTAACAATGCCGAAATCAATACAGAAACGCTCGCACCTGATAATTTCAGCTCTCTCAATGATTTTTTTGAAAAAAACGGTGTGCCCTTAAGCACCTTTACTATTATTGCCGAAAAAGGAGGGACCTATGTGTCAACAAAAGGCACAAGCATTACCATTCCCCCTAACACTTTCAGCCCGGCATCTGCCACTATCACCATTGAGTTTAAAGATATTTATTCTAAAAGCGATTTTCTATTATCGGGTATGCCTGCCGTTCAAATGGACGGATCACCCCTAATTTCAGGTGGCCAATTTTACTTGCGTGCACTCAATAACAATTTGCCGATTTCGTCCAATAACAATGCCATAACTGTAACTCAACCTTCAAATAAACCCGATAAAAGTATGGTGCCTTACATGGCCATTAAGGATACCACCGGCGGCTCCAAAGCAAATTATTACTGGACATCTCGAACGACTCCAGATTATTCTTTACTGGTAACTGCAAATAGTTATATTTCTTCTTTCTTTGTAAACAAAACCCTTAATTGGTACAATACCGATCATCCATATTACAGCTCAATGGTTAGCCTAACGGTTGTGCCAAACGAGATAAGCGATTACATGCAATCATATATGGTATTTAAAAACGAAAACTCATCGGCGGCCATCTTTCAATATTATAGTACAAAGCATTTTATTTGCTATAATGCCCCAAAACACAGCGAATGTACAATTGTTACTTTTATGGTTAAAAACAACAAGATTTTCGCTTCGTTTAAGCCGGTTAAATTAGATACAAATCAAGTTGTTAATGCTGAATTAGTAGAAACAAATAGCTTAAAATTTAAAGCTGATTTAAAAGCCTTGGATTGATCGATTCAAAAGTTTGGTGAATAAAGATTGGTGATTATTTAACAAGGTCTTTCTCTTTCAAGTTCACCAGCATGTTCTCTACCAATTTTGGTAAATCATACTTTTCCTTCCAGCCCCAATCTTGTCTTGCGCTTGCATCATCAATGCTTTGCGGCCAACTATCGGCAATGGCTTGTCTGAAATCAGGCGCATAGGTGATGGTAAAATCAGGAATGTGTTTTCTTATTTCATCGGCAATTTGTTTTGGGTTAAAACTAATGCCCGATAAATTATAACTGCCTCTTATTTTAATATTTTCTGACGGCGCATGCATAATTTCAATCGTGGCCCGAATGGCGTCTTCCATATGCATCATTGGCAAGGAAGTATTCTCTGATAAAAAACTTTGATAGGTTTTGTTTCTTATCGCTTCATGAAAAATGTGTACCGCGTAATCTGTAGTGCCTCCACCC
>CANGGP010000101.1 GCA_947453445.1 Sphingobacteriaceae bacterium
ATTGGTGTTGTATGCAGTATCGCTAATGCCTTCGCTCATATTATAATAAGAACCACTTGGCGTTTGTTCGAGTTTAACAGCACGCACCAAATATTTGTAAGTGCCTTTGTACAATAAACAGGTGTGTGTGTAGCTTGTACCTGTAATTGCCGAGGCATTTAATTTGCTGTATACATTAAACGAATCATTGCGCATGTATAAATTGTATCCCGCGATGTTTGTTTCCGTTGAAGCCGACCAAGTAATGTAACAGTTCGAATTGATGCGGGTTGCTACAACATTTGAAACGGGAGAAATTACATCATTACGCAATGTTGGGTCGCCCATGAGCGCATTGTGAACCCATCTGCCGGTGATACCGGTAGGACTATCAAAATACAAACCGGTATTGTTTTGTGTTAGCAGTAAACCATAACCAATATTTTCTCCCAAGGCCATGTGGTGAAATTGATAATGTGGCCGTCCGGACCAAACATTTGTTAGAATATTTCCTTGAGCAAGTGGTGCGCGCAAAAAATTATTTTGTGAATCCCAATCGCCAAAGTATGATCCAAACAACATGCTAAATACGCCCTGAAGATTGGTGTTGGTGAAACTTGTTGTAGCGCCAATGCCGGAGGCGCTGTTATATGTTCCACCGCCGCATCCATACGACCAAAGATATGAGTTGCCTGTCATGGTGGTTATATAATCTGCGGCCGTGATGTTTCCATTTCCGACCAGGGGCGCAAAATTTTTATAACCGCTGGCGGCAAAGGCTTCACTGCTGAAGTAACCGAAATTATCATCAATCACTGCTCTTTTTTGTGCTTGAAAAATTTTCTTACGGTAGTTATGATCTTTGTCGAGGTAGTCTTTTAGCAATTGAAATTCGCTTTGACTGAAGGCGGGCATATTGCTAAAATCTACACGGCCAACTTGCAATTCTAAATCAGAAGGAATTGCACTTTGATCGAATTTTCCATCACCTGGAACATTTTGTGTGCGTGCAGGCGAAGCGCTAGTAGAGGTGATAAATTGATCGGTCCAGTTTCCATCTACATCACCATAATAACAATCTGCCGGCCAAGCGCCTAAGTGGTCGGGGTGACCATCGGGATTGATATTTCCGCTATAAGGTACCGGCACGTGGCCAAGCACAAATACTGCTTTTAAATCCAAAGAGTCGATGTGATAATCGTTTAAGATGTATGATTTTACATGGTACACTGAGGCGTTTCGACTTACATCATGCCTTCTTACATCCCAACCATCGCCTTCCATGTCGTAAATGAGTCGTGTAATTTCAGCAGCAAGCGTTGCACTAAAACTACTGTCAATTAATAAAACCAATTTTCCCCTGTTCGCCATTTCAGGCACTTCGATGCCCGCGTTGATGTAGCCGTAACCTGCGTATCCGCTTCCTGTTCGGGTGATTTTATATTCGTAGTTTGTTCCAACGCTCACGTTATTATCAACGAATTGATTCACTGTGCCTGAAAGGGTGGCCAAGGCATTTCCCCAAAGCGGGGCCGTTTTTAATTTGCGG
Organism: Sphingobacteriaceae bacterium; assembly: GCA_947453445.1. Lineage (GTDB taxonomy): Bacteria > Bacteroidota > Bacteroidia > B-17B0 > Aurantibacillaceae > Aurantibacillus. Next base: position 1,529 of record CANGGP010000101.1, read on the forward strand.
TAAACTTGGTAAGAGGTGCTGGTGGCATTGCCTATCCAATTAAGTGTAATTTTGGCCGGATTGTTTTGTACCACGGCATTTACTTGCACCGCGGGATCTGTAACAGATTGCGAGAGCAATAAAGCAGAACAAAAAATAAAAAAAGCGAATAAATATTTTTTCATGTTTGTTGAAATAAATGAATAAGGAGATCAAGTCTATTGATAAAAATAGAGAATTAATTTCAAAAACAAAATACAGTAAAGGAATGCGTTTATTTAGGCTGCTTATTTTACCGTGTGCATGCGACTGCCAAAACGCTTGATAATGCCTGCTTCCAATTCATCATGGTGTTGCGGATGCGCAATTTTTAAAATGGCGTAAGCGCGTTGTTCCATGTTTTTGCCGTACAAATCAGCGGTGCCGTATTCAGTAATTAAATAATGCATGTGCGCGCGTGTGGTTACAACGCCGGCACCTTCTTTAATGTGTGTTACAATTTTAGATTCACCTTTTTTTGTTGTTGAACCTAAAGCGATGATTGGTTTTCCGTTTTCAGAAAGCGCGGCACCTCTGATAAAATCCATTTGTCCGCCTACACCTGAAAATTGATAGTAGCCAACTGAATCAGCAACTACTTGACCGGTGATATCAACTTCAAGCGCACTATTGATGGCGATGACATTTTTGTTGGCGCGAATCACGTGTGTATCGTTTACGTAAGAGGCTTCTAAAAACGCGAAGCCGGGATTGTCATCGATAAAGTCGTATAATTCTTTTGAGCCAACGGCGAATGTTGAAACGGTGCGACCGGGATATTTCTTTTTGTGTTTATTGGTCACCACGCCTTTTTTAATGAGTTCCATGGCGCCGTCAGAAAACATTTCGGTATGAATGCCAAGGTCTTTAAAACCGGTCATGGCTTTTAATGCTGCGTCGGGAATGGAGCCAATGCCCATTTGAAGGGTGCTGCCATCTTCAACCAATTGGGCTACATTTTTTCCGATGATTAAATCTTCATCTGAAAGTTTACTTGAGTAAGAAACTTCGGGTAAAAAATCAAAACTTTCTACCATGTAATTTAATCGGCTAATATGAACAAAGCTGTTGCCGTGTGTGCGGGGAATATTTGGGTTAATTTGCGCAATCACAATTTTACAATTATTGATGGCCGATTGAACCACATCAACCGAAGGCCCAAGGGAACAGAAGCCATGCTTGTCGGGAGGCGAAACACTTAAGAGGGCCACATCTAAATTGATGATGCCACGATCGAATAACTGAGAAATTTCACTTAAAAAAATGGGAATGTAACTACCGCGTCCTGAATTAACCGATTCGCGCACATTGGCTGAAACGAAGAGCGAATTAAAATAAAAACTATCAGCATATTTTGCATCGGTAATTTCTAATTCTCCCAAAGTACTGATTGATACCAGCTCAACATTTTTAAGTTCATCAGATCGTTTTACCAAGGCGTTTAATAAAGTTTTAGGCGTTGCGGCACTGCCATGAACAAACACACAATGGCCTGATTGAATATTTTTAACTGCGTCGGAAGCTGAACAGTATTTAATCATAATTTTAATTTAAGGGTTCAAAGATAATAAGATCATGCAAATGAAATGTTGTAAAATTGTTAATGTGCGTCGAGCCAATTGTTGCCGGTGCCCAAACCCACTTCAACAGGTACGCTTAAAGGCAGGGCTTCGCGCATGAGTTTTTCGATGATGGGTTTAACCGTATCGAGTTCGGGTTTAAACACATCAAATACCAATTCATCATGCACTTGCAATAACATTTTGGATTTAAAATTTTGTTTTTCAAATTCATTGGCAATATTGATCATGGCCACTTTTATCATATCAGCGGCGCTTCCTTGAATTGGTGCGTTAATGGCATTGCGTTCGGCAAAACTTCTAACGGTTGCGTTGTTTGAATTAATGTCGCGCAACCATCTTTTACGGCCAAGCAATGTTTTTACAAATCCATTTTCGCGGGCCAAGGCTTTTGATTCATCCATATAATTTTTGATGGCGCTGTACTCTTTAAAATAATTTTCAATGAGCTCTTGTGCTTCTTTGCGTGGGATGTTTAAATTTTCGGAAAGGCCAAAAGCCCCTTGTCCATAAATGATACCGAAGTTTACGCTTTTGGCTTTGTAGCGCATTTCTTTTGTAACCTCGCTTTCGGCTACACCAAATACTTTTGCCGCAGTGGCCGTGTGAATGTCTTTTCCCAATTGAAATGCTTCGCACATGTTTGGGTCTTGGCTAATGCTGGCCACAATGCGTAATTCAATTTGAGAATAATCGGCACTTAACAAAATGTGATTTTCGTCGCGCGGAATAAATGCTTTTCGAATTTGTCGTCCACGCTCGGTACGGATAGGAATGTTTTGAAGATTAGGATTATCGCTGCTTAAACGACCTGTAACCGCTACGACTTGGTTGTATGAAGTATGGATGCGACCGGTTTTTGGATTTACCAATTCAGGCAAGGTGTCAACATATGTGTTTTTTAGTTTTACCAATTCGCGGTAATCTAAAATTTTTGACACAATGGGATGAACGTTTTCTAATTTGCTCAACACATCTTCGCCTGTGGCATACTGCCCTGTTTTTGTTTTTTTAGGCTTCTCAACAATTTTGAGGTATTCGAATAAAATTTCACCAACTTGTTTAGGCGATGAAACATTGAATTTGGTGCCGGCCAATTGTTGAATTTCGGCTTCAACATTGGTAATGTCGTTTTGTAATTGCGCAGAAAAATCTTTTAAGCTGTTCACATCCAAGTTAACACCTTCTCTTTCCATGTTTGCAAGCACTTTAATTAAGGGCACTTCAATGTCTTGAAACAAAGTATCGAGTTCGTTTTGAATTAATTCAGGGGCAAAACGGTGCTTGAGTTGTAATGTAATGTCGGCATCCTCGGCGGCGTATTCTTTAATTTTTTCAATTTCAACATCACGCATGCTGCCCTGATCTTTTCCTTTTTTTCCGATTAATTCGGTGATGCTTACAGGTGAATAATTCAAATAGGTTTCGGCCAGCACATCCATGTTGTGACGCATGTCAGGTACAATTAAAAAGTGTGCCACCATGGTGTCGAACATTTTATTTTGAATGTCGATGCCATAATTTTTTAAAACTTGGTAATCGTATTTAATGTTTTGCCCAACAAGGGTTTTGTTCTTGTCATTAAAAATGTTTTGAAATAAATGAAGTGTTTGTGTGGCTTCTTCTTTGTTGGCCGAAATGGGAATGTACCAACCTTGGTGCGATTGAGTGGCAAACGAAAGCCCTACAATTTCGGCCTCTAAAGTGTTGAGTGATGTTGTTTCGCTATCGAAGCAAAACTCATTGGCTTCAGATAATTTTTGCAAGAGCTCATTTAATTTTTCAGGAGTATCAACCAAAATATAATCGTGTGGAATGTCGGCAATGGTTTTGTGAATCACGGGCATTGCCAATTCATTGGCATCATCATCGTTTGAAGAAAATAAATCAGGACCGGAAAATAAATCGCCTTGGTTTGGATTGTTTTTTGTTTTCGATTTATCGACTGATACTTTTTCATCACTTGCCTCAACTTCACCAAGTACTTTTTTTGCAATGCCTCTAAATTCAAGCTCGTTAAAAATTTCCGACAAAGCGGGTTTATTGATTTCTTTGAGTCTTAATTCCTCTTCATCTAATTCAATTGGACAATCGAGAATAATGGTTGCAAGGCGCTTCGACTGAATGGCCATGTCTTTGTTGTTTTCAACTTTTTCTTTCAGTTTACCTTTTAGTTTATCAGTATTGGCCAATAAGTTTTCGATGCTTCCAAAATCTTTAATTAATTGGATGGCTGTTTTTTCGCCAACGCCCGGGATGCCGGGGATGTTGTCGACTTTATCGCCCATTAATCCCAAAATATCAATCAACTCACTCACGGAACGAATGTCCCATTTTTTACAAATTTCGGCAGGACCTAAAATTTCGGCGCCATTACCTAATCGGGCGGGTTTATAGATGAATGTATTTTCGTCAACCAGCTGACCGTAATCTTTATCGGGGGTCATCATGTAGGTTGTGAAGCCTGCTTTTTCGGCTTTTATGGCCAAGGTGCCAATGATATCATCGGCTTCAAAACCCGATATTCCCAAAACAGGAATGTTAAACGCTTTAATTAAATCAACAATAATGGGAATAGCGCTACGCAAATCTTCAGGCATTTCTTCGCGGTTGGCTTTGTATGCTTCAAACTCAATGTGTCGTTGTGTAGGACCTTCCATATCGAACACCACGGCAATGTGTGTGGGTTTTTCTTTGTTTAAGATTTCGAGAAGGGTATTGGTAAAACCAAATATAGCTGAGGTGTTAAAGCCCTTTGAGTTGATGCGGGGACTGTTACTAAAGGCGAAGTAAGATCGGTATATAAGGGCGAAGGCATCGAGGAGAAATAATTTTTTTTGGCTGTCTTTGGTAATCATTTTCTTTTAGAATTTAATGATAAAACGCTTGTGGCTTTATTCTATAAAGAAAATTAAATTTTGCGGTTTATTCAGACTTTTTATTGTTGTGTGGATAATTTTTTGTTTTACGAATGAAACTTAAATTTTTTTTAGCGCCAAAGCTTTAGGTCGCTAAAAATAACCAAGCCCTCCGTATCCCTGGCGCCCATGGTAATTAGATTCTCTTTAAACTTGAAATGTTTCGCTATGCAGAAAAATTATTTCTTGCCAAAATAATTTACAATCCTTTGGTGTAAGTCGGGATCAGTGGTTTTAAGCACAGGAAGTGATTTGGTGATAAAGGCTTTGTCTTCTGAGATGTTTTGCGAATAAAATAAAAAAGATGGCAGGTTTGATTGAATCACAAAACGCACAAAACGTATTTCGGGATTTTGTTTATCCAATGCAACACTTTCTTCCAATAAATTTTTGCCTTCTAAAAAAGCTTGGTATTTGGCCAATGGAAAGGTTTTAAATTTTGCAGAAGCCATTTTTGCGCTGGCCAAATAGGCTTTTTTAATTGGGATATTTAATTGGCTGTTGTTTTCGGTCAGCTCCATCATCTTTTTGTTTGATGATTCGCTCAAGCCAATTAAAGGGAATAGTTCACGCAATTGTTGCAAGCTATGTGGGGAATTAAAAAATAGCGTGAAAAATAATAATAAAGAATGCATTACAATAAGTTTAAACTGTTGCGCACATAACTGCCCGCAAACAACATTACTTTTTGTGGATTTGGAATGCGCACGCGTTCTTGCAAAATATGATGCGCTTTTACGCTTTTAATTTTATTGAACAAGCTTCGGTAATAGATATAAGCCACATAAACGCCCAGACGCGCCTTTTTTGGCAGTTTTTTAATGCCTACCAAACCGTCGTTGAAGTCTTTTTCAATGTCTTCTTCAATTTGTGCTTTCACGGTTTCGTCTAATTGTTCCATGTTGAGACCCGGAAAATACATGCGTCCCATGCCCACGAAATCGGCATTTAAATCACGCAGAAAATTAATTTTTTGAAAAGCAGAGCCCAATGACATGGCTTGTGGCTTGAGTTGTTCGTATACTTGGCGGTTACCTTCGGTGAACACTTGTAAACACATTAAACCAACCACCTCTGCGCTGCCTAAAATATATTCTTTGTATCCTTCTTCGGTGTATTCTTTTTTCACCAAATCCATTTTCATACTTCTCAAAAAAGCAGCAATCAATGCGTGGTCGATTTGGTAGGTATTTACAACTTCTTGAAAGCTATTGAGGATTGGGTTGGTACTAATTTTACGCTCAATGCTTAAAAATGTTTCTTTGGTGAATTCTTCCAACATAGTGGCTTTATCGAAATCATGAAATGAATCAACAATTTCGTCGGCTAAACGCACAAAACCATAAATGTTGTAGATGGGCTGACGGAATGATTGGTGTAAAAAGCTAATGCCCAGACTAAATGAAGTGCTATAATGACGCGTCACAATTTTGCTTGTGCTGTGCGATACTTTGTCGAATAATGATTTCATCGTTTAGGTTCTTTAGAGATTAAACAATTAATTCTTAAAAAGGTTCAAAATTTGTTCAGCCGCTAATTTTCCTGAAATAAGGGCAGGGGGCACCCCGGGTCCGGGTACCGTTAGTTGGCCTGTGTAAAACAGGTTTTTTACTTTCTTAGAGCGTATAGAAGGCTTAAGATTAGCGGTTTGCATAAGGGTATTGGCCAATCCATAAGCATTGCCTTTAAAAGCGTTGTAATCTTCAATAAAATTGCTGGGCGCGTAACTGCGCATGTAAACAACATTTGCGGCCACATCGAAGCCGGTTTTTGTTTTTATGCGCTCTAAAATAAGTTGATAATAATGGTCCCTTAAGGCCTGTGTATCTTTTAGTCCGGGGGCTATTGGCATTAACACAAACAAATTTTCGTGATTTGCCGGCGCTACGCCTGAATCGGTTTTGCTTGGACAACAAACGTAAAACAAAGGCTTATCGGGCCATTTGGCGTTGGTGTAAATTTCATCGCCGTGTTTATCGAAATTTTCATCGAAAAACAGATTATGGTGTAATAAATTCGGAACAGTTCCTTTAACACCCAAATAAAAGATTAAGCTGCTAGGCGCCATTTTACGGCTATTCCAGTATTCGGGACTATATTGGCGGTGTTCGGGACTTAATAATGTTTGTTCGGTAAAAGCGTAATCGGCTGAAGAAATTAAGGCATCAAATTCAACTTTTGATTGATTTACATCGAGGCTGTGTGCCATGTTTTGTTTAACGTTAATTTTACTAACGTCGGCATTGGTAACAAATTCAACGCCCAGTTCTTTGGCCAAGCTGTGCATGCCTTCAATGATTTTATACATGCCGCCCATTGGGTACCAGGTGCCCAATGATAAATCGGCATAGTTCATTAAACTGTATAAAGCGGGGGTATTTGCAGGCAAAGCGCCCAAAAACAAGACCGGAAATTCGAGCAATTGAATCAGTTTTTCGTTCTTAAAGAAGTGGCGAATGTGTTTGCTCATGCTTTTAAACACATCGAGTTTAAATAAACCTTTAATGAGTTCAAGATCAATGAGCTCGCTAATGCTAACACCCGGATTGTGCACCAGTTTGTGAACTCCAACCTCGTATTTGTATTTCGCTTCATCTAAAAACTGTTTCAGCTTTGTGCTTGAGCCCGGTTCAATGGATTCGAACAAGGCATAAAGATCTTCGGTTTTTGAAGGAATATCGATGGCCTCGTCTTTAAAATAGATGCGGTAGGCCGGCGAAAGCTGTTTTAACGCGTAATAATCAGAGACACGTTTGCCAAAATCACTAAAAAATTTCTCAAACACATCAGGCATCCAATACCAGCTGGGGCCCATATCAAACAAAAAGTCATTTTCTGTATAACTTCTGGCCCTTCCGCCCAATTGGCTGTTTTTTTCGTAAACTGTTACACCATATCCTTGCTTTGCCAGATAACATGCTGCCGACAAGCCGCTAAAGCCTGCCCCGATAATTGCGATTTTTCTTTTTGACATTTTAATAAAGGTTAAACAAAACAAGCGTAGTTTTGTTTAATGTTTTATGACAATGCATCAAATTTTAATTAATATTGGGATTATCCTCCTCACATTTGTACTAACTGAATTTTCGGCCTGGTTTAACCACAAGTACATCATGCATGGCTTATTGTGGTATTTGCACGCTGATCATCACAAAAAAGATCACGATTCGTGGTTTGAGAGAAACGATTGGTTTTTTCTGATGTACGCCATCCCCAGTTTTTTTTGTATTCTGTTTGGCGCATTAGA
>CANGGP010000102.1 GCA_947453445.1 Sphingobacteriaceae bacterium
GAGATAAAAAGCATTGTAGATAATACCGAACAGTTTTTTATCCCTTGTGTTAACCCCGATGGTTATGTGTATAATCAAACCAATAGTCCGAATGGCGGCGGCATGTGGCGTAAAAACAGACGCGTAAATTCAGGCGGTAGTTTTGGTGTGGATTTAAATCGCAACTATGGATACAATTGGGGATTTGATAACATTGGCTCTTCCCCAAACGGTGTTTCAGATACATACAGAGGTGCTTCGGCCTTTAGTGAACCCGAAACACAAGCCGTGCGTAATTTTTGCAATAATCGACAATTCAAAGCGGCCATCAATGCACACTCATTTGGCAACCATTTGATTTATCCCTGGGGTTATATTCCATCCTTACTAACAGCCGATAGTTTGCGTTTTAACCATTGGGGTGAGTATTTAACCGAAAAAAGCGCCTTCTCTTATGGTACTTGTGATCAAACATTGTTTTACATTACCAACGGTTCAAGCGACGATTGGATGTATGGTGACATTAGTACCAAACCAAAAATTTATGCTTTCACACCTGAAGTTGGTTCAGCGTACGATGGCTTTTGGCCTGCCTCCAACCGCATCATCGACCTCTGCAAATTTTCCTTTCAACAAAATTTAAATACGGCCAAATTGGTGGGTTCATGCACGCTGGTGGAAGACAGAACCGATCATTTTATGCCCCCACAAGGCGCAATAAAGTTCGCCCTTACCAATTTAGGCTTGGCAACCAATAATCTCACCATTAGTGTTCAAGCAATGAATAATGCTTTCACTTCTGCCGGACCAACCAAAACTTTCGCAGTTTTAAGTCCGCTTCAAAGTATTGTTGATTCAATTCCATTTAGCATGAATCCTTCGGTGCAACCGGGCCAAAAAATAAAATATGTGATTCAATCAAACACCGGCACATACATTCAAACCGATACCATCACAAAAATGGCAGGCATGCCTACAGTCGTATTTTACGACAATGGTTCAGCCGTAAATAGCAATTTTACCTCTATTGGTAATTGGCAAAACACAACCAATACCTTTGTGTCGGCACCTGCTTCTATTACCGATAGCCAAGGACTTTACGCTCCCGGTGATAATAAATCCATTACCATGAATCAAGTTGCAGATTTAAGCAATGCAGCTTACGCACATTTGCAATATTACACCCGCTTCGACATTGAAAAATTCTTCGATCAAGCCCAAGTACTTATAAGTACCGATAATGGTTCAACATTCGACCCCTTGTGCACACCACATCAAACTGCACCCCGCTCTTACGATGGCAATGAGCCCATTTATGATTATCGCCGCGATAAGTGGGTAAAAGAGGAAGTAGATTTATCACCATACTTAGGGATGGGCGTTGTGTTGCGTTTTACATTACAAAGCGATAATGGTAATCAAAAAGATGGCATTTATTTGGATGATATTTTGATTCGAAAATTAGCAGTGGTGCAAAACACAACAAGTATAAACAACAACTTACCTGCAAATGGAGTTTCACTTTTGTATCCTAACCCAAGTGAAGGAAAATGTTTTTATATAGCCAATGCCAAAAGCGCTAACATTGATATTTATGCCGCTACCGGTGCCTGTGTTTTTCATGGGGAAAATCTCATCACGAATACACAAATTGATTTGAGCTTTTTGCCAAACGGATTGTATTTGGTGAAGAGCAGTGCCGGCTTACACCAGCGCATCATTATTGAGCATTAGTGCCGTTCCTTTTAAACTGATTGTTCGGTTTTTTTGAATCATGACACCTGCACAATCAAACGTACGCTGTTCAAAACATTTGCTTCATGTGGCTTATCTTAAAGCCTATTCAACTTATTTTTAAAAGATGAATCAATTGCGTTTTACGGCTTATCTGCTGCTTGTTTTTGTCTTGTTATCATTTACCTTGTCGAACAAAGCAAAACAAGAGCCTGATTTTACCAAATCCCAAAATGCTTGGGTTGATTCGGTTTTTAATTCACTAACACCAACACAACGTCTTGCTCAACTCTTCATGGTAGCGGCTTATAGTAACCGCGACATGAAACACGTTCGAGAAATTAAAGAATTGGTAACACAATACAATATTGGCGGTTTAATTTGGATGCAAGGTGGTCCGGTTCGTCAAGGCCAATTGGCCAATTATTACCAAAGTGTCGCCAAAACACCTTTGTTGTATAGCATTGATGGTGAATGGGGCTTGTCGATGCGATTAGACAGCACTGTGCGTTATCCGCGACAAATGACATTAGGCGCCATTCGCAACGATTCATTAATTTATTGGATGGGTCGCCAAATTGCTAAAGAATGTAAACGTTTAGGCATACACATCAATTTTGCGCCTGTGGCCGATGTAAACAACAATCCCTTAAATCCGGTGATTGGCATGCGAAGTTTTGGCGAAAATAAATTCAAAGTGGCCCAAAAATCTTTCATGTACATGCAAGGTTTGCAGGACGAACATGTGATGGCCAATGCAAAACATTTTCCGGGACATGGTGATACAGAAAGCGATTCTCACTTGGCCTTACCACTCTTAATGCACTCCTTAAAACGTTTAGATACGCTTGAATTGTATCCCTTTCAATATTTATTCGATCGTGGTTTAGCAAGCATCATGGTGGCGCATTTAAACATTCCAAGTTTAGACACCAATAAAAACATGGCTTCAACCTTATCACCATTGGTGGTGAATGACTTATTAAAAACTAAAATGAATTTTAAAGGCTTGGTGTTTACCGATGCCTTAAACATGAAAGGGGCCGCCGATTTATTCGAACCGGGTATTGTTGATCTTAAAGCTTTGTTAGCAGGAAACGATGTGTTGTTATTTAGTGGTGATGTGCCAAAGGCCATTGCTGTAATAACTAAAGCCATTGAAGAAGGAAAAATTACCCAAGCAGAAATTGATTCGCGTTGCAAAAAAATTCTGCAAGCAAAATATTGGTGTGGTTTGAACGTTAAACCTGAAATATCTACACGTAATTTATACAAGGAATTAAATACAGAAGTATCAGATAAACTCAATACCCAATTGGCTGAAGCTGCCATCACCGTTTTGAAGAATGAGAACAATATATTGCCTTTAAATACCAAAGATAGCAGCAAGGTTCTGGAGATTTCATTCGGTAATGAAGAGGCCAATGATTTTACCAACACACTCACAAATGTGATGCGTATTAAACATGTGGGCATATCACATGATGCCAAAAAACAAGAGATCAATAATTTGTTTGAAAAGCTAAATGATGCATCAATGGTTATTTTACAATTGAACAAATCGAACATGAAGCCGGAAAAAAACTTTGGTGTTAGTGATCAAACTTTACAACTGATTGATTCAATCGGAAAATTAAAACCCTGCATTTTAGTTTTATTTTCAAACCCATATTTAATGAACAAATTGCCATCTTCAAATGCCTTCAAATCCATTGTGCTTGCATACGAAAATACGCCTTTCATGATGCGCGCCGCCGCACAAACTCTTTTAGGACTCAATGGTGCGAATGGTCAATTACCCGTGAGTACCAATTGGTATAAAGCAGGGGAAGGTATTGAGTTGTCTTCAACCAAAACGCAAATACCGCCCATCACAAAGGCCATTAAAAAAAAAAGGAAGAAGAGATAGATAGCATTGCGCTTTGGGGCATTAAACAAAAGGCTTACCCGGGATGTCAAATTTTGGCCATGCAAAATGGCAAAATTATTTTTCAAAAGTCATACGGCAAATACACTTATGACCACGATGCCAAAACCGTTGACAATAATAGCTTGTACGATATTGCCAGCATCACAAAAATTGCGGCTTCCGCCTTTGCTTTGATGAAATTAAGTAGCGAAGGAAAATTTGATTACAAAAAAACACTGGGTTATTATCTCCCTGAATTAAAAGGTTCAAACAAGGAAAACTTATTGATTGAAGAGGTGCTCTGCCACCAAGCAGGATTATTACCTTGGTTGCCCTTTTATCAAAGTACTTTGCAAAAAAACGGAAAACACAAAGCCGATTATTACGACAAACATGTTTCCGACGATTTTCCCAACGAAGTAGCCCACCATCTATTTGCTGTGAAGGGTATTCAGGACACAATCTTTAACATGATTATCAAATCAAAATTAGAAAAACAAGGGGAATATGTTTATAGCGATTTGGGTTATTACTTTATGCAAAGGATCATCGAAAAATTAAGCGGACAAAGCTTAAATGTTTTTGTGTCGGAATTGTACAGCAAATTGGGAATACAATTAACTTATCAGCCTTTAAAGACTTTTTCAAAATCCCTTATTTGTCCTACTGAAAACGACCACCTATTCCGAAAACAACTCATACAGGGTTATGTGCACGATCCGGGCGCGGCACTCATGGGTGGTGTTGCAGGGCACGCCGGACTTTTTGCAAATGCATTTGAACTCGCAAAAATAATGCAGCTCTTTTTAAATAAGGGTGAATTAAACGGCATCAGAATTTTAGATAGCAATGTGGTGAATGATTATACCGCTTGCCATTTCTGTCCTAAAAACCGACGAGGCCTTTGTTTCGAAAAACCGGAAATGAATTCTAAAAAAGACAGCCCGGTAACTGCTGAGTGCAGTGCCGAGAGTTTTGGACATGCCGGTTTTACGGGCACTTTGGCTTGGGCCGACCCAAAAAATAAATTGATATTTGTTTTTTTAAGCAACCGCGTTTGCCCAAGTGCGGAAGAAAATAAATTGGCCAAACTCGGTATTCGGGGTAAAATACATAAATTGTTGTATGAGCTTACAAAGCCAAATTAATGTATGTTTTTTTATCAAAAAAAATAAAGTTGTTCTACCCAAGTTTTGTTTCGGTAAATAGTTATCGTTTTAAATAATACATTTGATCAGTGAAACTTTTAATTCTTACACAGTATTTTCCGCCTGAAACCGGTGCACCGCAAAACCGTTTATTTGAACTGGCATTGCGCTTGCAAAAACAAAATATTGATGTTACAGTATTAACGGCTATGCCCAATTATCCGCAAATGGAAATTTACGAAAATTACAAGGGCAAAGCATATGTATTCGAAAATTTGCATGGTTTAAAAGTACACCGCAGTGCCATTTACGTTTCTAAAAACAAAGGCATTGTTAGCCGTTTACGAAATTATTTTTCATTTGTAATCTCTAGCATGCAAACTGCTTCTAAATTGGAAAAGCAATATGATTTTTTGATGTGCGAATCGCCCCCACTTTTTTTGGGTTATTCGGCTTTGTATTTATCACGTAAAAAGAAGGCCAAATTAATTTTTAATGTGAGCGATTTATGGCCCGAAAGTGCTGAAAAATTAGGGGTTGTTACCAACAAAACTTTACTCTCATTTGCTTATCGTCTCGAAAAGCGATTGTACAAGTCTTCGGTGATGGTAAGCGGACAAACCCAAGGTATTTGTAAAAATATTCAAACACGTTTTCCCAATGTAAAAACATATTGGTTACCAAATGGTGTAGATTTAAATTATTATAATCCCATAAACTACAATGGCGGCACTTGGCGCGAGAAAAATGGTTTTGCAGCCGATGATTTTATCTTGTTCTATGGTGGCATAATTGGTATTGCACAAGGATTGGATGTGATTTTAAAAGCAGCACAATTATTACTTTCACAACCGAAAATAAAATTTGTGCTTCAAGGCAATGGTCCCGAAAAACCGCGATTAACAGCTTTAAGCGCACAAATGCAATTATCGAATTTATTGTTTATTGATTCAGTTAGTAAATCTGAAATGCCCAATGTTTTAAAATCGGTCAACGCCGCCATCATTCCCTTGCGCAAGCTTGAACTCTTTACAGGCGCCATTCCTTCAAAAATTTTTGAAAGCGCTGCCATGCAAATTCCTTTAATTTTAGGTGTTGATGGCGAAGCCCGTGATTTATTCATTGAAAAAGGCAAGTGTGGCGAATTTTTTGAACCTGAAAATCATTTGGCCTTAAAGGATGTTATTCTCAAACTCTTTAACGATAGGGCATTGACAACAAAATTGGGCGAAAATGGCCGTCTTTATGTGGAAGAAAATTTCAACCGCGAGCGCATTGCTAATAGTTTGGTGTTGCAACTAAATGCCCTCTAATTGTACATCTTCTGTTAGTAAGTTGCCCTTTTAAATTTCATGGCTTCTTGAATCAAATGTATTTTCGTGAAGAATTAAATTCATGAAAGTATCTTTTCCGCAACAACTGTTTTGGTCCTTACCAATTCTGCTGGCTTTTTTATTGCCCATCGGCGGTAGCATTCTTTCATTCGTAATTGTTGCCTGGCTTTTGTTTTCGTTTTTTAATCTGAATCGGAAACAGATTCAAAAGGGACTAAGGACAAAAGCTTTCTGGTATTTTCTATTCTTTTTTATTTACACCTGTTTAAGTGCTGCCATCTCTAAAAATAAAACTGAAGCTTTATCTGCCATCGAAATCAAACTAAGTTTTTTGCTATTTCCTTGGCTATACTTCTGTTTTGAATACCCCGCTCAAATCTTAAAAAAATGTTTGGTAGCCTTTGTATCGGGTAATTTTTTTGCTTGTTTATACTTATTGCTGCGTGCTACTGTTTATGCGGTAAAAGGCGATGCTGATTACTTTTTTTACACCAAATTTTCTGATTTTATCCATGCTTCCTATTTTTCAATGTATCTCATTTTTGCTATTACCATCATCGTGATGTTTTATGGCAAATGGTTTCACTTTCAAAAACAGATGCAGTATTTGTCTTATTTTTTTATTGCGCTTTTCACTTTGTGCATCTTTTTGTGTTCTTCAAAATTGGGCATTATCAGCTTTTTTATTTTGGTACCCATGCTATTTCTCTACAAAAATCCAAGATTTTTAAAACTAAAATTCTTGGTGCTTACTGCCTTGGCTTGTGTATTATTGTTTGTTGTAGCTTATAAAACCTTTCCTGACTCATTTCAGCGTTTAAATTCCATCACCAATCTTCACTTGTCGGCCATTGATAAAACATCAAAAGAAAGCACCACTGTTCGTATTTTAATTTGGCAACAGGCATGGACGCTGAGTCTTCAAAATCCGGTGTTCGGCTTAGGTGTTGGTGATGCAAACAATTATTTATATGAAGCTTATGCGGCCAATGGTTTAACAGGTGCCTTACAATACCATTTAAATGCGCACAATCAGTATTTGCAAAGTTTTATTGGATTGGGTTTAATTGGCCTCGTACTTTTGTTTCAGTTTACTTGGATACAATTATTAAAGGCTTTTCAATCGAAACGTTTTTTATTATTTGTGTTCGCCTTTTTAATTTCTTTTAATTTTTTAGTTGAAAGTATGTTGCAAACCGCTGCAGGTGTTTTGTTCTTTTGCTTTTTCTATTGTTTTAATCACTTGGTCACTGAAAAGAATTTATACAATGCCTAAATTCTTCTTCCTATACTTTTTATTATTTACAGGCATCATATCTGCTCAAAACAAAAACGACTATTTATGGCCACTCGAACAAGCCCCTGTTTTAACAGCCAATTACGGACAAATTCGCTCCAATCATTTTCACGCGGGCATTGATTTATCTACTTACGGGAAAGAAAATTTGTCGGTTCGCGCCATCGAATCGGGTTACGTGTCACGTATCAAAGTGAGTGCATATGGCTACGGAAAAGCTTTATACATTACCCATGCAAATGGCAAGGTGAGTGTTTACGGGCACTTAAACGCTTACAGTTTAAAA
Organism: Sphingobacteriaceae bacterium; assembly: GCA_947453445.1. GTDB lineage: Bacteria > Bacteroidota > Bacteroidia > B-17B0 > Aurantibacillaceae > Aurantibacillus. Next base: position 7,688 of record CANGGP010000102.1, read on the forward strand.
ATTGACAGTTTTATAAAAAAGGAACAATACAAAATTGAGAGTTATGAAATTGACTGTTATCCAAAAATTAAACTGAATGTAAAAAAAGGTGAAATCATTGCACTCTCAGGTAATACAGGTGGATCAACAGGTCCGCATTTGCATTTTGAAATACGTGACGAATTATCTGAAGTGCCGTTGAATCCTTTAAATTATTACAAAATTAACGACCATATAAAACCTGTTTTGCAAGGCCTCGCCATTTTTGATTTATCTGACACACTGAATCCAAAGTTTTTAAAGGCCATCAAAGTCAATCAAACAAAAGTGGGTCCGGTTACACCACAAGCCTCAATTACCATTCATCAATCAATGATTGGATTTGCTTTTGCCGGATACGATAAAAATGATGGCAACGGCCATCTCAATAATATCTATTCAACAAAATTATATGTCGATAATCAGGAAGTTTATACCCATCTATTGCAGGCCGTTTCCTTCGATGAATCGAGGTATGTAAATGAATACGCTGAAACTTCGAATGGTTTGGTGTATCAAAAATGTTTCTTACCGGTGTTGGCACCGGCTGATTTTGTAATGAACTCATCCAAACAAACAAGATTGGTTTTAAAAGACACAAATTACCATGCTGTTAAATTGGTGTTAGCCGACGAAAGCGCCAACCAAACTGAGGTTCACTTTTATGTGAAGACAAATAAATTGAATCGCTATTATTCAAATATTTCGAATTACGAAATGTTGATTGATTGCCGGAAAGATTTTTTATATGCAAAGGATAATTTAAGTTTACAGGCTCCGCCATATACCTTTTTTATGTCCTCTCCTTTAACGGTAAAAAACAGCATTGAAGCAAACGGTAAACTTGTGCTCTTACCATTTGATGTTAATTTAAAAAGTGCGCTGCAAATAAGATTCAAGATCCCTGAAAAATATTTGCCCTATAAAGAAAAAATGATTTTAAGACATGCTGCCGGTATTTATACGCCAACATTCAACGCAGATTCAGTATCTTTTTTTGTCAAAAATTTGGGTTCATTTCAAATAGACTTTGATTTAGTGCCACCCACTGTGCAGTTTGTGCCTCAATCTAAAAAAAATAAAACAGCAGTTTCAAATCATCTTGCCTTTATAATAAAAGATGTTACAAGCGGCATTTCAAAATATAAATTGTATATCAATCAAAAATTTTATTTGGCTGAATTTGATGCAAAGAGTAGTTTGCTCAATTATAATTTTGATCAAAATGTACCACGAGGCAATTTAGACATCATGCTC
>CANGGP010000103.1 GCA_947453445.1 Sphingobacteriaceae bacterium
CAACAACATAATCATCACCTTGAACAAAAAAGATTCTATCTCCTATAAATCTATTTGAGAGAACATCAGCTATTTTATACTTTTTAAACCCTTTTTTGTATTTTGTTGATTTTAATTTAATGTGATGAGAGATCTCTTTGGGTGAGTGATAAATTTTATTTAAAATTTTTGAAGAATCTAAAAATGGAATATCTTTATCATTAGGTGTTTTTGTTTCTTCAAAATAACTAAATGCTTCTAGTGTATTTCTTTGAGAGTATGTAATTAGCTCCTTCACTTTGCAAATTTTAGCACCTCCTTTTAAAAGAATGTTGAAATATATTTCAGGTGAATTCAACCATTTGCCGCCCCATTTATCTCCGATGAATGAAGCCGCTTCCTCGTCATAACCTTCTGCCCACAGTTCTTGAGGTGTTTTTGAAATGATTCGATATTGCTCTCGGAATGTGTTTTTTGTACAGTGTTCTTGTTCCAATAGCAACGGTGCAAAGGCTGTGTCTGTATAATCGGCCTTATTCATTACAAATTTAATTGCATCACCAACTGGATTAAAGGTTTTATATTGATTGTCTGTGAGGTTGCCATTAGTAATTGCAGAATGAAAATAAATTATGGTATTTACTTTTGCAGAAAAACTGCGGACATTGCAATCATATATGGCATGAAGCTGAGTATGTTTTAATAGAAAATGCTGCACATATCCACCATATTCAACATCAAGCCAAGAGTTAGAAATTATAAAACAGAAAGTACCGTTACTATTAAGTAACGATGGTATAAGTAATTGAAAATACACATATAAATCGCTGCGACCTGGCACTTTACTGCCGTAGATATCAATTGTTTTGTTTTTACCACCTATTTGTGTCTTAGCTTTTGTTTTTAAAAATGGATATGTTTCATAAACTTTTGCCGAAAGCTTTTCTTTATACGCTTTATTTACTTCTGCTTTTTCGACCTTATTTTTTGGTAACAAAAGCCTTTCTAATTCTACGGCATCTTCGGCAGGTAAGATATCTTCTTGCCTCACATATGGAGGATTTCCTATTATTAAATCGAAGCCTGAATCTTCTTTTGTCAGAAATATTTCCATAAAATCTATATCGTAACTAAATGGTATACGCCCAGTAGATTTTATAGAACTTAAGATTTTATTTAGTTGCTCATTCTCTTTTTCTAAGGCTTCGATTTGAGCCTCGAACAAATTTCCTTTTTTCTCCGACCCAAATATATCTTGCTGTCCGTTGCCTTTCGAAAGGCGATTTACATCGCTTGTGTTTTCAAAAATGATTTCTTTTATAAACTCTTTGAATACATATTGTTCTTCTTCTTTTAATTTTTTATAACTGGTTTTAGTTTCTGATTGATTAGCAATGAAATCTTTCTTTTTCTTTATGAATTCTTTTAATTTACGACTTGCTCCAGCATTTCTTTTTCTTCCTTTGAATAATCCTTTTATCGAAAAATCTAAATTGCCTATTTCTTGCAAAAGACTATTGCCTTGTCGTAGCTTAAAATCAAGGTTGGGGAGTAAGGGTTCTTTGGTTAATTCTTCGGTTGTAAATTCTGCTTCGGCAATCATATAAAGCCAAAACCGCAGTTCGGCAATTCTTACAGCCCATTCTTTTATATCGACACCATAAATTGATTCGGAAATGATCTGTTTTTTTAAATAGAAATCATCTTTTGGCGTATGTGGTTTGCCATTGTACTCATCTAAAGTTCTAATCAATTCGACCTGTAATTGAATAACCCCAATTAACATAGAACCGGAACCGCAGGAAGGGTCGAGTGCTGTTATGGAAAGGATTGCAGCTCTTAATTCAGAAACATTTACTTTAAATTTTTTGAGTAATTCGAGCTTAGCTATTGGTTTGTCAAAACAGAAATGATATAAAAATTCACGCGAATAAGAATTTGGTAGTTTTTTGTTTAACACTTCCACAAAACTCCTTCGTGTCATAAAATTGATTTCTGGTCTTTCTGTGTAAACTATACCATTTTCAGCATCAACATCATTTAAGTCAGTTGCATTAATCATTCCCTCATACATTTTACCTAGCAATTCAGGATTTATTTCGAGGTTTATTTCATCGGCAGTATCTTCCGAAATAGTAAATATATATCCCTGAAGGAAAGCGTAAATTTCTTCGAATACTTTATCATCCAAGACAAAACTATCCTCATCCGTAGGAGTAAACAATCCACCATTCAGATATGGGAATTCAAGAATTGCAGTGTGATATTTTGTAGGTAATATTTTAAAGATTTCTGGGTCGTTAAATGCCTTGCCATTAAATGCTTTAAAAAAAACTTTGTTAATCCATTTTTCATGAAAAGAATTTTTTGGTGCTTTTGTGCCGTTATACTCTTGCCAAAAATGGAATAGAAATTCTGGGTCGTTCATTAGCCAACCCTTCTTCTGAATAAAATAAACAAACATCATTCTGTTAAGCAAGTTTAGTGCTCCCTGATGTGCTTTAAGTTTATCCTTTATTTTTGAAGGATAAATTGCTCTGATAAGCTTTACTGATAATTGCTGATAGTCTTTATAGAACTGCTCGTTAAGTACACTGGTATTAAATACCTGCTGCCATCCTTTATATAAGTCAGAAAAATTTTCAACCTTATTTTTACGGTCATATTCTTTAATAGCGTCAATTGAAATTGCCCTAAGAATTCTTTTGTGTCCTTGATGAGTGTTTAAATTACCTAATGCATCAGTTGAGCAATCAACATTCATTAACAAACTTACCTTCCCTACTTTCTCTCCTTCTCTCCATTCTTGTTTATACTTGAATCGCTCACTATTGGAGAGTGAAATATAGCTATTGTATTTAAAAACTATTGTAACCGGTGTGTATGGGAATGCCTTATTAAAACTGCGGGTAATTTCTGCTAATTGGCTTCGAGTTGGTTGTTTTTTTAATGTTACGCCAAAAATCAATAAGCCGTCATAATCGGTTTTTAGTTTTTTTACTTGTGTTAAATTTTTAAAAGTTTCAGTTCCTTCAAAAATACCATCGTTAACCATACCCAAGGCATAAACATCTGCAATGAGTTTGTGTGCTTCATTGGTGGCTTTATATCTTTCGCCAAGAACATCGGTAGGTGAAGCAGGTTCTTCAGCCAAATAATCAACTGGCACTTTCAGTTCTTTAAAAAATGATTTTAAAGCATTGATGAACGAATCGGTATGAAATTTTATAATTGAATTCATTTGTTGCTTATGATAAACCAAGTGATTAAATCGAAATTGTCTTTAGTGAATTTCTGCGAAGCAGAACCTTCATCTTTTAGTTTTTGAATTGTGGTTTTACTTCCTGATTTTAGTTTGTTCAGCATATCTAACGAAGCTTTTCCCATTTTTTGTTTTACCGTTCCATCTTCTTGAACTTCTTCTTCGGTTGCCTGACTTTTTAGCCAAGCAGATAAAGCAGCAGATAAATGCTCAATAGATTTTGGCTCGCCTTGGTCAATATCCTTAGGCACAAAACGAATTTCTTCTTTATGTTTTGCCAAAACGTCCAACACTTCTTTTTGGTTAAAAAAAACAGGTTTACCGGAATGGTCCATGTAAATTAATTCATATCCTTTATATTCAAAGTTTGTTGATTTAGTAGGTTTACTCGGATAGCCCAATAAAGCTATCATTCCTTCTTGTGGGCAAACTTCCTGTATAGCTTTAAAACCTGTGTAAATTCCGTTAGGAAGTGATTTATAAAACTGTTCGTTTTTCTTCAATTCTTCCAACAATTCCTGACGGAATGTTTCCAAAGAGAAGTCGTCAAAGCCCAATGATTTTTCGGTGTCAATCTCTTCCCAAGAAGATTGCATTTGCTCCAACATTCTTGCTTTTTGTTTCTGTTCTAAATTTTCATCTTCTGCCATTTCTTTGAATGTGTCGGAGAAATCTAAATGAACTTCAGAACCTGCCAATTTCATTGCAGCCATTCTCTGCTCTATTCTGCCTTGCAAATTCAAATAAGAGTTGATGTTGTTTGATGGCCAGAAATTAATGCCAAATATTTTTGTGTTTGGTGAACCCAAACGGTCAATACGACCCATTCGCTGTATAACACGAACAGGATTCCAGTGTATATCATAATTGATAACCAAATCACAATCTTGCAAGTTTTGTCCTTCACTCAAAGCATCCGTTGCTATTAAAATATCAATTGGGTTTTGTAGCTTTTCATAAGTCCGTTTGTCGTTCTCCGCAATCCATTGTTGCCATTCGTCATATTGTTTGTTAGCAGGAAGTTCTTTGCTTGATGGTTCAAATTGCCATTCTTTTTCTCTGAATAATTTGGTGAAAGGAGCAAAGCGTTCCAATATAGGTTCGTATTTTTTTGTTTCTCCTTCTTCGTTCCAAACTGTGGAAGTGTCGCCACTTACAGCAGCCACATTATTAAATCCTCTTGCGGTTAATTGCTCAAATAGATAAAAAGCAGTGTCTTTGTAAACTGTAAAAATCAAAACTTTTGCGTTTCCTCCGTTTTCACCTGCCTGTCTTTTCTTTACAATTCGATTTATCAGCGTTTCCAGTTTATCATCTTCGCTACTGTGATTTCTCGGCTTCTTTATTTCCTTGGCAATCTTGCGTTCAAACTGAATTAAGTTTGATTGGAGCAATTGCAAGGCTTCAATATCTGCTTTCAAGTCTTTTTTGAAATTTTCAATATTCCCCGAACGGTCAATGTCAACCAATCGGGTTTTACGTTTCTTTCCTAAAGTAAAATCTTCAATTTGAGCCAAAATATCATCGTCATCAAAAAGTGATGGTTGTGCGTCATTCCAACCTGTTTCCTTTTTGGTTTCTTGATATTGTTTAATTCTGTCAAGTGCATTTTGATGATGAGATAATATTTTTTCAGTAGTTGACTGAAAGGAACACCAAGAGGATTCAAGCCTTTTCACCAACAAGATATACATCATCTTTACCAAGAAATGGTCACGTTGCTTTTCATCGTGTAATATGTCAGCATCCTCAAACTCGTCAATGTAAAATGAAGGTTGATAACCTGAAAGCATTGGCGGAAAGTGGTCGAACAATTCTTCAAAGCTTTCAAAGTTGCCAATCTGCTTTGGTGTAACGAAAATATTTTCGGGTTTTGTTTTCTTCGGAAACTCCAAACCGTCTTGATGACCTTCAATCATTTTACGAGTTCGGGCAACTGTCAAGGAATCGGTTAATTTGAAAAAGTTTGGTGGAAGTTTTTTAATGAACTCACCAATTTTTGGTTCTGGTTCTTGTGTCCACTCGTTAAACGCTTTTTGTGCTGCTCTGAAAGTGTAATCAATGTTTTTGATATCTAATGATTCTTCAAAGCCTTTTGCATTTCCGCCAACAATCAATTTGAATTGATTCCGAATATCCATCAACGAATTGTTGATTGGTGTTGCTGAAAGCATCAGCACTTTTACATCTTCATTTTGAGAAAGTATCTGGTCAACTAAAAATTTGTAGCGTTTTGATTTGTCGTTTCTAAGGTTGTGGCTTTCATCAATCACAAACAGTTTGGGCTTTTCATTGATAAACATTTTGTCCGCCCTGTCGTGATACTTCTCCATCAAGTCATCTGTCAAGTCAGTATGAAATCTTAGGAAATATTCAAACTGGTCTTTCTCAAATTTTGAGTTTTGGTTCTTCTGATAAATTCTCCAGTTGTATTGCAGTTTCTTTGGGCAAATTAAAATCACTTCACGTCCTTGTAACTGATAGAATTTCATTACTGCCAAAGCAGTCCAAGTTTTACCCAAACCCACTGCATCGGCTAAAATTGCTCCGTTGTGTTTTTGAAGCATTTTAATCAAACTCAAAACACCTTTTTGCTGAAACTCATACAAGGAATTGTAAACAACAGTGTTTTCGAGTCGTCCGATTTGACGGTTGAATTCAGGATTGTCTTTTTCAAGTAGAAGTTCGTCACCAAAGAGTTCAAACAAAACTTTATAGTAAAGTTGCTTTGGCGAATACTCTGTAAAAATCTTTTTGATTTCGTCAATTAGGTATTGTTTGAACGGAATCCGATTAACTCCACCGTTGCCATCAACAACGGTTTTATAATCGTGAGCTTGTGGTCTTGACCACAAGCCTTCGAACCATTTTATTAACTCGTTGTATTGCGGGTCGGAACCGAAACTGCCAATATTTAATTCAACATTGTTTGTAGTCTTTAAACCAACTCCCGCCTCTGTCAAGTTAGAACTACCTGAAATGTAATAGTCTTTTTGTGGGTCTTTGTCGTTGTGCTTGTATAAGTATGCTTTGGCGTGGCAAAAATTTGGTTCAAGTGTCTTTGCTATTACTTTGTCAAGTTCTAAAAAAGCAACTGCTTCTTGTGCAACCTTGCTTAGTTTTAATGAAGCGTCAATGTTGATGTCTTCATTTAAAAGGTCAAGTGCTCTGTCTTTGTCGAAGTCAAAGTTTACGATGTCACCAAGTATGAATTTGTATTCATCAATTTTGTCCTTAGTCGCCTTAGATAAATAAGCCAATGCACCAACTGTAAAGTAGCCAGTCACGATAGATAAATTACCTGTCTGTGTATATTTTGTAATCCATTCGTGGACTTTCAGATTTTCGTTTTCGTTGTCTAATATCATTTGGCTAATTTATTCATTCTTATTGGATGTCTTTGTGCGTTGGCAAAAAAGTGACTCTTTTGGTTTTGCCGAAGGGTTGGCTTTGTGTGTCGGGGCAAAACCAAATGTGCCACTTGTGCGGCTGGCTAAAATTGTTTTTAAAAAAGTGCGGTGGGAAAAAAAATAAAAAACATCGGGTCGGCTTGAGTGTCGGCTTACTCGCTGTCCCGTTTGAATATGGTCTATATGTTTTTGGTCACCTGTCAAAATGGTTTGTCTTTGTTTTAATGTTTAAATTTTGGTCGGTCTGTCGTCTTGTGAACGGTCGTCCTACCATTGGCTATAACTATTCGATACCCCTTAATTATCCATTTCAAAATACTTGCAAGCATTTACAAATACTTACAAATCCTTCATTAAAGATAATTCAATTTCCTTTCCATCACAATTCTAAAAAATCCAAACCCAAAAATCAAGGGTAGAAATACCCTATTTTTTAGACTTCTAATTTTCAAATAAAAATAAGCGGTAAGTTTTTTAATTGCCGCTTATATTGATGAATTAATTAAGGCTTAAGTACCTATTTTAAATATTTGTTCTGCACGTTGAAAATCGGGATTATTCGGATTCGCCGATTTTGAAGCAGGAGGTATCACCACAACTTTAAATTGCATGCCACCTGGATTATTAGGGATACCGCCATTTGCCAGAGTAATCGATATAATTACTTCTCCCAATTTGTATGAGAAGTTAAATTGCACATTGCCGTATGCAAGTGGTAATCCACCCCATTCCTTACCTGTGCCATCTCCAACAAATACCTGTACAGTTCCTCTATCAATTACAGCTTGTGTAATGGCGGCATAAGTTAAGGTGCCATTATAGGAGTTGTCGGTTGCGTCAAATGCCCAAGTACCATTATTGGTGGTAACTGTGCTTGTTTGAATATTGGCTACGCCATTTGTACCATTCGCGCCGGCAGGACCAGCTGGTCCGGTATCTCCTTTTTTACAAGAAGTGAATGCCAAAATTGAAGTTAACGCAATCCCTGCGAAAACACTCGTGATGCTTTTAATTGCTGTTTTCATGTTTATTTGTTTTTTTTGATTAATATGCCTTTTGATTATTCTTAAAAAATTGGTTTGAAAACACAATTTGAATACCATTTTCAAATCATGAATTAAACCTTTGGCAATACTAAGTCTTGGTTAAACCAAAATCAAGGGTAGAAATACCCTATTTTCAAAAATTTGAAGAATTATTCCGAATATCCTATTTTCAGAAAGGTTTTTATTGCCAAATGGCATTGAAAGCTAGTTTATTTTTGTTGAGGGTAAAAAACTAAATCTATCACTATTTATTTTAGAATAAAGAATTCTTCCTTGTAGTTACGCGGAAAATGATTTGAATTGGTCATGTTAATGCCGTATTCAGCCGCTTTATTTTTTATCTCAAGCACCGTTTTATTACCAACGTTTCTTGTTAATTGCAATTGCCATAATGATAAGTTCTCCAATTCGGAAATTGACTTGATATCTAGTTTTTGTAATGCCTTTTGTGCCCGAGCCGACAAATTTGCTTGGCTAATAGGTATTTCAACCTTAAAAAATTGCATTGGTAATTTGCGACCTGATTTTAGCTTTTTCTCATATTTATCTTGAAGCGCTTTTAATTCTGATGTAAATCTTGCATGCTCCTGTTCACATTTTAAGTGGCTTAGCGCAGTATTTTTAGACGCTTTGACTTCTGTCAAAACCTTTGATAGTGCTGAGTTTAATGGCGTTTCTCCCAAAGAAGAAAATAAGTGGTAATTTAACTCAAATATTTCCGCGAATTTTTTTAAAGCATTCAGCTCTTCTTCATCCAATAAAGCATCATTCAAGTATCGCGTATCGAAGAATAACTTTTGTAAGAAGGTTTTCATTTTACCCGAATTTATGAATTGTAAATTTAGAAATTTATTAAAAACAGCAATAATATTGATCCATTCTCTTTTGCAAAACAAAAGAATGATGCCCTATTTTAGTAAATGTGATCAATGCTTCATGAACAGATTTTTAAGTACGACCAAGTTAATTGGTTTCAAACTATGTGGCGTATTTTTAATAACGAAACAACCAGGTCTTCCCTCATCCGCCTTCTCATTCCACTTCGCCTTCTCTGTCTCCTTTACTTCCACTTCCATCTACTTAATTCCTCCTCAATTTTTCATTCTCAATTATTAATCACTACTGTCCGGGATAATTTTAATTAGCATTTTTACCATATTGCGTTTATGAACCTCTAAGTTAATAAGTAAGGCCGCAATTTGCTTTAAGAAATTACTGTAATTTTCTGCTACGCTAAACGGA
>CANGGP010000104.1 GCA_947453445.1 Sphingobacteriaceae bacterium
ATGTGCAAATGGGCGAACCGGTATCAATAGAGAATCTAACGGTTCACGTAATGTCGCTGGGCGATCATTTTGATTTGAGAAGTAAAAAACTCACCCTACGCGCAAAAGCAGAGCAAGTGGTAGATTAGAAATTAATCTCTGTAAATACCAATAAACATTTCAGCGTTTTCTTTTTTCGAAGCCCTGTACATGCCTTCTGAATTAAATGGCAATTCAATATTGCCATGTTGATCAATGGCAATGAGTCCGCCTTCGCCACCCAGTTTTACCAATTTATCCATCACTACTTTAGTGCAAGCTTCTTTTAAAGTGAAGTTTTTGTATTCAATTAAGCAAGATATATCGTAGGCCACCACAGCGCGGAGAAAAAATTCTCCATGTCCGGTGCAAGAAATGCCACAAGTAGTATTATTCGCATAGGTGCCCGCGCCAATAACAGGTGTATCACCAATACGGCCGAATTTTTTGTTGGTCATGCCCCCGGTGCTGGTGCCTGCAGCTAAATTTCCATTTTTATCTAAGGCCACAGCCCCAACGGTTCCGAATTTTTTTTCCGTTTTAATATTATGATCCAATTGTACACTATCGGTTTTTTGCGCTTCTTTTAATTGATCGTAGCGAAAATCGGTGTAGAAATACGATTCAGGTTCAAATGGGGCATTGATTTGTTTGGCAAAATCCAAAGCGCCATTTCCGGCCAACATCACATGTTCAGATTGCAACATCACAGCTTTGGCAAGGGAAATGGGGTTTTTAATACCAATCAGTCCGGCTACCGCGCCCGCCATTAGGTTTGAGCCATCCATGATAGAGGCATCGAGTTCATTTTTCCCTTGGTTGGTAAAAACGGCCCCTTTACCGGCATTGAATAAGGGATTGTTTTCGAGTGCCACAATGGCCATTTCAACGGCGTTTAGGGCTGATCCCCCTGATTTAAGGACCAATTCACCGGCATCAATGGCGTTTTGAAGTGCCAAACGGTAGGCGCTTTCTTTTTCGGGACTCATGCTGCCTTTTTGAATGGTGCCGGCGCCGCCGTGGATGGCAATTGCGTAATTTTTCATCTTTTAAAAGTAAGCAATTATCGGCATAATAGGGCTTGATTGGGTAATTTCGACAAACGGGATAAAATAATAGCTAATTGAATGCAAATTTTATTTGAAATTTGAACAAAATTTGTATATTTGACACTTCTGAAAGAGTAATGAAAAGTAAATTAATTAAAATATTAGGACTTGCAATTTTGTTTTTTGTGGGCCTTAACGGCATCAAAGCACAGCGTGGCTTTAAATTAGAGTATGGCGCGATGACCGGTATTTCTAATTATTTGGGTGATGTAGGCGGTGGCGCGGGTGCTGCAAGAGCCGGCATTGCCGATATTAAAATGCAAAAAACCAGATGGAATCAAACGGGTTATATTAAATACAAGTTTCATCCTTTGGCTTTTGCCCGTGTAGCTGTAGATTATTTAAGAATTGAAGGAAACGATGCTTTGTGTGAGAATCCGGGAAGAAAGTACAGAAATTTGAGTTTCAGAAACGATATTTACGACATTGAAGCAACCATTCACTGGTTGTTTTACAGTTCTGCTAAACCTACAGGTATTTATAGAAAAGCAAATACTTATTTAGGTGCTTATTTATTTACCGGTATTGGTGGTTTTTACCATAATCCACAAGCATTGTACCAGGGTTCATGGGTGCCCTTGCAACCTTTAAGAACAGAGGGGCAAACAAATCCTTATTCTCACTTTGGTTATTGTTTACCATTTGGTGCAGGTTTTTTTGTGTCGATTACACACGGCAGAAAAGCACAACGTATAGGCATTGAAATTAACTGGCGTTATACCAATACAGATTATTTGGATGATGTATCTTCAGCCAGCTGGGCCAATCCAACTTCTTTAAACAGCAAAACGGGTGCTGCTTTATCAAACAGAAATCCTGAATTAAAAAACCAACCTGAAGGCATGAGTGGCAATTATGGTTGGATTGATGATGGCAAGGGTAATAACATTAATAAAGCGCCTAGAGGAAATCCAAACAATAAAGATTCTTATATTTCCTTCAACATCACTTACGGTATTGCCATTAAAGGTAAATACACACGCAGCCGCGGCAGAAAGATCAGATCAATTACTTTCTAATTTTCAAGGCTTTTTATTTATTTTCATCTTACTACAAATTGTAGCAAGGATTCGCTATGTCCTGTAGTAATTTTACATTATAAATTACAGGGCCATGACAAAATCACAAAAAATCAACGCATTGATTGCTGACATTCTAAACATCTCTTATGAGAATGAAAACGGGGGAGCTTATGCTTATATTAAATTTTTGGCATCAACACGCTTGTTGCTGCAAGTATTAAAGCCACATAAGGAATTTGAAAGGCAAGTTGAGCAAATAGAAGCCATCAATTGGTTGTTTAATGAGTATTTGGGTCAACGATTCAGTTACAGTCAGAAAGTGATTTTTGAGAACAAACAATTTGAACTGCGTGATCTTTTTCACAACATGCAAGAGCAATTAAAAGTGCATCACATGGTGCAGGAGCAAAGCTTCATCAAACATTACGCGCATGCCGCTTAGTGTTTAGAGATTTGTTTTGTTTTTGATTTCTATCCACATCGACATGTATTTGCTTGCTGCAAAATGTTGTTGTTGCAACAGTTTTCCCAAGAAGTTTTTTTGGCGTTTGTTTTGTAAGTTTTGGTAATCTGCTTCAATTTTCGCCACCAGTTTTTCTGCGCTTTTTACCGGTTCAAAGTAGTCATGAATAATTTGGACACCAAACGTTTGCGCTGCTTGCCAAATATCTTTATCGCTGTATAATTGCACCGCTTTTTCAATAAAATCAGCCTCTTCATCACAAACAAAACCGTTCCATTTTAAATTTCCATGCATGCTTTCAGCGCCAATGGCCGTTGTTACATTTGGCGTGCCATACAACATCGAATCGGCCAACTTGCCTTTAATACCTGCGCCAAATCGCAGAGGCGCCAAACATACCCTCGCATGGCACATGGTTTCAGTTAAATTTTCGGCGCGACCTTTAATCAAAAAACCTTCTTTTTCATTGTGTAATTGCAAAACTTTTTGCGATGCATAAGCCCCGTAAATATGTAATTCGGCTTTTGGTAGCTTGGCGCGTATACCCGACCAAATATTTTGTTTTAAATATAATACAGCATCCCAATTGGGTTCATGCAAAAAGTTTCCGATGCTGATAAAATGCCGACGCTGCTCAAAGCTAGGCCAAGATAGTATGTCTTTTTCTTCAATCGCATCAAACATAAAGGCACAATAATGCAATAAGTCTTTGTTTATTTTAAATGTGTTTTCAAGAATCTCCATCTCAATTTCTGAAACCATCAACGAAATATCGCAGCGGTAAATCGATGTAATTTCGCGCAAAGCGATAGCGTTATTGAGCAAGTCTTCAAACTTAAAAACACGGTTTTGCTTCAAGGCCAAATGCCTTTCATTTCTTAAGCAATGCAAATCAATGGTATCGAGCATTAGCAGGGCATCCGGACATGCCTCTTTCACGCGCCAGCCAAATTGTTCTTCGGTGATAAAGCGATCGAATAATACAATATTTGGTTGTAATTGTTTTACCTGATCATTAAAACTGCTGTTGTTGAGTTTGCAAGCAAAACAATGTATGTTGAGTGATTCGAGTTGATACGAATGCTCGCTGCCTTGCGCTGCACTGGTAAATGAAATGTGCCAATTTTGTTTTTGAAAAACATGGATGAGCTGCAACAAACGCGTGCCAGCCGCTGAGGAAGCCGGTTCGGGCCAAACAGCACCAATGATTAAAACCTTGAATGGCATCATGCAAAAATAAAGTAAAGCATAATTTTTTAAATGGACTTATTGTTTGATAATTTTTCCGTCCTCCATCACAATGGTTCTTCGGCTTTTGGCGGCAAATTCCATATCATGTGTTACAATCAACATGGTTTGATTGCTTTCTTCGGTGAGTTGATTAAAAATATCGAATACTATTTCGCTGTTTTTTTTATCGAGGTTACCAGTTGGTTCATCTCCCATGATGATATCGGGATCATTGATTAATGCTCGCGCAATGGCCACACGTTGCTTTTCGCCGCCTGATAATTGATTGGCCATTTTTAAGGCCAGCTGATCAATGTTTAAACGTTTTAATCTTTCCATGGCCCGGTGTTCGACTTCCTTTTCGCTGTATTTGCCAAGTTTGAGTCCGGGCAGCATCACATTGCGCAACACTGTAAATTCATATAATAAATAATGAAACTGAAATACAAAACCAATTTTTTCGTTGCGTACCGCTGCCAATTCAGCTTCTTTTTTACCACTCATCAGTACATTGTCGATGTACAATTCGCCTTGGTAATCGGTATCCATGGTGGATAAAATATACAGCAGTGTTGATTTGCCGCAACCCGATTTTCCCACAACCGATGTAAATTCGCCTTTGTTGATTTTAAAATTAATATCCTTTAATACCGGCACATCCACGGGATCGTGAAAATATTTTTGAATGCCTTTGGCTTGTAAAATAATTTCTTCCATTTTATTTGCCTCTGATAATGACTACGGGATCAACTTTTCCCGCTTTTTTAGAAGGAAAGTAACCGGCGAAGTAAGTGGTGATAAGTGAAAATACAAATCCGATGATGTAAAAGAAAAGGTTGTAGTTCACCGGAAAAGTTGTAATGGTGGGCAGTGCAGCCGTATTAAATGGGATGTTATCCACCACAGATGAAAGCACAAAGCCAAAAAACAAACCCGCCAGTCCACCAAAAAAACCAATACTCAAAGCAATGAACATAAAAACCCGTTTTACATCTTTGCCCGAAAATCCTGTTGCCTTAAGGATGGCAATGGATTCCATTTTTTCAAAAATCATCATGTTTAAAATGTTGTAGATGCCAAATCCGGCCACAATAAGCAAGGTAATGCCCACAGCATAGGATATGATTGAACGCACACTGCTGCCAGTTTCGAATTGTGAATTGGCTGTTTGTATATCTTCTGCATCACAACCGTATAATTGGCCGTATTCTTTAGCAATGGCCGGCGCTTGTTTAATGTCTTTGAGTTTTACTTGTATATCAGTGATGTACTGATTGCCCTTGCCCAATATTTTTTGTGTGGTATTGATCGACGCAAAGCTTTGCACCTTGTCTAAATCCATTAAGCCCGATTGAAAATAACCCACCACTTTTAATGAAAAGCGTTCGCCTTGCGAGGTTGTAATACTCACCACATCGCCAATGTTGGCCAATAATTTTTCTGCCAGTCCTTTTCCTAAAATGATGCTGTTTGATATGGTTTTTAAATCGGCCGAATTGCCTTTGGTCACATAATCATTAAAGAAAAATAATTTGTTTTCGGCTTCTACATCCACGCCATTAATCACACCGGTAATTTCAATGGAGCCATCATTAAAAAAAACGGGTGCATTGATTTTAGGCGCCAATCCCAATACCCGCGGATCTTGTTGAATGGCGTGCATGATGGCCAAGCTGTTGTAAATTTCTTTTCTGCTGCCCGATGATTTGATACGGTTAATAAAATGATAAGTGTTTTTTAATTCCTTTACACGGTTAATGGCTTGATTTGGTTCGGGTTTAATATCGTTGTACAAACGCACATGCGGGGTGCGGTTTAAAATTAAACCATCGAGCATATCGTTTAATCCATTCATAAATCCCAAAAGGGTAATGAACATCATGATGCTGAAAGTAACGCCAACAGCGGCTACCACGGTTTGTTTGAGCCTGGCCAATAAAAGTGAAATGGCAATATTGACAATTAATTTGTTGTTCATTTGCCGGGTTTTAAAATCACATCACCTTCATTTAAGCCGGATAAAATTTCTATTTTTTTAAAGTCTTTTAATCCCGTACGCACAATGATTTGTTCTTTGTTTTTATTTAACACCATTGAATCGTTGATTAAATAATTACGCGGAATGGTAATGGCCTTGGCCTTGGTTTGAATCACAATATTGGCTTCCAACGATAGGTTAGGATAGAGTTGCGCCGGTGCCTTGGTGAAATTGGCATCCACTTTGAAACTGCGCGAACGTTCATTCATGATTTGATTCACCTTTGTGACTGTGCCTTCAAACACTTCGCCTTTGTATGAATCTAAACTCATGTAAATTACTTGGCCTACTTTTATTTTTGTAATGTCGTATTCATCAACTTGTAATTCAATCATAAAACTGGCAGCATCGCCAATCACAGCAAGGGGTGAAAGACTGTTCACCAATTCGCCTTTTTCTTTGAGTATCGAGTAAATGCGTCCGTCGGTTTCACTTCGTACCATAAAATCATTTTCTAATTTGCTGCTAATGCGTGATTGATTTTGCGCTTGCTCGGCACTCACTTCCAAACTTTTTTTGGCATCATTGTACCGGTAAATGGCTGTTTGGTATAAGCTCAGTGAATTTTTATAAGTCAATTCCTTTTGTTCAAGCTCAGCTTGTGAGCCTATTTGTGAAGCCCATAAATTTTTCTGACGTGCGAACATCATTGAATCAAGTTTTAATTTTGATTTGGCAAAGTCGATGGCTGTTTGCAATTCTTTGATTTTATCGCCCTTTACATTTTGTGAAGCTAAATACGAGGCCAAAGCCGCATTTTCGGCGCTAAGTTTCGGTGCTTCATTCGACAGTTGGAGGATGGCATCGCCTTTTTTAACCAAATCACCTTCTTGTTTAAAAATTTCAGTCACCAAACCATTCACCGTTGAAAAAACTTGGTACTGGTTTTTGCTTTTCACAAAACCCGAAGCATAAACACTTTCAGTGATGGGTTCAGCAAGGGCTTTGCTCTCTTCCACTTTTTTAGAACAAGAAATAAAAAACGCAATGATGATAAAAATCGAAAGATGTTTCATGAATCTTGGCTTAATGATGATATAAAGTTAATCAAGAAAAAGCTAAAATGTAAGCCAAATAATGTTGTTCACTTATGAGAGATATCAGCCAATGTTTATGTCATGATTAAGCCATACTAAACTAGCTGAAATTAGGGGCTACTTTACAGGAAAAACGATTAAAGCTATTGCTTACTGTTTTTTAAGCAAGAGTGTAATCTTATTAAAATCGGCGGCGGTGTTGATGATTTTTCTGAAGCCTTCGAATTCATTTACCGCGAAATATGCACTGTTGTATGATTCTTCAACCATCACGGTGATTTTATTGCCACTTTGGGTATAATTCGATTTAAAGAAGGCTGTCACCTGATCTCCTGATTTTAATTCGTTATTAATGTTAAGTTTTTCTAATCCTTGGGCCACGTATCCGGCGGGTACTTCAAAAACAATTTTTCGTTTGTAGCTGTGAGGATATGAAGCATACACTTGGTAATGTCTTTTTTCTTCTTGGTATAATTCTGATTGCGGACCAATACAATTACCTATTTTAAAAATAAAGTTATTGCCTGCAATTTCGGTCATGTTGTTTGTTTCAACAATGCCGCTGCAGATAAAGGGTAGATTGTATTTTTTAAATTCATTGAGCTCAAAATTTTGTGCTGTTGGTAAAGACACTTTCGCGTTTTCGAGTCCGAGGTTTAAGAGTTCTTTAATAAACTCTTCTCTTTTGGCGCCCGAATTGTAATAATAATAAGCCCTCGATCCTGCAGCAGGAAAGCCTTGCATGCTTCGGTTGATGTTTTGTGTTGTTTTGTTTTTGGCGGGATCAAAACTGATGTCTAGATCTAAATTGTCGTAATTGTTGCTCACATCTACATTTTCAATGCGCTTAATTGAATTGGTGGCACTATAAGCATCGCCAATTAAGAATGGCTTAATAAAAAGTCCTTTTTGATCATTTACAGAAGGCGGGGTAAGGCCGTAGCGGTATAAAATGTTTTCGTATGAAAAATATTTTTTTGTTTCAGGAATGTAAAATAAAATTTCAGTCAGAAAAGAATAACTTTCAAATTCAGGATCAAATATTTTATCGTTTCGATCGCTGGTCGCCACCAATTCATAAGGTATTTGGCATTTATCCAATAACAAAGCGGTGAGTTTGTTTTCGTAAAATTTGCTGAGTCCTTTTTTCTCCAAGCATTCGGTCATTGTTAAGTCGCCGCTGCTTTCCATGGTGCCAATTTCGTTTTTAATATAAGCTTCAATGGTAAATACTTTTTCATCGGTGCTGCCTAATTTTTCGAGGTTTAATTTTTTGTAAATTTTCTGAACCGTTTTGGCATCGTCTTTTTCTAAACTGTGGTAGTTTTTAATGGCTTGTTTTGAGAAGTCGGAAAAGGTGTAAAGTTTTTTACTCTTGTTGTTGGTGTTTACCGACAGTTTAATTTCGGTATGCGGATATTTTTCATATGAGGTTGTGTATTTTTCTTCGGGTGAAGGTAGAAGGTTATTTAAATGAAAAATTTTGAAGTTTTTACTTTCATCGCTGCTGTCGCTGGCATTGCTCATACCATTGTATGCCTTGCATTCATATTCTAAATAACGTGGCGAAATAATTTGTAATTGGTAGTTTTTTACCAAGTACTTTGAATTCACATATTCTGAAGAATAATATGAAACAGCCACTCTTTTCAAATAAAAGTATTCGATGATGGCATCTTTTTCTAAGCCCTCTAAAGCGAGAATGTTGTAGTTATCCCCGTCTTCATTAATGGTTTTCATGTCGCCCTTAAACAGCTCAATCGTCTTGCCGTCTTTAGTGGTAATTCTGCATTTTAAGGTGAGTAGTTCAGATGAATTGGCTACGGGAATATAAATTTTATTAAACTTGTCGATAATCGAAATATCATTGATCACAAAAGCACGGTAA
>CANGGP010000105.1 GCA_947453445.1 Sphingobacteriaceae bacterium
AAATAAACCCACATCATCTAAAACAGTTACGCTCACAGGCAAATGGTAAAATTTATCGATGTACATCACTGTACGCTTACAATACCAATTCGGAATCTTAATGACTTCTCCTTTTTTAAGAATATCGAAGTAATCTTTAAATTTTGGATTTTTCTCCACAATCAAATACTCGGGCACAAAGTATTTTCTGGCAATTGAGGTAATGCTTTCATTGTCTTGCACCGTATAATCGATGTACTTAAAATCCCTATTATCAATCACCACTTTGTAACAAACTCGGTTGTTAATTTTCTCTTCCCCCACTAAACTGAAAACTTCATCAAAATGATCACCAATTTTATCAATGGCATGCTGAATAACACCGGCAAAATAATCATAACCCATTTCGTTGATGGTATGGTGTTGGTCAGCGCGCATTAAATCACCCATTGGATCTAAATTGAGGTTAAAATATGGGAAAGAATTTGGCTTCACCAAGGCTTTCTTGTCGCCTAATCCGGGGGTGTAAAGTACTTCAATGCCTTTAATATACAAGTATACTTGTTTTGGATTACGCCAATATTTTACTGAACTCTCGTAATTATTAAATCCTTTGCGGCCTCGCTCAATAATTTTTAAATGGTATTTTAAACCTTTGACTTCGTTAATGGCCTTTAAGCTCCTCAACAACACCTCTTTACAAGTTTGTTTTTCGTTGGTTTGGCTTAAAAAAACGGCTGCATTAAGCACGCATAAAATTAAAAGGAAGAAGCGCTTTTTGAACATGGTTGGCAAAATTACAACATTCATTTAATTTGAAGACTGAAAATGAATGAATTTTGATTTTATTTAATAAAAATTGGTGTTTTTAAAGGCTTGTTTATTTATATTTGAAACATAAGATTACATTTGCAGCCCTAAGCATTGAATATACACCAACATATTATAGCAGGCATTAAAGAACAGTTGTTTTTAAATGACTATTTGGTACTGCCTAATTTTGGGGGATTTGTGCTCAAAACACAAAGGGCTTCCTATACTGCCGGCGGATTAAGTCTCCTTCCGCCAAGTAAAACAGTTGGCTTTAATGTTCAATTGAAACAAAATGATGGTATTTTAACCCATTGGTTGCAAGATCAACTTAAATGCAGCAAATCTGAGGCAACTCAACACCTTTTTGATTTTTCAAATTTTTGCAGCGGTGTTTTACAATCAAAACGTCGACTTTCATTGGCGGGAATAGGCTTCTTTTATCTTGATTTTGAAAACAACATTTGCTTTGAACCCGCAAATGATAATAATTTCAACACCGATAGTTTTGGTTTAAGCGCTGTTCAATTAAACCCTATTTCGGAAGAAACAAAAATAGACAAGGCGATAGAGCGTACTCCTAAGTTTGAGGACCGACCTGCAACCACTGCTACTGAAGCTGTTGTTAAAAGAAAAATCAATTACCGTAAAACCGCTTATTTGACATTGTTTTTAGTGACACTGAGCAGTGTATTGATTTTGTTAGTCACAAGTTTAAATGTTAAAGGTGTAATGCAGTCTTCATTGTTTTTAAACAAGGGCAAAAGCCTTTATACACCTATTGAATACAAAGATTTAGAACTGAAACAAAATAAAAGTCAATCGGCTAACCTAGTGGCCGATAACAATGGCATTGCGGTGTTTGAAATAAATGCTCAGAAGAATATTTCGGTGAATGTTTTTGATGCGCAACAAAAAAATGCTGTTTCAGGAAACATCGTGAGTAAGTACGAAATTATTTTAGGTTGCTTTAAGAAAATGAAAAACGCCAAACGTTTGGTGGAACAATTGAAAAAAAACAACATCGACGCTAAGATCAAAGAAAACAATTACAAAGGCATGCATGTTGTGGCAGTGCTTGGCATCAATGATAAGGTTGACGCAATTGATGCATTGGAAGTTATTCAAGGCAATTATCCCAAAGCTTGGTTAAAAGTTAATTAAGCGATAATCTTTAATTTATTTTATCAAAATGCCGGCTGTTTTCATCAGATCGGTCTCCCCTACTTTTAAATTATACAATGCGTTAATGTATCTGCTTTGTGCAGCTTCATAAACATTTTGCATATCGAGGGTTTCTATAAAATTGGTTTTACCCAATTGATAACGTTTTAGCGAAATTTCCAATACTTCTTTGGCCATTTGTAAACTTTCATATTCATAAGCCAAACTTTTTTTGTTTAATAAAAACACTTCATATTGTAAATACAACCAGGCATCCATTTGCAAATTGGCTTGTGCAGTGTTGTATTGCTGGTTGAGGAACAATAATTTTCTTTCCTGTACCAATTTGGCGTTTTTATTGCCATTAAAAATTAGCCACGATGCACTTAAACCGGCATTTAAGCCTGCTTGTCGGTTTAAAAATACAATACCGGCCTGACTTTGGTTGCGGGTAAAATTATAAGCTGTATTAATTTGAATCTGTGGTAGTGTGGCGGCTTGGGCTTCTTTAATACTTTGTTCGAATTGTATTTCATTTTGTTTTGATAATAAAATACTCTTATTACTGTTAGGTGCCGTTTTTTTCAAATCCTCAATGCTTGGATTAAAGTTTACAACAATTGAATCGCTCGTTTCAAAGTTATTGTCGGCAGACTTTGTCATTAAAAGGTTTAAGGCTGTTTTGGCATTCAGCAATTGTATTTGCAATTGGCTAAGTTCGCTGCGTATTTTTCGCTCATTGCTTTGTGCCAACAAATAATCCATTTTTGAATCTGAACCAATATTGTATTTTACTTTGGCCAAATTGTTGCGCTCTTCAACTAAAATTAAATTTTGTTCGGCACTTTTAATCAAAGATTTTACCTTAATGATGTTATTATAAGCCACAATGGTTTGATAAATCAAATTTTCCATTTGTTGCTTTAAAGCCAGGTTGGCCGATTGCTGATTGGCCTCCAATCGTTTTTTAATGGCGAACATTTTTAAGCCGTCAAATACGGTCCAGTTGGCATTAATCGACGCAGCCACGTTTTTAGTGATGGCTCCTTCTTTGTCTTGCACAACACCTGAATTAAATTCCTGATGCGAATTTAAATTGGCAAAATTATAAGCTGCATTTAAACTCACGGTTGGCGATAAACCGGCATTGCCTAAATTGTTTTGTGTCTGACTGATTTGCTCGGTGTTTTTTGCCATTAACACCCCGTAGTTTTTCTCCAAAGCAGTTTTTAAGGCTTCGTCAACACTCAGCAATGTTTGCGATTGAATTAATTGTGTCGCAACCAAAATCAATATAAGAACCCTAATGTTGCGTGTCATTTTTTTTGTCTTTAATCAAATACGAATACATGGCCGGAATGACGAACAAGGTTAAAACCATCGAAAGTAAAAGTCCGCCAATAATCACAATGCCCATTCCCATGCGGCTTTTAGAACCTGCTCCCAAAGCCAAAGCAATTGGCAAAGCACCCAATATGGTAGCCATGCTGGTCATTAAAATTGGTCTTAACCTGGCTGTTGAAGCTTCAATTAAGGCTTCACGTACACTCAATCCCTTTTCCCTTAATTGATTTGCAAATTCAATTATTAAAATGCCGTTTTTAGTCACCAAACCAATGAGCATGATCAAACCAATTTGACTGAACACATTTAATGTTTGGTTAAAATACCAAAGCGAAAACACTGCACCCGAAAAGGCCATTGGCACTGTAAACATGATGATGAGTGGTTCGATAAAACTTTCAAATTGCGCCGATAACAACAAATAAATCAATGCCAAGGCCAACAAAAAAGCAAACAATATATTGGATGAACTTTCAGCAAAATCGCGGGAAGCACCTGTTAAAGAAGTGGTAAAATTATCATCCAAAACAACTTTGGCAATGCGATTCATTTCATTAATGCCATCGCCAATGGTTTTGCCTTGCGCCAATCCGGCCGATACAGTGGCCGATTGGTAACGGTTGTAATGGTATAATTGTGGCGGACTGCTTCTTTCAGTAACGGAAATGATGTTATCTAATTGAATCATTGTGCCCAAGTTATTTTTTACATATAATTTTTTAATGTCACTTGGATCATCTCTGTTTTCGCGACTCACCTGCCCTATTACTTGGTATTGTTTATCACCTTTGATAAAATAACTAAAGCGTTGTCCGCTTAAAGCCAACTGAATTGTTTGTGCCACATCGGCTATTGAAACGCCAACCGAACGGGCCTTTTCGCGGTTGATTTCAATCACCAACTCAGGTTTATTAAACTTTAAGTTCACATCCACACCTTGAAAAACGGCGCTCTTATTTACTTGCTCTAAAAACAGAGGCAATTTTTTTCGGATTTGTTCAAAATTGTTGGTTTGCAATACAAATTGCACGGGCAAAGTGCCGCGCGGACCACCGCCTGAAGAAATGGATTGCTCTTGAATTACAAACACCTTGCCTTCGGGAAAAATGGATAAGTTTTTGTTGATGTAATTGGCAATGTCTTGTTGCGAACGTTTACGCAAATCAGATTCAGTTAAGGCCAATCGCACAAAACCTGTATTTACGGCGCCTGAACCTGCAAAGCCAGGTGCGGTGACGGTTAAACAAACCCGTTTTTCTTTCACCGAATCAGATGCAAAAGTTGAAATTCTGTCCATTAAAGCATCGGTGGCTTCAAAGGTTGTACCTTCGGGCGCTGTTACCAAAAGGCGCAACCAATCTCTGTCTTCAAGCGGTGATAATTCAGATTGCAACTGCTTGCCGAAATAAAAAATGGAGGCAAATGATATTATTAATATGATTGGTGCCCACCAGCGTTTATCTAAAAACCTGGTAACACTTTCCTTAAAGCCATTGTCTAATCCTACAAAGAATGGTTCGGTGGCCAAATAAAATTTCGATTTTTTACTTGGATCTTTGCGAATTAATTTGGCATTTAACATGGGCGTTAAGGTGAGCGACACAAAGGCAGAGATTAATACGGCGCCGGCCAATACAACACCAAATTCTCTAAACAATCGACCAACAAAACCTTCTAAAAAAATAACCGGCATAAACACTGCCGTGAGTGTAAGTGAAGTAATGATAACTGCCGAATAAATTTCACGGGTGCCGGCAATCGCAGCATCATGTGGATTCATGCCCTTCTCAATTTTCTTGAAAATATTTTCGGTCACTACAATACCGTCATCCACCACTAAACCGGTTGCCAAAACAATGGCCAAAAGCGTAAGTACATTAATGGAATAGCCCATAACATACATGATAAAAAAGGCACCAATTAACGACACGGGAATATCAATTAATGGTCGAAAGGCAATCACCCAATCTCTAAAAAATAAAAAGATAATTAAAATTACCAGTGCCAGAGCGATAAGCAAAGTTTCCTTTACTTCTAATATCGACTTTTTAATAAATCGTGTATTATCTAACGCTATGTTAATGGTGTAATCTTTGGGTAAATCCTTTTTAAGCAGATCGTAGCGCTTGTAAAATTCATTTGAAATATCAATGTAATTAGCACCCGGTTGCGGCACCAATCCTAATCCCACCATCGGAATGCCGGAATCCTTTAAAATTGTTTCTTCATTTTCAGCGCCCAATTCAACCAAGGCCACATCTTTTAAACGCACGATCACCCCTTTATCTTCCTTCACAATCATGTCTTCAAACTGTTTCACCGTGCTCAATTTACCAATGGTGTTAACCGTTAGTTCGGTATTGTTACCTTCAATTTTACCCGAAGGTAAATCCACATTCTCTTTGCTTAATGCAGCACGAACATCCAGCGGACTTAACTTGTAAGAACTTAATTGATCAGGTTGTAATCGAATGCGCATGCAATATCGGCGTTGTCCCCATATTTGCACATTACTTACACCCGGAATGGTTTGAAAATTTTGAGCCAAAACATTTTCGGCATAATCACTTAATTCAAGCAATGAGCGGGTATCACTGAGCAAGGTCATCGAAATAATGGCATCCGAATTGGCATCTGCTTTGGTAACTACCGGCGGCGCATCAATATCTTGTGGCAATTGACGAAGGGCCTGCCCTACTTTATCGCGTACATCGTTTGCAGCGGCTTCCAAATTGGCTCCTAAATTAAATTCAACAGTAATAATGCTCGAACCTTGGTTGGATGAAGCTGAAATTGAGCGAATACCTTCAATGCCGTTGATTACTTTTTCGAGTGGTTCGGTTATTTGTGATTGAATAACATCAGCACTGGCGCCGGTATAACCGGTTCTAACGGTTATTACCGGTGGGTCGATTGAAGGAAATTCACGAACACCTAAATAATTGTAACCAATGGCCCCAAACAACATGATGATGATTGACATCACAATCGACAATACAGGGCGCTTAACGCCTAATGACGCTAAATCCATTAATGTGCAGCCTTAATAAGTTTAATTTTTGAATCTTTTTTAATACCCAATAATCCGGTGCTCAATACTGTATCACCTTCTTGAATGCCCTCCACTACCTGAACCATTTGATCATCACGAATACCAATTTTAACGGGTGTTTCAATGGCATCACCATGTTTGTAAACATATAATTTTTGACCTTTTAAAGTAGGTACAATACACTGACTAGGCACCATAAAGGCATTATTTGATTCACTTAGTTTTAAATTAACCGACACGAAAATTCCGGGATGAATATTTTGAAAGGGATTAAAAATAGCCCTCACCCGAATGGATTTTGTGGCCTCATCTACAATTGGTTCAATGGCATAAATATTTGCGTTTAAGTCAAATTTCCCCATATCCTCATCCAATTTAAAATCCACCTTTTGACCTATTTTAATTAGGGCACTGTATTTTTGAGGCAATGAAAATTCGATGTATAAGGGGTTCATTTCAACCAATGAAACAATGGGTGTATTGGCGCTTACAAACGACCCGTTTGACACATGTTTTAATCCAAGTAAACCATTAAAAGGGGCTACAACATTGGTTTTGGCCAGTTGTGCCAAATTAAATGCTTCATCTGCCTTTAAAACTTGTAATTCATTTTCTTGAATGTCTACTTCCTCCTGACTCACCCCTTTTGCTTGAAGTAATTGTTTAAGTCGGTTAAGTTTTAATTCGGATAATTTTATTTGAGAACGAACTTTTACCAATTGGGCTTGAATGTCGGCATCATTAAGCTTAACGAGCAGTGTACCTGCTTTTACAAATTCACCTTCCTGAAAATAAATGGCCGTAATTTTTCCATTTACTTCAGGCAAAATATCCACTTGGTTAAACGAACCTACTTTGCCAATCAAGGATAAATTATTCGCAATCGCTTTAGCATGCACCACAACAAAATTGGCCGACACCGGCATGGCATTTTTTCCTTTGTTGGCGGCCTTATCATCCTTTTTTGAAAAGAAAATAAATTTAGAGGCGATTAATAAGGCAATCACCACAATTATCAGGACCCAATTTGGTATTTTTTTCACAGTTTATAGTTTAGAAAGCGCCAATGAAAATATAAAAGCGTACAAATATAACCAAAGCGAAATCTATTTTGATTGTATTTGTGATATGCCATTATTAATTTTTAACTTTGGTCCCTTTTATAATATTTATGAAGCAAATTTTCTTATTTTTTACTTTCTTATCTCTCGCAACATCGGCTCAAAACGAAAAGCATTTTAAAAATTTAAGCATGTTAACCCATGGGGGAGATAATGCAGAAGCCTATTTTAGCTTCGACGGCAAACATGCGTCGTTTCAAAGCAACAATAAGGCTTGGGGTTTAAAATGTGATCAAATATTTAATCTAGATATCGAAAAAGCAGCCAAAGATAGCACCTACAAACCACCGATGTTAAGTACATCAAAGGGACGAACCACCTGCAGTTACTTTTTAAAAGACGGTAAACATGTGTTGTATGCCTCTACGCACAAAGCAGGCGTTGAATGTCCGGCCGCTCCTGAAATTAAAGGCAAATATTTATGGGCTGTGTATAAATCGTTTGATATTTATGTGTGCGATTTAAAAGGAAACATAACAGCCACTTTAACCAACACCGATGGTTATGATGCTGAAGCAACCATTTCTCCAAAAGGTGATAAAATTGTGTTTACATCCGATCGTAGTGGTGATTTAGAATTGTGGACCATGGACATTGACGGAAAAAATCAAAAGCAAATTACAAGCGGCTTGGGTTATGATGGTGGTGCCTTCTTTTCGCCTGACGGAAAAAAAATTGTGTTTAGAGCTTCTCGTCCTACCACCGATGAAGAAGTAAAAGAATACAAAGACTTATTGAGTCAAGGTTTGGTAGCCCCTACCACCATGGAAATATACACTTGTAATGTTGATGGCAGTGATTTAAAACAGGTTACCCATTTGGGTAAAGCCAATTGGGCTCCATTTTATCATCCTAGCGGTAAAAAAATTATTTTTTCGAGTAATCACCATAGCAAGAAGGGGTATGACTTTCAGTTGTTCATGATTAATGAAGATGGCAGCGGCTTGGAGCAAATTACCAACCAAAGTATGTTCAATGCCTTTCCGATGTTTTCACCAAACGGTAAAAAACTCATCTTCTCCTCTAACCGCAATAACGGCGGCACCCGCGATACCAATTTATTTATCGCTGATTGGGTTGACTAGATTCTTAATTAATAATCACTACTGTCCGGGGAAAATAAAAAAAATATAAAAGGGAATACTTTTTGAGTACTCCCTTCGCAATGGTAATTTTGGTTTACGACAACTAAAAAAACCATGAGCAAAAGTAATTTATTTAGCGGACAGCCGATCTTTAATCAGCT
>CANGGP010000106.1 GCA_947453445.1 Sphingobacteriaceae bacterium
CAAACAAAGACAGAAGTAATTTTTATCTTTGCAAACATTTTTTAAAAAATTATACATAAAATAAATGGCACGTATAGCAGGTATTGATTTACCGAAAAACAAAAGGGGCGTAATAGGTTTAACCTATATTTACGGCATTGGCAGAAGCAGATCAGCAAAAATTTTAGCTGAAGCAGGTATTCACGAAGATAAAAAAGTAAGTGAGTGGACAGATGATGAGCAAAACGCCATCCGTACGCTGATTAACAACAACTTCAAAATTGAAGGTGCTTTAAGATCAGAGGTGCAGTTAAACATTAAGCGTTTAACCGATATCAACAGTTACCGTGGTATTCGTCACCGTAACAGTTTACCGGTTCGTGGTCAACGTTCAAAAACCAATGCACGTACCCGCAAAGGTAAACGTAAGACAATTGCTAACAAGAAAATGGCAACTAAATAATAAATTATAAATTATAAATTTTAAATGTTGAATGATGGCATTTAAAGTTTAAAATACAAAATTCAAAATATCAAAAATGGC
Source organism: Sphingobacteriaceae bacterium (assembly GCA_947453445.1). Classification (GTDB taxonomy): domain Bacteria; phylum Bacteroidota; class Bacteroidia; order B-17B0; family Aurantibacillaceae; genus Aurantibacillus. The sequence continues at coordinate 524 of CANGGP010000106.1, forward strand.
AAAACAACCAACAGCAGCCAATAACGCTAAAGCAAATACACGTAAGCGTACTGTAAAAGTAGAAGCTACAGGCGAAGCGCATATCAATGCTACATTTAATAACATTATCATTTCATTAACCAACACAGCAGGTCAAGTTATTTCTTGGAGCAGTGCCGGTAAAATGGGATTTAGAGGTTCTAAGAAAAACACCCCTTATGCAGCGCAAATGGCTGCTTCAGATTGCAGTAAAGTTGCATTTGAAGCCGGTTTACGTAAAGTAAAGGTATTTGTAAAAGGTCCGGGTGGTGGAAGAGAGAGCGCAATCAGAACAATTGCTTCTTCAGGCATTGAAGTGTCGGAAATCATGGATATTACGCCAATTCCTCACAACGGTTGTCGTCCTCCAAAACGTCGTAGAGTTTAAACATAAAACAAAAATAGCCATCCTAAGCAATTAGGAATGGAGTTATAAGTCTATAGGGCTTTTAACTTAAATAATAAAAACAACAAAGGTGAAGTAGAATAAATTCACTTCACCACAAAGACAAAACAATTATTTAAAATGGCAAGGTACACAGGTCCCAAATCAAAAATCGCTCGTAAGTTCAAGGAACCAATTTTCGGTCCGGATAAAGCGTTAGAAAAGAAAAATTACCCTCCCGGACAACACGGTGCAGGAAAGAAGCGTGCAAAACAATCGGAATACGCTGTTCAGTTAATGGAAAAACAAAAAGCCAAGTATACTTATGGTATTCTTGAGAAGCAATTTGCCCGTACATTCGACAGAGCTGCCCGTTCACACGGTATTACCGGTGAAGTTTTATTACAATTAATTGAAAGTCGTTTAGACAATGTTGTTTACCGTATGGGTATTGCACCTACACGTCGTGCGGCGCGCCAATTGGTTTCGCATGCGCACATTACCGTTAATGGTAGTGTTGTAAACATCGCATCTTATACTTTAAAGCCGGGTGATGTAGTGGCTGTAAGAGAAAAATCAAAATCTTTGGAAGTGATTACAGGATCTTTATCGACTGCTGTAAACAAGCATCCTTGGATTGATTTTGACAAGCACAGTATGAGCGGCAAGTTCATTTCACGTCCTGAGCGTTCTCAAATTCCTGAGAATATTAAGGAGCAATTAATTGTGGAATTGTACTCTAAATAATAATTTATACATTCATTAACTTAATATAAGATAAAAGTATGGCAATTTTAAATTTCGTAAAACCTGATAAGGTTATTATGATAAATTCAACCGAGACTACGGGCCAATTCGAGTTTAGACCACTTGAACCGGGTTTTGGTATCACCATAGGTAATTCTTTGCGTCGTATTTTATTGTCTTCATTAGAGGGCTATGCGATTACTAGTTTAAAAATTGAAGGTGTTGATCACGAATTCTCAACCATTAAAGGGGTTGTTGAAGATGTTACTGAAATTGTATTGAATTTAAAACAAGTTCGTTTTAAGAAACAATTAGACAACCACGATACTGAAAAAATTACCGTACACTTTGCCGGCGCTGATAAATTTACTGCCAGCGATATTGGTAAATATGTGAATGGTTTTCAAATTTTAAATCCTGATTTAGTGATTTTTAATTGTGATCCATCGGTACGTTTAAAAATTGAATTAACCGTTGAAAGAGGCCGTGGTTACGTTCCTGCAGAGGAAAATAAAACCAACAATGCATCGATTGGTACCATTTTTATTGATTCGATTTACACACCAATTAAGAATGTAAAATACACCATTGAAAACTATCGTGTTGAGCAAAAAACCGACTACGAACGTTTGATTATGGACATTGTTACAGATGGTTCTATTCATCCGAAAGAAGCTTTAAAAGAAGCTGCTAAAATTTTGATTTTCCATTTTATGTTATTCTCTGACGAGAAGATTACATTGGATGCTGAAGAAAAACGCAATGAAGAAGAGTTTGATGAAACAAGCTTACACATGCGTCAGTTATTAAAAACCAAATTGGTTGATATGGATTTATCGGTACGTGCTTTGAATTGTTTGAAGGCTGCTGATGTTGAAACATTAGGCGAATTGGTATCATTCAACAAAAATGATTTATTAAAATTCAGAAATTTTGGTAAGAAATCGTTAACTGAATTAGAAGATTTGGTACAATCTAAATCTTTGCAATTTGGCATGAATGTATTAAAGTATAAGTTAGATAAAGATTAACATAATTAAGAATTAGAAATTAAGAATGAATAATTTTTAATTTTTGATTTTTAATTTTCAATTAAAATTAAAATGAGACACGGAGATAAAATAAATAATTTAGGTAGAAAAACAGCTCACCGTCATGCTTTGATGATGAACTTGGCTTGTGCATTAATTGAGAACAAGCGTATTTTTACCACATTGGCAAAAGCAAAAGCTTTGCGTACTTACGTTGAGCCAATTATTACCAAAAGTAAAGAAGATACCACTCACAGCCGTAGAACTGTGTTTGCTTATTTAAAAAATAAAGATGTGGTAAGCACTTTGTTTAAAGATGTGGCTGTAAAAGTTGCAGAACGTAACGGTGGTTATACACGTATTATTAAAACCGGTAACCGTTTGGGTGATGCTGCTGAAATGGCCATGATTGAATTGGTTGATTTTAACGAAATCTATTCAAACAACAAAAAAGGTGCTAGCACCGAAAAAGCAAAAACCACCCGTAGAAGTCGCGCTAAGAAACCTAGCGCTAAAGCTTCAGGCGAGGCTTCTGCTGAAGAAACAAAAGGAGAATAATACAATTCCTCATATTGATAAAAAAATCCCGCTATACGCGGGATTTTTTGTTTTTGGGGCGTTTTACCAATAATGCAGGAAGGCACATGGGATTAGCAAGGAAAGTTTGGAAAGTTTGAAAGTTAGAAAGTTTAGAAAGTTGGAAAGTTTTTGGTTTGATAAACCACTGAGGCACTGAGGGCACAGTCGATTGTTAGGGCTAAGGGATCAACTAGCATATGATGGATTATCATATCTCCAAAGCAAATATTTTGAATTTTAATTTTTGACAATGGCAAATTTATGTAATACTAAACCACCATAGAAAGTAACTTGACATTTTATCCAACATGGCTTTCCATTGCACTTTATAGCTATGTATTTTGGTTTACTAAAAGTATACCAAGGTCCATCTAACCAACTTGTATAACATTGTGTTGTATCGATATTTGCTTGGTAAAAGTAAAGGAAAATTAGCCCTTTATTCCACTTACCGGTTGTAATGTCAATTTTGTCACCATCATCCAAGGGCTTAGGGAAAACCTTATTGAGACTAATTTGATTGCCGGGGGTTGAAGGGTTACAATTAAGATAGGCTGTTTCGGTACAAACGGAATCGGTTAAAATGTAGGTGTTATTGTTCAGCGTTTCAACATCAATAGTTTTATTTTCAAGAAGTCCGCCTCCATGTACCCATCCTTCAGTAACAATAAACGAAATGTCCATTGTGCTATCACCATCTAAATTAATATAGTATTTTTTAACCCTGGGAAAACTGCTTATATAAGTTGGACTTAGGGTTGATATGTTGGTAATCTTAAGATTCGTATTCATGCTGTCAATCATTAATGTTGTAGTTGGAACAGGTGCTAATGTTTGGCTTGGGCTATTTTGAACCTGAGGGGCTTCAACGACAGCGGGGGTGTTGTTTTTTTTGTTGCAGGAAATTAAAGAGAGATTAATCAGTATAACAAGCAGAACACAAGTGAAAGGGGTGCAAAGCAATTGCAATAGTCGTTTGATAGACGATGATGTGTTTGCGTTTTTCATTGGGTTATTATTATTAAAGATACGAAATAGTTTGGAAAGTTAAAAAGTTTAGAAAGTTGGAAAGTTTAGAAAGTTTAGAAAGTTGGAATGTATAGAAGGTTGGAAAGTTTAGAAAGTTAAAAAGTTTAGAAAGTTTAGAAGGTTGGAAAGTTTTAGTTGTGATGAAGCACTAAGGTATATAGGGCAAAAGAAGCAGCAAGGGTTGCAAAAACCAATTTTGCGCCGATGAAATTCAGAAGTAAAAAGCGGAAAGAATGATTAAATTTGGATGAAGGAAGGGAATTAGGGCATGTATAGAGGTTCCGGGACTTAATCCACTCTTTCTCTGTGCTGATGAGCAGTGATGAGTTATTGACCTATAAACGTATGAAAGTAATACTCGAAACCAAGAGATTATATTTAAGAGAACACACTGAAGCTGATGCAGAAAATGCTTTTATTTTAAATAGTGATCCTGAAGTAATAAAATACACGGGGGATGATTCATTTAAAACAATAGAAGAAGCCAAAGAATTTCTGCTAAAATACAACCATTATAAAACTTACGGTTTTGGCAGATGGGCTGTGATTGAAAAGTTAACAGAGAATTACTTGGGTTGGTGCGGTTTAAAATATAGTCCTGATTTAAATGAATTTGACATTGGCTACCGATTGATGAAAAAATATTGGCATCAAGGTTATGCCACTGAAGCAGCCAAAGCTTGCTTAGAAATTGGATTCAAGCAGTTTAATATGCCTGCTATTGTTGGAAGGGCGATGAAAGAAAATACTGCTTCAATAAAGGTATTGGAAAAAATAGGCTTAAGTTTTTTAGAAGAAAGAAATTGTGCTGAAAATGAAGGCGTAGTTTATATTATACACAAGAAAGATGACCACAACATTTAAATACTCATTAGAGGGACAAGAAACAGATAGATTGTTGTTTCGGAAAATTACTGAACAAGATTTTGACACATGGTTGACGTTTTGCAAATATCCTGATTCGTTGAAATATATTTTTTCGCAAGAGCAATTAAAGGTTGAAGATCCGATTGAAAGATGTAGAATTTGGTTCAAGCGAGTTTTTGACCGTTACGAAAATAAACTTGGTGGCATGAATGCTTTAATCGATAAACAAACAGGTGCATTTGTTGGTCAATGTGGTTTATTGGTTCAAAGCATTGATGAGATTGAAGAGTTGGAGATAGGTTATTCGCTTATGCCCGCATTTAGAGGAAAAGGATATGCAATTGAATCAGCAAAAAAGTGTAAGGACTTTGCTTTTGAAAATAATTATGCCCCATCACTCATTTCTGTAATTGTTCCTCAAAATCTTGCGTCGATTAAAGTAGCCCTTAATAATGGTATGGTGTTGGATAAAACAACTATTAGTAAAGGAGATCTTGTAAATATTTTCAGAATCAACAAAATTTAATTGAGTTAAGTTTGGAAAGTTGGAAAGTTGGAAAGTTTGGAAAGTTGGAAAGTTGGAAAGTTTGGAAAGTTGGAAAGTTTGGAAAGTTAGAAAGTTTGGAAAGTTAGAAAGTTTGGAAAGTTAGAAAGTTGGAAAGTTAAGAGGTAAGAATTGTGGATTTGAGCGCTTAATAACTAGAGAACAAGCTAAGAGAAATAAAACTTCAAATTAAAATTTAGTTCAGTAATTGAATTTTTTTGACTATAACCTGATATATACAAATAAATTTTAAGTCTATAACCTGATAATATATAGCTTAAAGGATGCTATGCCATTCGCGGGGTTTCGGCGGTAGCACAAAGCTCCGTTACACCGAAGAAATTCATTCAGAAAAAGCGGAAAGAATTGTAAAAATTAGATGTGAGAAGGGATATGGGCTGGAATGGAAAAGGTCCGGGGGTTCGAATCCCTCTTTCTCCGCACGGTTAGAGCTTCCCTGGCGCAAAGTTTCTGCCCAAAAACTATATGCCTATTTTTTAGTTGCAATTTTTGGAAACCATCGTTTTTGTGTTGTTGCAGTTTTATTTTATCTCCCTTTGCTAACAAGGCCTTTGGGTAACAAGTGACATTTTGGAACACTATCAATCTTCAATTATTAGTTTTTTTTGTTTACGTTTAATTAATTGTAAAGTTGAATATTTAAGATTGGGAAAAACAGGTGCAAGCAAAACATATTTCCTTTTTATTTGACACTTCTTTTTAAGTTTACGTTTATCTCCTATTTTTAATATCAATCTTAAATCTTCATCAGTCAATTTTTTGATTAATTCTGACCTCAATGAAAAATAATGATGTGAATCTTTGTAATAGTATTGTGAACCTACTATTGTATCAATACATGAACAATAAAAAAAATTTGGGATAAACCCTTTTTTAAGACCACTAACTAAGGTATCCAAATAGGAATTTTCCATAGTCATTCTCGCATCATAACTTGAATATGATCGTGCCTCTGGGTCGGGTAGTTTATCCACTAATACTGAATCCAACCACCTTTTGTTTTGGGGGCTTAAGGAATCTTTTTGTGCAATTAAACAATTAATCATGGTACAAAAGCACATAACTAATACACTTATTATATTATTAATGCGTTTCATCCTTTAAGAGCTTTTGGTTTTGCCAGAGGATGTCTGCTCCCTCAGCGTACTTTTTTGAACTAGCATCCTGGTTCGCATCTGCTGTTTGTTGGTTAATTCCGTTTACCCCATCATGCTCATTTAACAAATCACTTTTACGATTATATTGTTCTGTTAAATCCTTTATTATTACATTAACTTGCTCTTTTATAGCGGAACTGAGGTTCAATTTAAATTTTTCAAGTGTTGAATCACGCTCAGTCAATAGTTCCTTTTCTTTCGAAGGATTTTGTTTGATTTTTTCTTCATATTCGCTGATTAGGCTTTGTGCCTTTTCTTTTCTTTTAATTTCAGCAGTTGCTTTAAAAAAACTATAAGCTTTATCAGCTACATCTACTATGTTTCCATCAAAACCTTTAGTTTCCCCAAACGCTTTAACCTCCAAGTGATATGTAGCATTAAATGCTGTTTTATGTGCCTCAAAGTGCTTTTGTTCGTGGATTTCAACATTTTTGAACAATCCAGGGTTTTGAGTCTCTATAGTTTTTCCATTTTTTCCCTTTTCTTGAAAGGCTTTGGTATATGTAATATCAGTTTTTAGTTCTGCTGAAAAACTTCCCTTTTCAAATGTTATAATTAATTTGGATAATGTATTACCTAAATCTCCAATTTTTTTGGGTAAATCTCCTTTAAAATTTATTTCGGGCTTTAGTATCTTCATTCGAGAGTTTTCTTGGGCTTGCGTCCCCTTCTTATCCACATGCCCCAGCGGATTATTCCCACAATACGCGTACACATTCACGCCATCTCCTATCCCAATCGGGTCGGGGTTCATCCACCTGCCCAACCACGGTATGTAATACCGCGCATTGTGGTAGTTGAGCCCTGTTTCATCATCGCGTTCCATGCCGGTGTAACGGTAGCGTTTAGCATTTGCCTGTATAGAAGCATCTGTTGCCTGATAACTCGTGGTACCAAAGGGATGATATTCTTCGTAACAAATTATTTTTCCGTTTTCATCTGTTTCTAAGTTACAAGAACTTTGATGATTTGGGTGTTGGTAACGTGTAAGTTTAAAGTCAGGGCCTTGGTTCATTTCATACATTACAAAACGGCGTCCTTCATCGATGAGGCTTAAACTCTCGCACACACCGCCACTGTTATTGTCACTAAAATACTCGTAACCTTCAATATATACGCGGCTGTTTTTCACGGTAGGTGTATTACCAAAGTACGCAAAATTTTCGGTAATTTTTCTTAATCTTTTTCCCTTGCTGTCGTATTGGTAATAGGTTGTTTCGGGTATATCACCACCACTCACAAATTGTTTGCTGCTTGCCGCAATTTCTTCTTTCCAGTTCCAGTTGAGTACACTTAAATGTGGTAGGTCTAATAAAAAACCATGCTGTGCGTGGTAATTGTAGTTATAGATGTCGCTGCCTACAACAGTTCGGTAACATTGATTGTTGCCACCATTGTAGTAATAATCGCGTGTGTAACTACCTTGGCTGCTGCCTACATGTTGCAGTTGGGTAATGTTGCCCACTGCATCGTAGGTGTATTGCTGTGTGTATGTTTGCGTTGGTACGTTATCATTGTTATTGTGTGTGGTAATAAAAGGGTTATCGTCCCAATTATCACTGCTGCCAAAAGTAGCAACCATAAAAGCATTATTGATCCTAATAACTTTATTTTGAACTTTAACAAATTTGGTAACTGATTTTTCACTTGTCATTTTATTTCACATGTAATTTATTAGGGCGTTCCCCTAAAGTGAAAGGCTTCCATTATTTTCCGCTGAGCCTTTCTACTTTAGGGGTCAGGCTATCCGCTTCTATCTTTTTTTGCCACTAGAAATACTCCAAGCAAAAAAA
>CANGGP010000107.1 GCA_947453445.1 Sphingobacteriaceae bacterium
GCACCATTGGTGGCCATTGAATTCAAAGAACCGGGTAAATTTATCGTTTATCCTAATCCCTTAAATACTTCACAAGATTTGATGGTAGAGTTATCACAAAGTGAAAATCAAAAAGTACAAATTAAAATTGAAGATTTTACCGGGAAGGTATTGTATGAAAATGAATTCATGAATGCTGAAACACAGATCTTTTCAATCAAGAATCTAAATTTAGAAAGAGGATTGTATCAAATTTCTGTTCGTGTTGGTGATTTTAGTACAAACACCCAAAAATTATTGGTGCGCTAAAGAATGCGTTTAATGACGCGCAGCGTGTGTGAATATTTCCCTGTATCAGCATTAAAAATACCATAGTGGTCGAATTTATCAATGCGCACAAATCCGCTGGCATGTATGAGTTCGTGGTTATTTAATAAAATACCAACGTGTACAATTTTACCTTCTTCATTATCAAAAAAGGCCAAGTCACCGGCCTCTGCTTCTTCAACAAAACTTAAAGCGGTTCCCAATTCCACTTGTTGATAGGCATCACGTGGTAATTTGTAGCCATTGAGTTTAAAAACAATTTGTGTGAAGCCACTGCAATCAATACCAAATGGACTTTTGCCACCCCATAAATAAGGAGCATTGATGAATTGATGGGCGGTTTGAATGATTTGCTCGGCTTTGGCTTTTTCTTTTACCGATTTACTTTCACCAACATAATTAAATACCTGTGTTTCAAAACTCAATTTTTGTTGATTTAAAAATGGCAATGAAGCACCCAGGGTAATGTAAAATTTTTGTTGTGTGATTGTATTTTCAATCCATTCAACCACATTTGGATTGAGTAAAGGCGATAGTTTTTGTAAGTATTTGAAAGTGCTCTCCGAAATTTTTGAATGCTGCTTGATGCTAATCCAACAGGTGTATTGGTCGTAGTCGATTAAAATTTTTAGCCAATCGTTTTGTGTTTCCAATACTTGGTAAAAATCGCCAAACAATAATTGTGTAACCATTTCACTGGTACCGGAGGCCTCTTTTCGACAAGGCACTACGCTTAATAAACAAATACCAAATTGCATCAATACAAAAGTAATCAAAATATGTACTTTTTTGTTTGTTAGCTTTTAAATTATCCCTAACTTAGTTTATGAAATATGAACCAGGATACTAAAGAGGCTGTTAACCAAATTCTAACCCAGTATTTAGAAACCAATAAACATCGCAAAACTTCAGAACGATACGCCATTTTAAACGAAATTTATTCGCACGACGGGCATTTCGACATTGAAGCTTTGTATTTGATGATGAAAAACAAAAAATACAGGGTTAGCCGCGCCACTTTGTATAATAATATTGAAATACTGATTGATGCCGGTTTGGTGATTAAACACCAGTTCGGTAAAAACTTGGCCCAGTTTGAAAAGGCATACAAATACAAGCAACACGACCATTTAATTTGTATGGATTGTGAAAGGGTATTGGAGTTTTGTGATCCACGCATTATGCAGATTCAAAAAAGTGCCGAAGAAATGTTGAACTTTAAAATTGCCCACCATTCATTGAATTTTTTCGCCAAATGCAATCAGTTACAAACAAAAGGAACTTGTCCACATTATAAAAAATAATTATGGTTTTTGAATTTTCAATATCGAAACAAGACAATTATGCGGTGATTAGTTTAAACGGAAGTTTAATCGAACGCGGTCAGGCAGAAGCTTTGATACATAGTGCAGAAGAATTGGCGCAGGCAGGTTTAACCAAATGGGCCATTGATTTGGCCAATTTAAGTTATATGAACAGCAGTGGTTTAAACACCTTGATTCAATTGCTCACCAAGGCCCGCAACGCCGGTGGTGAAGCTGTTTTATACCACATGAACAAGAAAATAAACGAGTTAATGCTGATAACCAAACTGCACACCTTGTTTAAAATTGCTGAAACCAAAGAAGAAGTGGGTGCATTGTTAGGAATCTAAACTTAAAAATATTCTTCCTCCTCTGCTTGTTTTTTTATTTTAATGATTTTATGTCGGCCCTTTTTAATGAAGTGTCTGATTAAGTCGTTGGCATCAGGATAATAATCTTTTCGGCTCACCAATCCCTTTAAAGCTTCGGGTGTTTGAAAACTCTCTGAACTTTCGAAATAACCGTAACCTGCGTAACGACCTTCCTCCACCAAAACACCTGAATATTCATCGGGTCTTCTCCCTTTATCGAGAATCATAAAATCACTGTCGGCAAAACGGTAATTCTTTACCAATTCATTCACGCGGCGATTGTAATCTTCAATGGCTTCTTCACCCGAACAAATACCACGGCACTTTTTTAATTGGTGATTAAAACATTGGGCTTCTTCACCGGTTAAACCGCAAAAGCGTAAACAAAGTTCCGATTCATCAATCCAGGTTTCTAAACGTTCGCGTGCACTGCTGTAAGATGTAAAAGAAACAAGAGCATCATTGGCTTCATCGTAAGGAACAATTTTTAAATTCAATACACCAAGTTTATCTCTAAAAAAATCGATGGCATGGCTAAATTCATGGGCTTTGCGCATGCGGTTGTAATGGGGTTTGTGTTTTTTAATTTCATCCGATTCTAATAAAAGTGCAATTAATTCGCTGCCGGTTAACACAAAATCCACATCATACAAATCGTTGAGCATTTTTTTACTCTTCTTTAAATCGCTGTTGTAATGCGCCGTTGCACGCTGGTAGATGTTATTGCTTTTACCTATGTAAATTATGTCGCCGGCTTTATTTCTAAAATAATATACCCCACATTCTTCTGGTAATTTTTTTAAGATGTATTGTTTTATTTTGTCAACCCTGCGCGCCATCAAATCTTCCAAGCCCATGTTTTTGTATTGTGCGTGTTGACTTTTTAATTGCATCAATAAATCAAACAATTGGGCAGTGGCCACAGCATCACCCTCGGCGCGGTGACGACCAAAAATTTCAATACCCAATGAAGCACATAAATGTCCTAGACTGTAAGAAATACGATTGGGCAATAATTTGCGACTCAAGCGAACAGTGCACAGCGTATTGCGGCGGTAGGTGTAACCAAGGGATTTAAATTCTTCTTTGATAAAACCATAATCAAATGAAACATTGTGTGCCACAAAAATGCAGCCTTCAGTCATTTGAATAATTTTTGCGGCTATTTCATGAAACTTGGGTGCATCGGCCACCATTTCGTTGGTAATGCCTGTAAGGCCTGTAAAATAAGGACTGATAAAACAATCGGGATTTACCAAAGTGGTGAATGAATCGATTACCGAAAGACCATCGTGTTTAAGAATACAAATCTCGGTGATACGTCCCCGCCTAAATTCAAATCTGCCGCCGCAGGTTTCTATATCGATGATGGCAAACATGCGCAACTAAATTAGGACTTTTATTGTGAGCGAAAAAATAATGCTATAAAGTGTAGTAATGAATTAAAAATTAAAAATGTTGAATTAAGAATGTTGAATGGTTCAGTTGAACAGATTGATTCACCGTATAATTTATATTAGGCGGATTTTCCACTGTTTTAAATTCAAGAATTCAACCCGAAATAAAAAACCCGAAACCCGTAATAATTAAAACTTCACCTGTATCCTCAAATTAATTTGGCGGTTGGTTAAGTAGTTTGGAATGGCGTATGTATTGCCCGTTACATCCTTAACCCAAGTGTACGACACTGTATTTTGTACTTGAAGAAAATTAAACACTTCTAAATAAATCCACATTTCACTTAAGTGGTTCAGGACATTTTTTCTGATAATTTTACGGTTACTTTTTAATGCATTATAAGCAAAGCCTGCATCAACCCTACGGTAAGGCGGCATGCGGTTGGTTTGTTGCCAACGCAAATGGGTGGGCGGACCAAAAGGCAAACCACTGCCAAATTGCAAATTCAAATTAAATTTAAAGGCCGGGTACTTTGGTAAATAATCTTGAAAAAACATGCCAAAGGTGACTAGTTGGTTGGTTGGGCGGGGAATATAACCGGGATCTACTTTGGTACTATCGGTTTTTACTTGATCAAAAGTATAACCCTTTACAATTGGTTCGTGGTCTTTGTTGTAATAAATGTAATGGATGTTATCGGCAGAGTATTCATAGGTTCTTAAAAGTCCCATGGTGGCCCAGCTTTCAGCGCCTTTTACAAATTCGCCGTTGATACGGATATCAGCACCGGTGGCATAACCCTTGGTGTTGTTGTTCGCAAAATATCGGATGCGCACATTGTCTACTTCGTAAGGTACAATGGATTTTAAATCTTTAAAATAAGCTGCACCAATGAGTTTAAAAGGACGGCCCCACATGTTGAATATATAATCACTGCTCAGCACACAATGAATGGATTGTTGGGCTTTAACTGATTTGTTGATAGTACCATCGATGTTGCGTAACTCGCGGTAAAATGGTGGCTGGTAATATAAACCACCGCTTAATTTAAACAACCAATCCGTCTTCCAATTGGGTTTAAAGGCAATGGTCATGCGCGGTGATATAACGGTTTGCCCATTTACGGTCCAAGAATTGGCACGAATACCGGTGGTGATTTTTAGTTGTGAGGAATCGCGCAAAAGTCCTGTAAAATTATGCTGCACATAGCCTTGTGTACGCCAGCTTTGTAAAGCAATTTTTGTTTTATACACATCAATCAAATCAATGGAGTTGGCACTATAAGGCACAATAAAACCGGCCGAATCCACTGTTTTCCATTCACCCAACTTGTCGTCAATTTTTTCATACTGTTGTCGGATACCCCAAAGCAATTCGTTGTTTTTATTAATATAACGTGTGCCCTTGTGTTCGAGATTAAATACGGTGGCTGTTAAATAATTTCTGCCATTGTTTAAAAAGGTACCAACTCCGCGGTTATATGCCACTTGCCCAAAATTAGGCTTGCCTAAATCTGCTTCCAATTGGTCAATATAATATTGTCCTTGCACTGTGTAAACTTCTTGTTCATTTGATCGGTAAGCTGAACTAATGAGTTTTAATTTGGTTTTGGAATTTGGTTTATAAGTGGCCGAAATGCCATTCATAAAGGTGTTGTATTGCATCAATTCCTGACCATCAAAATAAACCGTAAAACGCAAGGCATCTTTCACCGTACCAAAATCGGTTTGGCGGTTGGCCGGAATCACCAAATACTTGTTGTTGGCAATGGTGGCGAGGTATTCAATTTTTAATTTTGGGTTCACATCAAAGGTTAAGAAACTTTGAAAGTCCATCGAGCTAGGGCGGTACTCGCCTTTGGTATCGAGACTGTTTAATAAATAACTGTTGGTACGGTAACGGGCGCCAATGTTCCAAGCAATTAATCGGTTATTGCTAATGCCTTCAACCTGCGCATTGCCACCTAAAAAACTGGCCGAGGCATTGCCGCTGAATTTTAAAGGTTTTCGGTAAGTGATGTCCAACACACTACTCAATTTATCACCATACTTGGCTTCGAATCCACCGGCAGAAAACTGAATGTTTTGAACCATGTTTGGATTGGCAAAACTTAAACCTTCTTGCTGACCGCTACGCACTAAAAAGGGACGGTACACCTCAATGTCGTTTACATACACCAAATTTTCGTCGAAGTTGCCGCCACGTACGCTGTATCCGCTGCTTAATTCATTGTTGCTGCTAACGCCCATTTGGGTTTTGATAATGTCTTCTAAGTTGCCGGTAGGTGTTGGTATTTGCGAATACACTTTGGCATCTAAACGAACGGTTTCTTCGCTGCGGCTCTTAAAATCGGTGACTTCAACAGTTATTAATTCGTTTTTAAATTTTAATGTTGGCGACAATACATTCAGGTCTGAATTGGTGGTGATGGTTTGGTTAAAAGGCAAATGGTTGATGCTGTAAAACATCAAGGTAAATGTTTTGTTTTTTTCCAGCTTTAAACTGTAAAAGCCTTGCTCGTTACTTTGTGTGGAAATTTGAGGCAACTCTTTCACGGCAATGGTCACCCCATCGATGGGATTATTGTCCTTATCCCTTATGGTGCCCGAAAGGGTTACTATTTGGGCCTGCATGCTGTTGAGGAACAAACAGAATAAAAGTAGACGATATAGCGCTTTTGATTTCAGAACTTTGCGATTAAAACGAATATACAGAGTATTTAGTATCTGTAGCGCCGTATTTCAGGCAAAAAATAAACAATTGGGCAAGCATTTTCACGGGCACAAACATATTACAATATTTTTAGCAACTCAATAAAAAAATGTTTGATAAAATTTTCTGAAATTCGTATCGTTTTGAATTCTAAAGCAAAAGCAGAGAGTGCGCAGGTTTTAAAAAAGTTTTGGTCATTTGATACATTTCGACCATTGCAGGAAGAAATCGTGCTTTCGGTGCTAGATAACAAGGATACATTGGCCTTGCTGCCTACTGGCGGCGGTAAGAGCATTTGTTTTCAGGTGCCCGGATTAATTCTTGGGGGCACCACTTTGGTGATATCGCCTCTTATTTCATTGATGAACGACCAAGTTCAAAACCTCCGTAAACGCGGTATTTCGGCTGTGGCCATTAGTGCAGCCATGAATTACAAGGAAATTGACATTGCATTAAACAATGCAGCATTGGGACATGTGCAGTTTTTGTATGTTTCTCCCGAACGCTTGCAAAATGAAAACTTCCGCCAAAAATTATCTTATTTACCGGTCACTTTAATGGCGGTTGACGAGGCCCATTGTATTTCGCAGTGGGGATATGATTTTCGTCCCAGTTACACCCGTATTGCCGAAATGCGGGCTTATTTCCCGAAAGTAAAAATAATTGCGCTCACGGCCAGTGCCACGCAGCCGGTGGTTGATGATATTGTGAAGCAACTCGACATGAAAGAGCTGCAGATTTTCAGGCAATCATTTGCCAGGGAAAATTTGCGTTATGTGGTGCAGTTGGAAGAAAACAAAGCACAACGTTTGTTGAAGTTGATTAAAAATGTGGGCGGCTCAGGCATCGTGTATTTAAGAAACAGAAAAAAAACACAGGAACTGGCGGCTTATTTAAAGGCCAATCAAATCAGTGCCCAGGCTTATCATGCGGGCATGAATTACAATGATAGAAACAAAATTCAAACAGCTTGGTTTGAAAATAAAACCCAAGTAATCTGTGCCACCAATGCATTTGGTATGGGCATCGACAAACCCGATGTGCGTTTTGTGGTGCATTTAGATTTACCGGATAGTTTGGAAGCTTATTTTCAAGAAGCGGGAAGAGCAGGTCGTGATGGGCAAAGCGCCTATTCAACAGTTTTTTTCACGAAGGCTGATCAGGAAAAATTAAAGGACAATTTTAAATTGGCCTTTCCTGAGATAGAGGTCATCAAACAGTGTTACAATGCCATTTGTAATTATTATCAAATTGCCATTGGAGCAGGGGAGGGCTTGGGTGTGGATTTCGATATCGATGGTGTAGCGCGCAGTTATAACATTCCCGCATTGAGCATTTATAACAGCATCAAATTTTTAGAAAAAGAAAATTATGTATCTTTTCTAGAAGCCGGTTTTGAACCTTCTAAATTGATGCTCACGGCAAGCAAGGAAGATTTGTACCATTTTGAATTGCAGTATCCAAAATTTGAAATGCTGATAAAAACCTTGTTGCGCAGTTATGGCGGCTTGTTTGAAAGTTATGTTTTTATCAATGAAAAAGATATTGCCTATCGCATAAAATTAGCAGCATCAACCATTGTAGAGCAATTGACGTATTTGGATAAAAACCATTTGATATCTTATTTACCGCACAATGATTTTCCAAAATTGGTGTTTACTCAAAACCGATTGAACAATAAATTTTTAGAATTTAATCCAGCCAACTACCAAAAACTGAAACAAAATTATCTCGAAAAAATAAATTCAGTTATTGATTATACCAACAACGATGCGCATTGCCGACAATTACAATTGTTACGTTACTTTAACGAAACAGGTGAAAAAGATTGCGGTAGGTGTGATGTGTGTTTAAAGAAAAAGAAAAAATCAAATTTACCGCTGCAAGAAAAACTGCTCAAACTTTTGCAATTAAAGCCCCTTACGCCTGATGAATTAACTGAAAGCATGAGTGCTTACAACCAAGCAGCATGGACCGAAGCCCTGCGGGATTTGTTGGATGAGGAAGTGATAGATGTGAAGGAAGGACTTTATATTGTGAAGGGGAAAAAATAGCTTGGTTTTAGTTGGCATTTTTTGTTGTGTCCATCTCGACTTCCCCCTTCGAGAAGCTCAGTGCGACGCTTCGACAAGCTCAGGGCAGGCTGCTCGATGTGAGAGCGCATGTCAGGTCGAGTGGATTCATGTCAGGTCGAGCGGAGTCATGTCAGGTCGAGTGGAGTCATGTCAGGTCGAGCGGAGTCGAGACCGTGTAAATAATGTAAAGTTTAGTGTATGTGTCCATCTCGACTCCGCTCGATGTGACACGCCAAAGCTGCTCGATGTGACACCACGAAGATGATAGATGTGACACCACAAAGATGATAGATGTGACACGCCAAAGATGCTCGATGTGACACCACGAAGATGCTTGATGAGACCGAGGATGTCACATCGAGCGGAGTCATGTCAGGTCGAGCGGAGTCGAGACC
>CANGGP010000108.1 GCA_947453445.1 Sphingobacteriaceae bacterium
TCTTTTATCGCCTTAAAAAACCGCGACAAAAGTGCGGTGCACTTTTGGGCGAGTATGTGCTAAGATAGCCGAGCCTCCCTCCTTTTGTCTGGATAAACCGCAGTGACCCGACCCCGCCCTCCTGGTAAAAACGATAGGCGGGGGCACGCCCAAAAAATAATTCTATCCTCAGTATTCAGTTTAGCCGGGCGAGTACTTTAACTTGGCTGTGTTAAACGAGGCGGTTGCTGAAGCGATGAAGCAGAGCAAAGCCATCACACACACGGCATAGACAAGCCCCAACCTGCAGCAAGCATGATGGTATATGCACAAAATTTGCGGAAGGCTGCACCCAAAAATTAAATCGTTAAAGGAAAGCAACTAAAAAATATTTAGCGCAATTTTAATTTTTCTACTTGCAAAATTTCTTTTGTAGTGGCATTGTATGCAAAAGCAACCAAGGATAAATTTTTGTCGTTTGTGCAAACTAAACTTTTGTAAAAACACTTACCGATGCTGATGCAATTTTTACTGACGGTGGCTGTATCGCCTGCAACAGGGGCTTTTTTAATTAAATCGCCCCAAGTGCCGTTTAAGCTGTTCACCACGATGTGATCGAAACGGTAATTCACGCGCTTATCAGGATCTTCCGGATCGGTGACCTGGCTGGCCGGTAAGAGATAATCTTTTTGTTCTGAAATGATGCTGTCTTGAATAACGATGATGGATAAATATACATCGCTACTGATGCTGCTTAAGAAAGTAGATTTTACTTTTACATCCAATATTTTTTTGGTGGGGTCGTAACTGGTCGACACATCGAGCTTAACACTTTGTGGTTTGGCCAATTCAACGGGTATTAAAGCCGACCAAGCGCTAATGTTTTGTGGATAGGTAGGTTTTTGAATGCGATTAACGGCACCTTTGGGTAAACCTGCTGAAGACATGCCCAAGGTCACATCCCATTCGGTTGAAGCAGGATTTCTAAAGTCTTCGCGGTAAAATATTGAACTTGTATCACGGTTTGGTTTGGCAAATTGCTCACTCACATGGTTGGCAATTACAACAAGGCTCGAACCGTAAGTGGCTGCCAAACTTTCGGCTTTTGTTGCGGCAGGCGGACAGTTGCCACAGTAGTGCCCGGTATAGTCTTCTAACAATACCTTTCTAAATCCACTTACCGAAAAATTGTTTTTTAAAATGGGATTAAATTGTTTGCAATCGGTATTATCGAATTGATGCGGATTGGGTTGCTCCACTTTATCGCATGAAAACAAAAAAACTGCAAGGGCGATGATTGAGTAAAAAAGTTTGGTTTTCATTATACTAAGTTAATTAAAAACTGCTTGTTATTGAAATTGTGATACCATTTGATGCAGGCACGGTTCGGCACACACCACCTACACAAAAAATACCGGCACTTTGTTTACCATAGCTAATTTGAATACGGTGCGCATCTTTGTTGTAACCAAAGGTGCCTAAGTAATAGTGAATTTGTAAACTTTTATCGGGATTGCCGTAATTGTATTGATCGTAAATGGCAAAAAACCAATTGCCGGATGGCGTCCATTCTAATAGGGCCGTGGCCCAGCTGCCTTTGGCCACCAAGTTTGAATTAGAAACCATTTTGTTGTTTTCAGCAAACAAGCCTTGCATTTCTAAACGAATGGATGCTGATGAAGCGTATTTATAGGTGATGTCAGCCACTCCAATATGGGTTTTTAAGTTTTTATACCCGGCATTATCAGCAGCAAATTGAATGGTATTGCGGTTGTAAAATTGGTTGGAATACACAAAGGTGGTTTTCCATTTTTTGGTGAATTTTTTATTGATTTCAATAAAGAAATCGGAATAATAGGCTTTACCAATATCGCTGTAATTGGTTTTGTAAAAAGTCATTTTGGTGGTGGAATCATTCACGCCTATTGGCTTTAAGCCGTTGGCACTTGAATAGTTAATGGTGACCTCAGTGCCGTATTTACCGCCCAATGGGGAACCTTTTTTAAACTTGTATTGAATTTCGGCCATGCCGCCCAACTCGCCCCTTAATTGTGTGGCATAAGGATTTAAAGCCAGCATAGAATAGGTGTGTTGTTTGGTTGTGGCCGGCAAATAATTAATCAATAAACTTTGTAACGATTCGTTGCGATCGCTTCTGTAACTCATGTTGTCGATGCGTTTGCCTTGCATTAAAAACGAAAAACCTTTGGTGGCGTATGAAAGAGAGGTGAAAATGGCTTCGCCTGATTTAAACGAAAATTTATTGTCTGATGAAGGGTCATTGATTTTATAAGCGTACTCCGTCATAAAACTTAAGCCTTCTCGAATAATATTGATTCGGCCACCATAATTACCCACATTTTGCGGCAAATTTAAATCCGGATCTAAATCGGCTTGGTACTTGCTTACAAAACTTCCGCCTAACATGATGTGGGTTTTGCTGTTGCGCATTAAAGAATCAAATAATTCATTGATGTTGATGTCGCAATCGCCGCCGCGCACAATGCCCACCCCTTCTGAAAAGAAATAGCGTTGTTTACCCATTAAGCCTTTTAGGGTAATCCCTTTTAAAGGACTTGATATTACGCGGATGCCATCTAATGAATTATCGTACAAAAGGCCCGGTTCGTAATAGGTTCTAAAGGTTAAGCCGCTTCCAAATTGCTCATAGATATTTCCAACGGTTAAATCCAACAAATCGGTTTTATAACGGGCAAAACGGTTTACAATGCCATTGCCTTTGTAACGTGCATCGAAACCTTGGCGCACATTGTTATAAGCTTCGTAACGCATGCCGGCCGAAAAGTTGCCTTTGTTGTAGTTGATGTTACCAAAAGCATTCGATAACATTTTTTCGGGCACTCTTGGTGCACCAATCAATGAATCGGGTTGGTAATATTGGGCATCAAATTGAAAGTTGCCGTGAATGGAGCCGTTGTCGCTGCTGTGGTTTTCTTGCGCAAAGCTGTTTTTAGAAAAACTTAAAATAAAAATGCAAAAGAGTGCTTTCCAGGATTTGGTCACGACTGTCATTCAAAGAAAATTAATGTGTTAGTTTTTCGCCTTTAATTAAGGCTTTGATGTTTTCGTACAATTTGTCTTCATCACCTTCAGAGTAAGAATTGTGACTCCAAACAATAAGGCCGTTTCCGTCGATGATAAAGGTGTGCGGCACATTGTTTACATTCATAGCCCTTTTAAAATCTTGGTTTTCGTCGAGGTACACTTCATATTCCCAACCTTTGGTTTTTACATCGGTTACCACTTTGCTCGAACTTCTAACATCATCGATGCTAATGGCGATTAATTTTACACCGGTTTCTTTTACCCATTCAGGGTAGGTTTCGGCAATGGCATCGAGTTCTTTTTTGCATGGTTTGCACCATGTTGCCCAAAAACTGATGATGATGGGTTTGCCGTTATTTGAAAAGGTGTTAGAATTGATTTTACTACCGTCGAGTTTTTTTAGCGTGGCCGAAGGAATTTTATCGCCATCGCCGGCTTTTACGAATACTGAAAACGATAAAAAGAGGATGGTAAGGATTGCTAGTTTTTTCATGTGTTAATTTTTGCCTTTAATACCCAAAAATGGAGCCACAAGTATAGTGAAAAAAATGTTTTAAATGTATTTAACATCTTGCCTTTATGTAAAAATGCATGCCACTTATAAAACAATAATTAGTTACTTTTGCCCCATTTCTATGCAAATTTCCAATTCTGAAAAATTATTTGAAAAGGCCAAGCAGCTTTTTCCCGGTGGGGTAAATTCGCCGGTTAGGGCTTTTAAAAGTGTGGGTGGTACGCCTTTGTTTATTAAAAAAGGAAAAGGGGCACATATTTGGGATGCCGACGGCAACGAATTCGTTGATTTTTGCTGCAGTTGGGGACCCTTAATTTTAGGCCATGCCAATGCCAAGGTTTTATCAGCTGTAAATGAAACCATGCAAAACGGCACTTCGTTTGGTGCACCAACCGAATTAGAGAATCAATTGGCTGAGCTCATTCTGCAAAACAATCGTTTTATTCAAAAAATTCGTTTTGTAAGCAGCGGTACCGAAGCGGTGATGAGCGCCATTCGTTTGGCCAGAGGTTTTAGCAAAAAAAATAAAATCATCAAATTTGAAGGTTGTTACCATGGTCATTCAGATGCCTTGTTGGTAAAGGCCGGTAGCGGTTTGGTTACTTTTGGTAATTCGAGCAGTGCCGGCGTGCCCGAAAGTATTGTGGCCGAAACCATCAGTATACCTTTAAATAATAAGGAAGCTGTGATACAAGCTTTTGCTCAAAATAAAAACAATGTTGCCTGTGTGATTATCGAACCTATTCCGGCCAACAATGGTTTGCTTTTGCAAGACCAGTCATTTTTGGAATTTCTCCGCGACTTGTGCAACAAGGAAGGCAGCTTGTTGATTTTTGATGAAGTCATCAGCGGTTTTAGAGTGGGTTTTACGGGTGCAGCGGGTTTGTACAATATTCAACCAGACATTTGCACTTACGGAAAAATTATTGGCGGTGGTTTTCCTGTTGGGGCATATGGGGCCTCAAAAGAAATTATGGCTTGTGTATCACCCGAGGGGGCTGTTTATCAAGCAGGCACGCTGAGTGGCAATCCGGTGGCCATGGCGGCAGGCATTGCGCAGTTAAGCGAATGTTTGAAACCTGATTTCTATCAAACACTTGCCAAAAAAACGACTTATTTATTGGATGGCATTCGCGCCGTAAATCCTTTGCCCTTCATGAAATTGTTTCAAATGGGCTCTATCTTTTGGATTGCCTTTACCGAAAAAGATAAAATTCAAAGCGCTGAAGACATTGATGCCGATAGCATGAAATATTACCGCGGTCTTTACCACCGTTTGTTAGAAAACGGCGTTTACCTTGGTCCGAGCGGCTACGAAGTAGGTTTTGTGGGCGAAGCACATACTTACGAAGATTTAGATAAAACCATTCAAGCATTTAAAATTAGTTTAACGTCTTTAGTTTAATACATCTTATGAAAACAGTTGACACCATCCATTTTAAAAACAAACGCGCCGTTGTTCGCATTGATTTTAATGTGCCTTTAAACGAACAGTTTGAAGTAACCGATTTAACCCGCATTAACGCTGCTACAGCAACGCTTAAAAAAATATTAAACGATGGCGGCAGCCTTGTTTTGATGAGTCATTTGGGTCGCCCGAAAGAAGGTCCAACCAATAAGTATTCATTAAAACACATTGTTTCGGCCGTAAGCAAAGCTTTGGGGGTAACGGTGCAGTTTGCCACTGACTGTATTGGTGAAGAAGCCTTTCAACAATCTTCGCAATTAAAAAGCGGTGAGGTATTGTTGCTAGAAAATTTACGTTTTTATAAAGAAGAAGAAAAAGGTGATGTAGGTTTTGCACAAAAATTAAGCAAACACGGCGATGTTTATGTGAATGATGCTTTTGGAACAGCCCACCGTGCACATGCCTCAACAGCAGTGATGGCGCAGTTTTTTGATGCAGCAAACAAATGTTTTGGATATGTAATGGCCAATGAAGTGGCTAGCATTGACAAAGTGTTGAATCAATCTGAACGCCCATTTACCGCTATCATTGGCGGTGCCAAGGTGAGTGATAAAATTTTAATCATCGAGCAATTAATGAGCAAAGCCGATAACATTATTATTGGCGGTGGAATGGCATTTACTTTTATAAAAGCCATGGGCGGACAAATCGGTAAATCGTTGTGTGAAGACGACCGTTTACAAACCGCATTAGAACTCATTGAAAAGGCCAAAGCAAAGGGCATTCAATTGGCCTTGCCAAGTGATGCAGTGATTGCAGATGCTTTTTCGAATGATGCCAATACACAAACAGTGGCCATCAATCAAATTCCTGATAATTGGTTGGGATTAGACATTGGTCCTAAATCAATTGCTGCATTTGGTGAAATCATCAAAAATTCAAAAACCATTTTATGGAACGGACCAATGGGTGTGTTTGAAATGAGTAAGTTTGAAGCCGGCACCAAACAAGCGGCATATGATATTGTTGATGCCACAAAATTGGGGGCATTTAGTTTAATTGGCGGCGGTGATAGTGTGGCGGCGGTAAACAAATACCACTTAGCCGACAAAGTGAGTTATGTGAGCACGGGCGGTGGTGCATTGTTAGAATATATTGAACAAGGCTCTTTACCCGGCGTAGAAGCCATTGAAAAAAAATAACATGAAATTTAGAATTGGTTTTGGTTTTGATGTGCATCCCCTTGGCGAAGGCCGTGAATTGTGGCTTGGAGGCATTCGTTTAAAATTCGATAAAGGATGTGTGGGTCACAGCGATGCCGATGTACTGTTGCATGCCATTTGCGATGCCTTGTTGGGTGCCGCAAATTTACGCGACATTGGTTTTCATTTTCCAAATACCGACGAACGTTACCGCGGTGCCGACAGTAAATTGTTGCTCAAAGAAGTCATGCGTTTATTGGCTGAACAAAATTATAAGGTTGGGAACATCGATGCCACCTTAAGTTTGGAAGCCCCTAAAATTAATCCGCACATAACCGCCATGCAAGAAGTGATTGCACCAATTTTGGGTGTAAGCGTAAACGAGGTGTCCATTAAAGCCACCACCAACGAAAAGCTTGGTTACATCGGTCGCGGAGAAGGCGTTAATGCTTATGCCGTGGCTTTGATTTACAAAGATTAATTAGTAAATAATTGTTTTTATTTTTTTCTTATTTTTATAAGAATGAAAGTAAAAACCCTATTGCATTCATTACTTCTGGTATTTGGTTGTTTGAATGCGCAAAGCCTGCAATATTATTTCGGTAATTTACATGCCCACACTGCTTTTAGCGATGGCAATAAAGATTCGTTGAACAGCCATGTTTGGTCCCCCGCCGGCAGTTATGCTTACGCCAAACAAAGTTTGCATTTCGATTTTTTAGGCATCGCCGAACACAACCATTATTCATCACCCAAAAACCCGGGTTTTCGAAAACAAAATTACCAGGCCGGTTTAAGCATGGCTTCAGCTGCTAATCTGGATGGCAGCTTTGCTGCTTTGTTTGGCATGGAATGGGGCGTTTCATCAAGCTATAATGGCCATGTGTTGATTTACGGTTTTAACCAATTAATTGGTTGGGAAACCAATGTGCCCGGCGTGAGTGGCAATAATTACGATGTGTTTAACGACAAAAACGATTACGATGCGTTGTTTAAGAAAGTAAAAAACAACAAGGCTTCTTTTGCTTATTTGGCGCATCCCAATTTTAATGACTTTAGCAGCGGCAGCGCGGCCTCATCGCTGGCTAACGGTTCGTACAATGCCGATTACGACAGCGCCATTGTTGGCATGCCACTTAGAAGTGGATTGGCCTTTAGTACTGCCGAAAATTATTTGGATTACCCGCTGGGAGATTATTTTTTGTACTACAAAAAAATGCTGTACCAAGGTTATCACTTGGGTATTGGTTACGATCACGATAACCATTATACCACTTTTGGCAGAAGCAATGCAGGACGATTGGTGATTATGGCCCCTGATTTAAGTCCGGCTAATGTTGTAAAAGCCATGCAGGACATGCGTTTTTACGGGAGCGATGATTGGAATGCAAAAGTAGATTTTCAAATCAATGCACAGCCCATGGGTTCAATTTTTTCGGATGTAAAATATCCGAGCATTGGCATAGTACACCAAGATGATGACGGCGAACTTTGTGATTCGATTAAAATTTGGAAGGGCTCAAAAAACATCGGCGGATTGTGGGCCTCGGTGATACATACATCCTTGCGCAGCAATACGAGTGCTTATATTGATTTTGATGTGCAAAGCGGTATTGAGTATTATTATTTTATCGAAATCAAACAAGCCGATGGCGATTGGATTGTAACATCCCCCATTTGGTTTAAAGCACAAGCACCTCTGAAAACAAAAGCCACAGAGGCTTTTGAAGAGCTGCAAATAAATTTTAATGCAACAAACAAATATTTGAGTTTAAGTTGTAGCAATGCAATATTGCACAAGCTACAAATTTTAGATTTAAATGGGCAGCTGCTTATTGACACAAGTTTTTCGGGGCGTGATGCGCAAATATCTTTGATTGGATTAAACCCCGGTCTTTATTTGATGCGGCTCACATCAGTGTATGGAACGCAAA
>CANGGP010000109.1 GCA_947453445.1 Sphingobacteriaceae bacterium
ACCTGTGCCTACATAACCGAAATTCCCAACACTAAAGCCGCTTGCCCCGTAGCGCGCGGTGCCCGGAAAATTTGCTTTTTGTGTCCAGCTGTTTAAAACCGGATCATAAGACCAAAAATCATTTAAATAAGAACCATTGTTTCCGGTGCCAACATAGGCCTTGTTAGCAATCACAAAATTTACTGGGTAAGAACGGTAATTCGACATACTGGTTTTTTGCACCCAAGTATTCGTCACAACGCCGGCCGTTAGTATACGTGGACCACATCCCAAAGTTGCACCATTGATGGCTATTGATGCTATTGGCGTGGTGGTAACATTGATCACAACAGGAAATACAACTGTGCAAGAACCGGTAGTGCCCGACACACTGTATGTGGTGGTGGTGCTTGGATTAATGCTTACAGAACTTGCATTTGAAGAACCCGCATTTGCGCTCCATGTATAGGTATTTGCGCCGGTAGCCGTGATGGTGTTATTTTGCCCCGAACACATTAAGCTTGGCACAATCACCGCAACATTTGGATTAGGCGACAATAAAATATTTTGCGAAGTCGAAGCACTGCATCCTACTACATTGGTTACCACTAATGATGCGGTGCCTGAAGTATTGAATGCGGTGGTTTGTAAGGTGGATGTGTTTGACCAAAGCAAAGTATTGATCGGTGTATATTGCCATAAATCGTTAGGAAATATTGGACTTGTTGTTGAATAACCGTTGGTGATATATGCTTTGGCACCGATTGCAAAAACTTGCGCACCATAACGCGCTGAAAAACTTCCGGTATTGCGCTGTACCCAGGTATTGTTTGCGGGATTATATTCCCAAATATCATTGTATGCTGTAGATCCGTTGTATCCGGCAACAACAAATCCCAAGTTACCGATGCTAAAACCTGAAGTAAAATAACGTGTACCACCTGCATAACTCGATTTTTGGGTCCACACATCTGTATTGGGATCGTATTCCCACAAATCATTATAGGAAGTACTACCACTACCTGAACTCACGTATCCCTTGTTACCGATGCTAAAACAGGCCACACCATACCTCGCACCGCCTGTAAAACTCGACTTGTAAGTCCATGTATCAGTTGAAGGATTGTATTCACAAAAAGTGTTGTAATATGTAAAACTGCCATTTGTTCCTAAACCAATGTAGCCTTTTGAGCCAATACTCATGCCAACAGCAGCTTGACGACCACCGGCAATAACATTGGCTTTTTGTGTCCAGGTATTTGTTGCAGGATTGTATTCCCAAAAATCTGCTTTTAATGTGCCGTCATAACCTGTTCCAATATATCCTTTGTTGCCAATGGCAAAGCCTGTAGCATGATTGCGGGGACTACCACCAAAATTTGCTTTTTGAGTCCACGCATTATTCACGGCATCATACTCCCAAAAGTCATCCATAAACATTGTGGCAGTTGTTGAACCGGTGCCAATATAACCTTTGGTACCAATGGCGAATGATGCTGCGAAACGCCTTCCTGAATTCATCCCCAACTTTTGTGTCCACACATCTCCACCCGAACTAGTGTTTAATGTTACACTTCCACAACCGACACTCGAACCACTTACAGAAATAACAGCCGTAGGTGTATCCATTACATTAATCGACACAGGATAATTAATTGAACAAGTTCCACTGGTACCCGAAACAGTGTACACAATAGAAGTGTTAGGTGTTACCGCTACCGAATTGGTAAGCGCACCACCCGCATTGGCACTCCATGTATATGAACCCGCACCTGAAGCAGAAATGGTGTTTGTTTGACCTGCACAAAACAAAGTTGGTGTAAGCACAGTAATGGTAGGGTTTGGCGACAATGACACCGAAATTGAAGAAATCACTAAACAACCATTTAATGCGGTAACGGTTGAAGTGTAAAGACCGGAACTTGAAACCGTAATACTTGGTGTTTGTTCAGAAGTAGACCATTGAATGTAGTTTGGATCAAATCGCCATAAATCATTTGTATAAGTTGTTGTTGAACCAAATCCTATATAACCTTTACCCAGCAATGAAAATCCTGCAGCTGCAAACCTAATGCCGCCGCCTACATTTGCGCGTTGCAGCCATGTATCGCTTACTTGATCATATTCCCAAAAATCGTTTTGATAACCGCTACCACTGTTGCCTGTTCCTATATAAGCTTTGTTTGCTAAACTAAATGCGGCTGCATCACTTCGCCCACCGCCCGGAAAACTTGTTTTTTGTGTCCATGTATTTGTGCCCGGATTGTATTCCCACAAGTCGTTGTAATAACCGCTGGAAGCACCCAAACTGATGTAACCGCTATTATTAATGGCAAAACCAACGGCACCAGTTCGCGCACCGCCTGTAAATGTGGCTTTTTGGGTCCACAAGTTAACAGCAGGATCATATTCCCAAAAATCACTTTTTACACCGCCGTTATAGCCGGTACCAAAATAACCTTTGTTGCCAATTGCAAAACCAACTGCACCATATCTTGCAAAGCCCGTGAATGTGGCCTTCTGAACCCATGTATTGGATGATGGATCATACTCCCAAAAATCAGAAATGTAAGCGCCGTAATAACCCGAACCAACATATCCTTTGGTGCCAATGGCAAACGCAACCGCCTGCATCCTACTGCCACCGCCGTAATTGGCCTTTTGTGTCCACGCCCCGGTACCCGGATCATACTCCCAAAAATCATTGTAATACAAGGCTGTGTTACCGTTGTATCCTAAGCCGGCATAAGCTTTTGAACCAATGCTAAAGGCAATGGGATAAGTTCTTACACCCGTGATGCCGGTCATTTGTGTCCATGAATTGGCATTTGAGGCATTGATTAAATTGAGTGAACCACATCCAAGTGTTGGTCCGCTTGCCGCAATGGCGGCATTTGGACTTGGATTCACACTGGCGCTAATTGGCACATCAATACTGCAAGTACCAGTAGTACCGCTCACCGTGTAAGTAGTATTCACTGATGGAGAAACCACCACGATGTTTGAATTGCCGCCACCTGCATTGGCGCTCCAAGTATATGAATTGGCCCCAGTAGCAGATAATGTAAGCGAATTTCCTGAACACAGCAGGGCATTGCCACTCACCGTTAAATTTGGATTTGGGGAAATTGAAACAGCTTGCACCGCGGTGGCTGTACAATTTGATGCATTGGTAACGAGCACGGAGTAAGTGCCTGAAACACTCGGTGTAAAAACTTGTCCAATATAACCGGTACTCCAAGAATAAGTGCCAGGGGCTTCAAATTCCCATGTTGAATTCATTGCTGTGGTTGTATAGCCACCAACAACATAGCCGCGCAAACCAATCGCAAAAGATGAGGCTGAATAGCGTCCTTGACCGCTTCCAATATTTTGCATTTGCGACCAAGTGTTGTTGCCTGCATTAAAAATCCACATTTTATCAGAATAAGTGCTGGTGCTAAACTCATAACCACCGGCTACAAATAAATTCGGACCAATGCCCATGGCTGTTGCGCCGTATAAAGTTGCTGTTCCGAGGTTTGCTTTTTGGGTCCAAGTATTGGTTGAAGAATTGTATTCCCACACATCGTTTGATACCACAGCATTTACGTAGCCTCCGCCAACATAGGCCAAACTGCCAACTGCTGTGCCAAAACTTAAATACCTTGTAGCACTAGGTATTGAAGCCTTGGCCGTCCAGAAATTTGTATTGGGATCGTATTCCCACAAATCATTGAAGTTGGCGGTTGCGCCTGTACCGGTGCCGATATAACATTTTCCATTCACAAAAAAACCAACGGCACTGGTTCTTGCAGTGCCCGCAAAATTTGCTTTTTGCGACCAAACATTGTTTACCGGATCATATTCGTAAAAATCGTTTTTGTAAGTGCCGTTAAAACCGGTACCCACATAACCTTTGTTGGAAGAAGAAAAACCCACAGCCCCGTAGCAGGCACCACCGGCATAATTGGCCTTTTGCGACCATGTATTATTGCTTGGATCATACTCCCAAAAATCACTCATGTAAGTAGTTGTGCCGGTGCCGGTACCCATGTAACCCTTGCTGCCAATACTAAAAGCAATACCGCGGTATCTTACACCATTTCCAAAATTGGCCTTTTGCGTCCAAATATTTCCTGTGTTACCTGCCGTTAAAGTAACATTGCCACAAGCCACCGTTGGCCCCCCTGCACTAATGTTTGTGGTGAATGAACATTGGGCCTGCAATTGAATGTAGAAAAATAAAAAAATGAATAGACTGAGTAGAACTTTTTTCATGAACCTGTTTTATTCGTATAAATTTTGCGATTGATGTTTAATTCAAACAATTTGAATTACAATCAATCCCGGTGATTTAATAAGCTGCGTTTAATTTTTTCATTTCTTCAATGGTCACCGTTGGTGGCATCTCCCCTTTCTTTATTTTTTTCACCACCAAATCTGCCACTTTTTCGGCAGATGCTTTGTCCTTAAACCCTTTATTACCGGCAATTCCCGGTACTGATGGTTGATGAATGAGCAATTTTCCATCTGAAAAAATATCATAACAAAAAGTGTTGGCCGCCGCATTGGTAATTTTGTATGTAATATTGGCTTTGGCAAATGCAGCGGCTTCAGGAAATTTCACTTCCGAATTTTTTTGTTCTTGCATTTGTGGCGCTTGGGGATGATCGGGTTTGTATACTTGGGCTTGAACGGTTGCCAATACAATGATAAAAAAGATGCTCAATCGTATATTTAGATTTTTCATTTTAAATGGATTAAATCTGAAGAATTTAGAGCAGTAAAGATAATCCATTTTTTGCTTGTTTTTTTTTAAAAAATAGGGCTCAATAGGCCATACAAATCACCCCTGTACAATCTTAACACTACAAGTATTATAGCTAATGGTTGGGTCGATATCTCAAAAAATTGTCGTGCATTTACATTCACGCCTATGATTTTAATCAAGTCAATTGATAATTTAGCCTTAGAAACTTATTAAAAGCAGTCTATGTCATTGATTGACGAGCAAACAAATTATTGTTTAATCACCTTCGTGGTATAAATCCTTTTTCCTTCTGAAATCACTTGCAACGAATAAAGGCCATTGGCCGCATTTCCCAAGCTTATCTGCATTGAAGTCTCGGTACATTTTTGTTGAATGATGCGTTGTCCTATAGCATTGTAAACCTCAACAAAAGTATTTGGCAACAACCAATCCGAATTCACGGTAAAAACGCCATTGTTCGGATTCGGATAAATATTTATATGGAAGTCTGATTGACTTTGCACATTTACAATGCCAACGCAGGCATCAACCGATTGAGTTACCACAGCGGTGTTGACACATCCATTTAAATCTGTTCCCGTCACCGAATAATTAGTTGTAATTGTTGGATGAATAACAACCGAAATGGCATTGCTGCCGGTGTTCCAAGTATAAGTATTGGCGCCGTTTGCAATTAAGATCGCCGCTTCGCCAATACAAGCCATGCTGTTGATTGAAACGGCTACAACGTTTGGATTGGCAATCACCATGTGGGTGTGTGAGGCTGTGGTGCTGCACAATCCTGAGCCGGCTGTAAGTGAATAAACACTTGTTACTGTCGGACTCACTGTTATTGAATTGCTTGTTGCACCTGTATTCCAAGTAAATGAATTGGCACCGCTTGCATAAAGGGCAACACTACTACCTGCGCAACTCAATAATGTGCCGGTAATTGCAACACTCAATGATGGTTGCACTGACACTGTAATCAATGCTGAACCAAAACAGCCTTGTGCAGAAAGACCGCTTACCGTGTAAGTGCTTGTATTAAATGGCATCACCACATTGCTGCCGCTCGAATAAGTATAATTGCTTGCACCACTTGGATTAATGGTATAAGTATCGCCAAAACAAATATGGGCCAGTGGTGTTAAAGTAATATTTGGATTGGCATATACAGTTACTTGACAAATGGCCGGAATTGAATTCATACAACCATTGCCATTTACACCAAATACCGAATAAGAACTTGTTACAGTTGGACTAACAATATTTGTACCTGATGAGTAAGTATAAGATATTGCACCACTTGGACTTATTGTAAAGCTATTGCCATTACAAATACTGCCACTTGATACAGCTAATGTTGGCAGTGGATTCACCGATACAGTTACAACTGCCGGAAAGCTGCTTTGGCAACCAAATTGATTGGTTCCGTTTACAGAATAAATACTTGTAGCAGTTGGACTCACCATGGATGCACCGCCTGAAAAACTATAAACATTGGCACCGGCACTTAAAATTTTTATTGAATCACCGGCACAAATTACACCGCCTGTGGCAGTGATAATTGGCAGTGGACGAACAGTTACATTGGCAATGGCAGGAAGCAAGTTTAGGCAACCAAAAGCATTGGCGCCAAAAACAGAATAAGTTGTATTGGCAGCGGGTGAAACAATGGCCGATCCGCTTGAATAAGAATAAGAACTTGCACCGCTAGGCACCAGCGTAAAACTCTGACCTTGACAAATTGTTCCACTATTCACACCAACAGTTGGTGATGGATTAACAGACACCGTTAGCACTGCTGGAACAGCCGATGAACAAGGCCCTACGCCGGATCCGAAAACAGTATAACTGGTGCTTGTATTCGGACTCACCACATTTGATCCGCCTGAATAGGTGTAATTACTTGCACCGGTAGGCGCAATGGTGAATGAATTTCCTGAGCAGATGGTGCCTCCTGATGCATTAATTATCGGTACATTGTTAACCGTTATGATAGCAAAAGCCGGTACAGATGAAACGCAACCCGAAGCATTACTTCCTGTCACCGAATACACACTGGTGGCAGTCGGACTCACAACAGCACTGCCGCCTGAATAAGTATAATTGACGGCACCACTTGGTGTTAGTGTATAATTTTGACCTTGACAAATTGTGCCACCACTTACCGCAACAGTAGGCAAAGCCACAACCGTTATAACTACAACAGCCGGAATACTGTTTACACAACCTGAGGCATTGGTGCCATACACTGAATAACTTGCACTACTAGGCGGATTTACCACATTGGTGCCTGAAGAATATGTATAAGTGAGTGCACCGCTAGGCGATAATGTGAAGCTGCCGCCGGCACAAATAGATCCGCCCGAAGCGCTGACAATTGGCGATGCAATAACATTAATGGTGGAAATTGCTGCTGCTGCAGAAACACAACCTGCATTACTGGTGCCTATGACTGAATATATGCTGGTACTGACCGGTGAAACAACTGCCGAGCCACTTGAATAAGTATATGTATTTGCCCCTTGAGGATTTAAAGTGAACGTTTGTCCTTGACAAAGCGTACCACTGTTAACCGTTAGACTAGGACTAGGGTTCACCGTAACATTCACTACCGCCGTATTGGTACAAGCGTTATTATCGGCACCAATTACAGTATAAGTACTACTGCTTGTTGGTGTAAAGGCTGTGTTATTACTTATGCCAGATGACCAGGTATACGTTACTGCACCGGTGCCACTGAGTGCAAGGGTACCGCCATTACAAACATTTAAGTTGGAAGTGGTGACACCAATGGTAGGTGATGCTGAAACAGCCACTGATTTAGTGAGCGTGGTGGTACATCCGGCAGTGGCGGCAGTCAGCGAATAAGTGGTGCTACCGCTTGGATTCACACTCACACTGGAAGTATTTAGCCCTCCCGCATTTGCACTCCATGTATAATTATTTGCACCGCTGGCTGATAAAGCTATACTGGCGCCTGCACAAGCCACGCTCGGTCCGCTGATACTCACGCTTGGTGAAGCACCAATGGTAATAA
>CANGGP010000110.1 GCA_947453445.1 Sphingobacteriaceae bacterium
AATCAGAAAATCCAAAGTTGATTTTCAACCAAGTCTCTTTAATACCAGTTAGGGGCTTAAATCTTCATATTAGCAAAAATTTAACCTGAAACACCCATTAAATCAGTGTTGATTTTAAATTTCAAATTTTAATCGGACAGCAGTGATTTAAAATTTTTAATTATTTCCCCGTGCTCCCAAACCCCCCGGCTCCGCGCTTACTGTCATCTAATTCTGTCACCGCATACCACTCAATTTGCTCGTGTTTGGCCACCACCATTTGTGCGATGCGTTCACCATCGTTGATCGTAAAATCGTCGTTTGATAAATTCACCAACAACACTTTAATTTCGCCGCGGTAATCGGCGTCGATGGTGCCCGGTGTGTTGAGAACCGTTATACCCTGCTTAAAGGCCAAGCCGCTACGTGGACGAATTTGGGCCTCAAATCCCACCGGTAATTGCATAAACAATCCCGTTGAAATTAATTGGCGTTGCAAAGGTTTTAAAACAACTGCTTCTTTTAAATTGGCTTTTAAATCTAAACCTGCCGAATGTTCGGTGGCGTATTCGGGTAAAGGATGGTTTGATTCGTTAATGACTTTAATGTGCAGGGCTTCCATTGGCATTCAATTTTTTGAGATTATCAAATTCCAATTTATAAATGAACCAAACAAACAGCACTATCAACAAATTATTCAACAGCAGTTTTAAGGCAATATTTTCAATGTGTGCAAAAGTGCCGGCAATAAAATATAGCGCCAAAGTAATGAGGGTGTAAACCGTCATGGCCCTAATATTGTATTTAATGGGGAAGTACTTTTGTCCCAGAAAGTACGACAATACCATCATGCCGCTATAAGCCGCGAATGTGGCCCAAGCACAAGCCATGTAAGAATATTTTGGAATAAAAACCACATTGATTAAAATGGTAATGGCTGCGCCACTTAAGGCGATGATGGCGCCAAATTTTGTTTGTCCGCTTAATTTATACCATATCGATAAATTGTACATCACGCCCAAACACAAATAGGCCATCAGTAAAATAGGCACCACCGCTATTCCGCTGCGGTATTCCTTTCCCACAATGTATTTTATCCAATCTAAATTTAAGGTGGTGCCTAAAAACAAGAGCAAACAAAATATCACAAAATACTTCATCACAATGGCATAGGTTTGTTTAGAATCTTTTTCTTTTGCCTTACCAAAAAAGAAAGGCTCAGAGGCAAAACGAAAGGCCTGAATAAAAATGCTCATCAACACGGCAATTTTGTTACATCCGCCATAAATACCTTGTGCCACTTGGGCTGCAGCCTTATCGTGCATCAATTTTTTAATGATGATTTTATCCAAAGTATCGTTCACCATTGCGGCTATGCCCAATATCACCAAAGGCCAGGCGTAAATCAACATCTCTTTTAATAAGGCTTTGTTTAACGACAATCGCACACGCATGAATTGCTTGCTTAGTAAAACCAAGCTTAAACAATTCGAAATCAACAAGGCCAAAAAGGAGTATCCTATGCCTATTTGCGGATTGTAAAGATTGGCGTAAAAATTGTCTTCGCAGGCATCATAACTGCCTTTACACACTTTGAGGAAAAAAATGGTGAGACCAAATGTGACACATACATTTACCAATTTCAAAATTGAAAATTGCAAGGCTTTGTTTTCTGAACGCAAGCGTGCAAAAGGAATAATGGCAATGGCATCACTGGCAATAATTAAAATACTCCACACAATAAACTGCGGTAAATACACGGCATTGGGTGTGCTTAAACCATCGGCTATTTGACTCGCAAAGGCCAGAAGCAAGAGGCTAAAAACGGCCGTTGAAAACAACAACGACATGAAGGAGGTGTTGTACACTTCTTCTTTGTTTTGCATTTTCGAACTAAAATTAAAGAAGGTGGTTTCCATGCCATAGCTAAAAATTACATTCATAAATGAAATGTAAGAAAAGAGCTCGCTATTAATCCCAAATTCAGCCGCTGCAAATGTGTAAGTTAAAAAAGGATTGAGCAAGAAATTAATCAAACGGGGCAAAATGGTCCCTAAGCCATAAACGGCAGTTTGTCCGGCTAATTTCTTTAAAGGATTCGACACAGTTTTTGTTTGAACCAATAAAGTTAGAGATTATCCCTTGCATTGCCCTTTTTGGGCTGCTTAAGATATCAACCGAGCGGTGTAGACAGGGATAATCAACCTAATTCGTAAATTGATGAAAATCAGACCCAAGATTGCTTTGCCTTGAGCAGAAATATCACCTTTGCCTTATCAGTAATTCAAAAATCAATGGCGTTTGTCGTTTTGTTTGAAATTAAATACCTTTATAGAAATGTCCGTAAAACATGAATTACAAAGTATCATTTCAGGAAATGGACCGGTTAGGAATGGAGAAATTATCCAAACAATTACCAACCACCTTAGAAGAAAAAAGGAAACAATACAAGGAACTCAAAAGGAAAAGGTCCTCAAATGGCTAGATTTGCTGCCCCAAACTAAATTAATTGAAACCATAAGCCTTTGATTGATTGATATTGTTACATCCAATAACAATGGTAAAGGGCGTCAAAAAAGATTAATGGTGATTTGTGAGGTAAAATATTAATTGGTTTTGATAAGTTTAAAGTATCTTTCCTTACCTGGCTTTTCTTGAACTTTTAAATAATATAAACCCGGACTAAATTTTTGAATATCTATTTCTTTCCTTTCTAAATCTGCTTTTTCGCTAAGAACTATTTCGCCTACCTCGTTGTAAATTTCTATTTCAAGAAGTTTATCAGTTTCTATAAATAATATTCCATTTGAGGGATTCGGAAATAGCTTAAATGAGGAAGTAGCTTCTTCATTAAAACCTATACAATTTGAAACAATCAAATTTACCACTTTAGTAGTTGAGCAATTTCCAAGTGTAGAAGTTCCAGTTACTGAATAATTATAATTTCCACTTAGCGTAGGTGTTATTGCAATACTCGAACTTAAAACTGAATTAGACCAACTATACGTATTGGCACCTGAAACAGTGAGTATGGTTTTTTCTCCCTTACAGATGTTTGTTTTGCCGGAAATATTTAATGTAGGTGTTACATACGCAACATTGATAATTTGTGTGATGCTATCACTATAACAATTATAGTTGCGTACTACCTTCACTGTATAAGTACCTGAAGCCGAAAACTGATGGGTGGCAAGCAGAACCGTAGACGTATTCAATGAACCACTCTGAGGATCTCCAAAATTCCATTTTACACTATTCAGTGAAGATGTTCCAACACAGACTTGAGGGCTAAAAGAAGTGATACAGTTTTGAACGGTTTCAAATGCAAAAGGTTGCTTCATTAATAGGTAACTGCTAACAAAATTAGGCAAGCCATGATCTACAGTTCCACTTGTAATTGCTAAGCCTTGATCAGTATAACTACATGCACTACCAACTAAATTAGGTTGTTGTATTATTCCTAAATAAGCTTGATTAGGTTTAGCAACATAAATTTTACCATTCATGGCAAGTTGCAAGGTTGCTTTAGAAAAGCTCAGATTAGTGACAGTAAATTGGGTTGCTGCAATACTTTGACTTGAACCGGAACATAAATCCCACTGAAATAACCAATTATTGGTATTGGTTGCATAAAATTTTGAGCAATCGGGGGAAAACTCACAACTATAACAATAATTACTGTTGATTAATGTTACACCATTCGAAACGAGGCCTGTAGAATTGTCAAAATCGTAAAGTTCAACCGAGCCTGGCGTGCCAACTGAGGTTAGACCAATTTTATTTCCATTCATCGACAACTTTATACTTCCAGCAGAATGTTTTAATCCGTTATAAGGAAATGAAGAAATAACCGGTGAAGCGCTAACGCCGGCATTGGTTACAAGAAAACAACGAAAAACATTATTGGTGTCATGGGAAACTACCCAAACATCATTGCCATTACAATGTTTTACCGCAGCTAACTTTTCTGAACTTGGTGTTTTTAATAAAACATTTTTAATCGTGACCGACCCCATGCCTGCAGCAAGACTCATGTCGACAATGGAGTATCTTAATCC
Organism: Sphingobacteriaceae bacterium; assembly: GCA_947453445.1. Classification (GTDB taxonomy): domain Bacteria; phylum Bacteroidota; class Bacteroidia; order B-17B0; family Aurantibacillaceae; genus Aurantibacillus. Next base: position 4,038 of record CANGGP010000110.1, read on the forward strand.
ATCAGGACCCATAAAGGCATCCAAAGTAAAAACAAAATACTTCGAAGTAGAATTTGGTTGTTTAACAATCAAGGCTCCTTGTGCGGCAGAAACATCGCCTAACAAACCACTTCCATTAGCCATTACGCTATGGGTTTGATTCCAAATCGTTACACCGTTGGTATAAAACAACAAATTACCTGATGCATCACTTATACTTGAACAGCCTTCTGCGTTACCCATGGCGCCGTTGTTGAGTATTGTAGGTGATGTAGTTAAAAAATCTACGCCCACATTATAACCAAAATACCATTTACTTGTTTCATTTTGGGCAAACAAAACAAAATTGGTGCTCAAAAAAATAAAGATTAATAATATCCAACTTTTAAAAAATTGCATTTGGGATTCTTTCCAATTTGATTCAATAAAGTTAAAAATAATTTATTTACTCAAAGGTACTAACCCAAATTATTGCCTAAAGCAATCTTAATATTTAAGCCTGCATGGCCTTCATTTGTTCTTCTAAAATTTGTATCCCTTCCACAAAACTATGGGGATTGTAACCCAAATCGTTGATGGCCTTATCGATAATGAAACCGGTAATGGGCGGACGTTTGGCGGGTTGTTTGATGTCGGCGCTTTTGCTTGGCTTAATTAAATTTTTATCCAATGCATAATAATCGGCTACCGTGCGCGCCAAATCTAAAATGCTGTAAAAGTCCTTACCCGAAATATTGTAAACACCCTTTGCTCTTTTTTCGGCAATTAATATACAACCGTCGGCCAAATCTTCAGCCAAGGTGGGGGTTCTAAATTGATCATCCACCACATTGATGATTTTGCCTTGTTCCAAACTCGATTTTACCCACAGCACAATGTTGCTGCGACTCATGTTGTCAACGATGCCATACACCAATACTGTTCGGGCAATGGCCCAATCGAGTGTTGAAGCCATCACAATTTTTTCGGCTTCGAGTTTGGTTTCAGCATAATAACTTAAGGGGTTTGGTTTTTCACTTTCATCAAGCGGACCATGGCTACCATCGAAAATAAAATCGGTGCTTAAGTGAATAAAATGCGGTTGGTAATTTTTGTGTTTGGTTTTTAAATCCGTTAAAGCCTTTACCTGATAAGCCACTGAATGGGTGTTGAGCGCCAAGGCCCCTTCACGATCGGTTTCACAGGCATCCACATTGGTCATGGCTGCGGTATTAATCACCACATCCGGTAAAAATTTCGCAAATACTTCTTGCACATTTTTTTCATCGGTGATGTCAAGCGTGGCATAGGCATAACCGTCAGTTTTCACCAAACGGTTCTCACCTCTGGCTGTGGCAATTAATTCTACCTTTTTGTTTTCACGTAATTTGTATACTAATTTTTGGCCTAACAAGCCATTCGATCCGGTGATTAATATTTTCATGCTTTATTTTTTTAAAAATAGTTCGGCACTTTTTTCCAATTGTTTAAACCAGGCTTTACCGTATTTGCGTATTAATGGGTCTTTTAAAAATTTATACACCGGCACATCCAGTTTTTTTCCGCACACACAAGCCGGTGCACACACATCCCACTTGTCGTAATTCACTGCATCATATCCTTTGTTCTTCGAAATGCGAATTGGGTAAAGGTGACAGGAAATTGGTTTTTTCCATTTAATTTTTCCTTCCTCATAGGCTTTTTCAATGGCGCATTTGGCAATTTTCTTTTCATCAAAATACACAAACGCACATTCGGCTTTATCGCTTACTAAAGTGGTGGTATAATCACCGTCGCTGTCAATCACATAAGCCCCGTGTTTTTCAATGGCCTTCACCCCTTTTTTCACCATGTAAGGTTTCACGGCTTCCAACACCCCTTCCAACAATGGCAACTCGTCTTTATCCAAAGGTGCACCACTATCGCCTGCCACACAACACGCGCCTTTACAGGCATTTAAATCACATACAAATTTTTTGTCGAACAGGTCTTCGCTAATTAGCGTATTATCAATGGCTATCATAATTACAAAGGTTAAACTTATGATTTTATTTTAATTCGTTAAGGAAAAATAAAATCATTTTTTTTGTTTTATTACTTTTTTCATGATCATATTGTGGGCGTGACCCCGCCTATCGTTTTTACCAGGAGGGCGGGGTCGGGTCACGAAGTTTATCCCGACGAATGTCGGGAGGCTCGGCTTGCCTTTCACATGCTCGCCCAAAAGTGCACCGCACTTTTGTCGCAGTTTTTTAAGGCGATAAAAGAGGCATCGCCTTAAAAGAACTAAACCCTTCGTGCCCCTCACGCAAAGTACGTGATGATATATAGGCCTTATAAAATCCTGAAACAATTTATTGTCCCTTCTCTAACCATCCGGATAGCGGTTAGAGCTTCCCAGGCGCGCAATTTGTTTTAGCAACACAATTTTTTTTAAAAATAAATTTCAGGTGTTTCAATTCGCAAAATTTCTATAAGTCGTCGGAACTAAGAAATCTTGAATTTTTTTGAATTACTTATTTCTTTTAATTCACACTTACCTGCTGGGCCATAAAGGCGCCCAAGTACTTTTCGAGGATGGCTTTATATGCCGGTGATTTTTTAAAGCCGTTAGGACCTGAAAAAAATTCGTCGAATAAAAGTTTATGCGGACTGTTTTTTGGCATAATAAAACCCAGTTCCTCTTTTGATTGGCTGAGGGCTTTTTGAGACTTCAAGAATTTTCTTGGATTGTTTTTTAGATAATACCAAAAACTCACGGCATCAACATAACCGAAATACAACACGTTTTTCGCAATCTCATCCAAAATTTTTGTTTCATTCGGTAGAAAAATAATTTTCATCTCCTTTAAATATTGTTTTTTGATGTCGTTGCAATATTTGTTTAAGGTTGTATTCTCCATGCTCACCCCAATCATGCTGCCAAGCACCTTCACCACCTCATCGGCTGTTTTATTTTTTAAATCAGGCGCATTGCCGTTTGTGATGCAAAAGGCCACATTTTTCATATAAGCGCTTGTAAAATCTACCGAAACAGCTTTTTCCTTACCAATGGTCACCGATCCCAGTCCGATGGTGTTTTTTGGCGCAGACTTAACGCCGTTAAAAAACACATCAAAATTATCGACCGCTTTAAATTTTACGGTGCATGTTTTTTTCTTTTTGGTATTTAACCAATTTACATACTCATTGATAATATCTACTTCAATGCCTTGTTGCTTGTCAGCTTCTTCGAAGGCATAAGGGTTATTTCTAAAATAATTTACAAATAATGTATCGCTACTTTGCGACCAAGCTTGTAGCATTGGCACAAGCAATAAAATCAAAAACTTAAACCGTAATAAACGCATGATTGAAATTAGGAATTCCAATTGCGGGGCTAGCAATTTTCCCCTGCTTTTATAAGCAGTGTGCTGTTAATTAAACCCGTTTTAAAATTATATTTTCGCTTTTATTTTTTCCTTGGATGAAAAAGAAACAATCCCGATGGTTATTGGGAGCAAGGCAAGGCGATTGCCTGCGCGCAATTGAATTTTCACAAAAAAATATTCTCTTACTTTTTTCTCTTAAGTAACTAATTTTTTAATACTTGATTAACAGTAATTTACAAAATCAAATTTTGTTTTAATTGAAATCAATTTTTCTCTTACTTTTTTCTTAGTCAAAAAAGTAAGCAAAAAGACAA
>CANGGP010000111.1 GCA_947453445.1 Sphingobacteriaceae bacterium
CTTGTAATTTATAAGCTTTAAGTTTATTTAATAAGCCGATGCCTCTGCCTTCTTGATTTAAATATACAATCACACCTTTACCGGCTTTTTCAATCATTTGCATCGATTGGTGCAATTGTTCACCGCAGTCGCAACGACAAGATCCAAAAATATCACCGGTTACACATGATGAGTGCATGCGCACCAATACGGGTTCATCCTTTTTCCATTCACCTTTCACCAAAGCCAAATGTTCTTGTCCGTTTGTTTCAACATGGTAATCAATCAACTTAAAGTGGCCCCATTCGGTAGGCATATCAACTTCTACTTGTCGGCTCACAATGCTTTCTTTTTCCAAACGGTAAGCAATCAAATCTTTGATGGTGATAATTTTTAAATCAAATTTCTCGGCAATCTTTACCAATTGCGGCAAGCGGGCCATGGTGCCGTCTTCATTTAAAATTTCAACCAATACACCGCAAGGCTCAAAGCCTGCCAATACTGATAAGTCAACTGTGGCTTCGGTGTGTCCGGTTCGGCGCAATACACCACCCGGTTTTGATTTTAATGGGAAAATATGACCCGGACGACCAAAATCAGATGCTTTGATGGTTGGATCTACCAAGGCTTTTACGGTTTTAGAACGATCGGAAGCAGAAATGCCGGTAGTGCAGCCAAAACCCAACAAATCAACCGAAACAGTAAATGGTGTTTCGTGTAAGGAGGTGTTTGAGGGTACCATCATGTCGAGTTTAAGTTCATGTGCTCTTTCTTCGGTGAGTGGGGCACAAATTAAACCACGTCCGTGGGTGGCCATAAAATTGATCACTTCAGGGGTGGCGTTACGCGCGGCAGTGATAAAGTCACCTTCATTTTCACGGTCCTCATCATCAATCACAATTATTACTTTACCTTGGCGTATATCTTCTAAGGCTTCCTCAATGCTATTTAACTTAAATTCGCTCTTCATAGTGGCGCAAATTTAATAATTTAAGGGGGTTTATTTGTTTAAGCATATTGGAACAATTGATAAATAATTTAAAAAACAGATTAAAATCTGAATTACCGGGCGCCGAGGCACAATATAAATTGGCGCCTTTGAACCGTGAAAAGCCGCATGAGCACAATTATTTGGCGCAGGATTACCGCAAAAGTGCAGTGATGATTTTGTTTTGTTTGGATGCAAACAATCAATGGTACATTCCCCTAATCGAGCGCATGGCATACGAAGGCGTGCACTCGGCGCAAATTAGTTTTCCCGGTGGTAAACACGAGGCGCATGATGTTGATTTAAAACACACCGCTTTGCGCGAATGCGACGAGGAGATTGGATTAAGTAACATTGAGCTTTTGGGCGAATTAAGTGATTTGTATATTCCGGTGAGTAAATTTTTGGTGAAACCTTTCATTGGTTTAAATCTCGACGAAACACCTGTTTTTAAGCCGCATCCGCGCGAAGTCAATCGTGTTTTGCATTTGCCTTTAAACAAATTATTAGATGAGAATTTAATCGAGTGGGGTGATGTGCCGGTACAAAACGGCATGCGCATCAATGTGCCATATATTGGCTTGGAATCGAAAAAAATTTGGGGAGCAACAGCAATGATTTTAAGCGAGTTACGCGAATTGTTACGAACTATTTCTTGAACTCGGTGATACAGGCGTCGAAACACAGATTGTACTCGCCTTTGGGTAAATTTTTAATGCTGATCGAATTGCTAAATCCTTTCATTACAATTTGACCAAATTCATCATAAATTTCAAAAGCGGTTTCGCTGCTAAAATCAATGCTCGACTTTCCTTTACGGATGGCATAGGATGGTTTGTTCACCTGCGAGATGGCAGTAAATTCTTTACTTGTTTTTACTTGTGCATTAAAACCTCTTTGTGAGATGCGGAATTTATTTTGTCCACTGTGCATGGGTAACTGAAAAGCATAATTGTTGTTGTTGCCCGAGCCAATACCAAGTACTTCGCCAACTTTCACCCATTTATTCCATTTAAATTGTTCAATTTCAAAAGGCAAAACACCACATTCATTTTTGGTGGCCCATTTTAAAAGTCCGTCACCGCCTACATTTAACAATAAAATTTCGAAACTCGGTGTTGGTCTTAAATCTTCAATATTCAATACACGTGGGGTACATTCATCTGAATGAATAATTTCAATCACCACATTTTCACCGTATTTTAATTGCAAGGCTTTTAAATCGATTTCAAAAGAACTTGAATTGGTTTCATCAGTGGTAATCTGCCCATTCACGCGAATTTCTTTGGCACAAAAACCAACGCCTTGTCCTACGTAAGAATTGTGCACATACAAATTTTTATTTTGAAATTTCCCCTCAATAATTAATGAGGCCGCATGGTTTTTACCCGCGAACAACATCAATAAAGGAAGTATGAAAAATTTACGCATTGTATGTAAATACATTAAACGCTAAAGATAACAAAAATTTAATCCCTTAACCAATTATTTTAACAAAGGCCTGAAGAAACAGCTTAAACCAAGAATTTTCTGATTTTAACAATCACAAATAGGAATAAAAAGAAAAGAATGAGGGCAAGGAGCACTTTATACGACTTTGGAAAATGGATGCTATTTAGTTTTTTTTCCTTTCCATAACTCCAAACCAACATTGAAATAAAGGCGATTAAGAAAAAGGCCACAAAAATAATTCTTCCGGTTGTAAACATTGTGCAAATATAATTTATAAATAATGAGTTTGTGCGAGGCTAAAAGCAAAAAAAAAATCAAATTTACAGGCTTTATTGATTTATGCCTCGTTTCTTGTTTGTCTTATTTCTCACTTTTGCTTTTGTTGGCAGCCATGCCGCTAAACAAAAACAATTAAACAAGGCTTATGCTGCTTTAAAGGAATACGATTATTTTAAGGCCAAAAAAATTTTTTACAGCATCAATCAAAAAGAAATAAATTTTGCGGCTGCCTTTGGTTTATCGAGTATTTATTACCGAAACGACAATCCTTTTAGCAATATCGACAGTGCTTCAAAATACATTGCTTTGGCTTACCAGGCTTATTTAGAAAAGCACATCCCCTATGAATTTGATGTGTTCAAAGTAGATAGTTTAAAAATTTTGTCATTGGCTGATTCAATTGTGCACAAACAATTTCAAGCGGCCAAAAGCAAATCTACTGTTTATCACTGGGAACAGTTTTTACGACAAAATATGCTGGCCAAACCTTTGTTGCGTAAACAAGCCATTCATAAACGCGATGAACTTGAATTTGAAAAAATATTGCAACTCAATAAAAGTGATTGCACCGTGGTTTTTATGCAAAACCATCCCATGGGTGATTTTTTTATTGACGCCCGTTTATTATTGGAAAAACAAATTTATACCGAAAAAACTTTGCATCAAAAACCCGATGAATGGATTGCTTTTTTAAAATCCTATCCCAATAACATCATGGTAAATGAGGCTTATGAAAAGTTATTCGAATATTATCAAAAAAGGCAAAGTGTAAGTGGTTTAAGTTTGTTTGTAAAAAACTATCCAAAAGCCCCGCAAGTTTTGGAAGCTTGGAAACTCTTGTTTTCACTAAGGGTAAAGGCTTATAATTCGGAAGAACTCAAAAAGTTTTTAGATGAGTATCCGCTTTTTCCATTAAAAAATTCGATTTTAAAGGAATTGGAATTAAACAAACTAACGCTGTATCCATTTCAAAAAGATGATTACGTTGGATACATCAATGATGCCGCCCAAGTAATGATAGAACCTGAATTTGATCAGGCCGGTGATTTTTACGAAGGATTGGCTGTTGTGTCGAAAAATGATTCGGTGTATTTTATCAACAAGGAAAAAGAAAATCCCTTTCAACAATTTTTTACTGAAGCCTATCCTTTTAAAAACGGCATGGCGGCTGTAAAAAACAATAACAAATGGTTTTTTATTAATCGCCAAGGTCAAACCATTTCAAAGTTGTATGAAGAAATTAATGAAATGTCGAATAACTTTTATGTGTATAAATTAAACGGCAAATACGGGGCTTTGAATCATTTTGGACAAATAGTAATTGAAGCTAAGTTTGATAAATTGGGTGATTTTAAAAACAACATGGCTTATTTCATTACGAACGGAAAATATGGCTTTATCGATACAAAGGGCCATGTGTATCAAGAAGAATTTGATTGGACCTCAGACTTTGATGAATTAGGCTTTGCTATTTATAAACTTGATAATAAATTTGGCTTAATCAATGCAAAGGGTGAAAAAATATCGGACAATCTTTTTGATCAAATGATGAAATTAAATGAGGATTATTATTTGGTAATAAAGGATAATTTATACGGATTTTACAGCCGCGAGGCTTGTTTTGTAACAGCAATGCAATACGAGTACAACAAGGAAAAGCCGGCCGAGTTTTATTATAAAGACAAACATTTCAAATTAATTAAGAATGGCGAACAAGCCATTATGGATGCAAACGGCCATTTAGACCTTAATTTTAATGCCTTTAAAGAAATTGATTTTATGTCGAACGGATTAATGTTGGCACGCAAAAAAAACAAGTATGGATTCATCGATAAAAAACTCAATACAATCATTCCCTTTAAATACAGCGAGGCCCAAAGTTTTGGCGAAGGATTAAGCATTGTAAAAATCAAAAACCAATATCAATTAATCAATCCCGCCGGAAAAGAAATATTTGTCTCGGAAAAACCCATTGTAAAATACAATGCGCAGTTTTATGTGATTGGAGATGAAACAAAAAGTTTGATGAATAAAAATGGAGAGGTATTGCTGACTGATGTAGTGGCCATACAACAAATAAATAACAGCCTTTTATTGGTAACTTTTAGCAGTGGTCAATTTCAATTAATCAAGTATTAATGTACATTTAACAAATAAAATTTACACATGAACAAAGTACACAACTTTAGCGCCGGTCCGGGCATATTGCCACAAGAGGTTTTAAAACAAGCTTCTGAAGCATGTATCAATTTCGACAATTTAAACTTGTCATTACTCGAAATTTCGCACCGCAGTAAAAATTACGAGAAAGTAATGGATGAAGCCAGAAGCATCGTGAAAGAACTGTTTGAAGTAGGTGATGATTATGAAGTGATGTATTTGGGAGGGGGAGCAAGTTTACAATTTGCCATGGTGCCTTACAATTTGCTTCGTGAAAATGGTACGGCGGCCTATGTGAATACCGGTGTGTGGGCTTCAAAAGCAATTAAAGAAGCTAAAATGATAGGCAATACAAAAGTGATTGCCAGTTCAGAGGATAAAAAATTTAATTACATACCGAAAGGTTATGAAATACCTGCTGATGCTGATTATTTGCACATCACCAGCAATAACACCATCTATGGAACCCAATTGCATAATTTTCCAAAATCATCTATTCCTTTGGTTTGCGACATGAGTTCTGATATTTTTAGCCGTAAAGTAAATGCAAAAGATTTTTCTTTGATTTACGCCGGTGCACAGAAAAACATGGGACCTGCCGGCAGCACCATGGTGATGGTGAAAAAAGATGTGCTCGGTAAAACAGGTCGCAAAATGTTATCAATGCTCGATTACCAGGTGCACATCAAAGGCGGCTCGATGTACAATACACCGCCTGTGTTTCCAATTTACGTGACCTTATTAACCTTGCAATGGCTAAAGAAAAATGGTGGCATTGCTTGGATTGAAGGCGTTAACAATGCAAAGGCCCAGGCCCTTTATAATGAAATTGACCGTAACAGTTTGTTCTATGGAACCACAGCCGTGGAAGACAGAAGTAAAATGAATGTGTGTTTTTTATTACACAAACCTGAACTGGAAACTGAATTTGATAAATTATGGAAAGAAGCCAATATCAGCGGTATTAGAGGTCACCGTGATGTTGGCGGTTACAGAGCATCGTTGTACAATGCGTTGCCACTTGAGAGTGTAAATGTATTGGTGGATGTAATGCAACATTTTGAAAAAAAATTCGGGCAATAAGTATTAAATTAAATAAAATGCTGTTTAAAAAAGGGTTAATTGTTAATCCTTTTTTTTTGATTTATTTTCAAATTAAAGGTAAAAAATTTTGATTTAACCTTTTTTATAATTTAATTTGAAATTGGGGTTAAATTCATTATATTTACTTAACAACTTATAAAACGAGGAAGCTGAAAATCGTACTTAAGAGTAAGCCAAACTAAAAGAAAAAATTATGAAAAAACTGTTACAACTTTTTACTTTGTTTATTTTTTGCACGGGGGGCTTATTAGCGCAAACGCCGATGTTTTTTAACACCAATGTCGTTTCCGGTGCCAATGCTTTTCCTTTAGGTTCAACAACATCAAGCAAAGTGCAATGGTGCATACCTGCCGGAAGTCTTGGAACTGTTACAGCTGGAAACAACATTACCAAAGTTTATTTTCAATCGGGTGGTGCATACTCTAACACTTATCCTAATTTAAATATTAGATTAAAAACCGGAACGTCAGCAGGTTTAACCGGAACAGCATCAGGACCATGGGAATCAGGCATGACCTTAGTATATGCAGGTACAGCGGTTCCATTGGTTACCACTTCAGGTCAATGGTTTGGGTTTACTTTAACCACACCTTGGTTATACAATCCGGCCTTGCCACTTTTTGTTGAAATGGAGCAAAACGGAACATCTGCAAGTCAAACTTGTTGTCAAGCTGTAAATATTGCAGGTTCAGGAAATGGCCGTCAGTGGGGTCTTTACGGTTCAACAGCAATCACAAGTACCGGCTTAAATCAAGTGAATTTTGGTATTGATGTTTTACCTGCTACACCTTGTACTGCGCCGCCTTCACCAAATTCAGTATTGCCGGTTACCTTTACCACATGCCCTGGTATTAGCAATCCAACTGTAGGTTTGGCCAATACTTATACTTTTGGTGGAATCACATACCAATGGTTGTCTTCAACCACTTCTTCAGTTGGACCTTTCACACCAATTAATGGTGCTACTTTAAGTACCATTACTGCGCCAACATTGGCTACAACAACTTGGTTTCAAGCAGTAGCTACTTGTACAAATCCGGGTGGTGGAAGTACTTCATTAACACCGAACCAATTTTTTGTTGCAGGTACTGTTACCAACACCATTCCTTACAACGAAGGTTTTGAAGCCTTGCAAATGGCCGATCGTTTACCGAATTGTTCATGGTGGGCAAATGGTTTAGGCACTACTGTAAAAACTTATACTTCTGCCGGAACCAGTAACCGTATTGCCAGAAATGGTAGTTCATTTGCTACCTTTGCAGCGCCTACAACATTAACCAATAATACCTTGTATTCAAATGGTATTTGGTTAGATCCGGGTGTTACATATTCTGCCACCATTTGGTACCAAACCGATTTAGTGGGTTCAACGAATTGGACCAACCTTTCATTATCAGTAGGTACCGGTCAGGCATCAAACACACAAACATTAATTGCCACCAACCCTGGTGCTGCAGTGAGCTTAATTTATAAGCCTTTAACAGGTACTTTTACGGTTGGTTCTTCCGGTTTGTACTACATCGAAACCAAAGTAAATGGCGCTTCTGCGGGTGCACCTTATATAATGTTGGATGATTTATCAATTACTGCTCCTTGTAGTTTAAATGCAC
>CANGGP010000112.1 GCA_947453445.1 Sphingobacteriaceae bacterium
TCGGCGAGTGGGATATAGTTGAAACTTATTTTATTATATGTTTGCAATCCTGCATTCGCATTACCTGTGTATTTAATCTCATCAATAACAATTTCACCTGATAGTTGTTTGTATTGATACTCCATGTAATTGCCAAACTCATCCGTAAATTTGTTCTCATACCACGACATGGCAGTGGAGTTTCCGGATCCTTGTAAGCGTGAATTGGCCGTGAATCCATATTGAATAATGTTGCCATTTTTATCTTGAATTTCGAATTTTTCAGGGCCATTCCCTAAACTCCCTAATGACGAAATTGTAGCAAATGATTCATTTTCGGTATAATAGTTTGTATTGGAGGAGCCATAAATGCCATTTGAAGCATATAATCGATTGCCATCCAAGGCAAATATATCTGATTGGTTTAATAAGGGTGCGGCATATTTTCCGTCGATTAATGGAATTTTATTGCTGCGTGAAATTGATGATAGGCCATTTAAACTCCAACCTATTCCTAACAGGCCAAGTCCTCCTTGACTATTGTAGGATATACTTAAATTGGGTTGGATTTGGCGAGTACCCGGTGATATTTGGATAGGAATTTCATAAGTAGCGGCTCCATTCATTGAAACATTGAACTGCCCAATTGTTTCACCAACGGGTTTAGAGATGTCGAGGTTTGGAATAGTTCCACATGCATTACTGCGCGGGTTGATTGAAGACCCAAGGTAAGAAGAGCTAACGAAGTTCGGATACGGACTGATACTTAAATTTAAAAAACCACTGGTGCTCATGGATGTTAAGCCGTATTGAAACGCTGCATTTGAATTGCATTGAAGACTTATTGTTTGTGCCGCACGGGTATAATGGGTGATTGCTAGTGGCGGATTAGGTGTTGGTGGAAATGCAATGTGGTTGGCATTGTTGAGTTGCGCATTGATTGGTTGAATAAGACAAATGAATGCTATTGGAATGAATAATATGTATTTCATGTTGAATCAAATGCTAATCATTAATAATTACTTTATGAATTTCTCTTTCGTTTTGTGATGAAAAAATGACCAATAGGTATAGTCCTGTTTTGATGCTGTTTACGTCAAACGCAGTAATTGATGCATTGTCACAAAATTTACTTTGCACCAATTGTCCGGTTAATGAATACAATTCAATTTTGAAAATGTTTTTTTTGCTTGATTTATCCCGAGTGATGTTTATCACATCATTAGTGGGAATGGGTGAGATATTGAATTGCGGGACATGGCTTGTAGAATCTTGGATTGAATTTCTCGAAAAATTGTTTAATTGAATGGCCCGCGTTTTTCTTTCAATCAGTTTGCCAGATTTATCATAGTTAAATTCCACATTATTTTTACTTTGGGCCAATAATTGGGCACTGATTACAAATGTTGTAAGCAGCAAATAATTGCTGAAGTTTTTCATGGGTTTATGGATTAATGTTTAGGCATTTGTTTTTCCAATTGAATGATATAAAGGGTGAGTTCCTCTATTTTTTCTTGTTGCTTAAGCAACATTTCATTCACGTTTAAACCATTTTTTTCATAATAGGCCGCATTTTCAAAGCCTGGTAGGTGATTGTTTTTATGAATAAAAACTTCTAAATCTTTAAGCGACATGAGTTTGTAATCATTCGAAAAAACATAGTCAGGAAAAGTTTGCAATAAATTAATTTCAATTTCTCGGGCATATACTTTTCCATTGCTTTTAATGGCAAATAAATCACGGTTAGCTGATTGATCAACAACACTCATTACTCTGTTATTTGGCATACCTGATGGTGAGTAAACTTTTATTTGAGTATAACCGTCTTTATCAATTGAAAATGTTTCATTGTTTTGATTTAGAATAGACAAGGCTTTTGTATTGATGGGAGAAATAACTGTTAAACCATCACCTTGAACACTAAACATTTCAGTTCCGTTGGATGATTGCGTGCCTCTGAAAACAGCAATACCTTTTTCTGAATCGGACAATTCAATGGCTCGAAATGCGGCCCCACCCGATACACCGCCATGTCGAACTTTCACGCCATCTTGCATGCCTGAGCCAAAAACATACAATTTGCTTGCTGTTTCCATAAATCCGGTAATTGATTGATTTCCAATTTGCATGATGTCGGCAAGATTTAAACGGCCATTAACCGACATGATTTTGCTTTGACCACCTGTGAATGTATTGCCATTGTCTGAAAAGAAAAATACATTCCTATCGCATCTTGAATTGATTAAAAGATTACCGGATGTGCCATTTGGTAAGGTCGAATTGTTGCCTTGTGTTTCAATGAATGCATTGATGTTGTTGTGGCCTATGTTTATGTTGCCGGCACTTGCGTTATTATAAGGTGCAAAAACTGAAATGACATTGTCAAATGTGTTTACAGAGTTAATGGTTCCATTGAAACATGTTAAGTCAGGTAATGGATCAGGATCATCAACGCCGCCGTTATCGTTGTTTTCTGTTCCTGTTGAACCTGATTTGTTATTTAGAATTCTGAAGCTTAAAACATTCGGTAAATTGCCACTGCCTTGGGAAAAGCGAAGTGCGGCAACTTGGTTGCCATTGCCTAAAGTGATTAGGTTGCCAATTTTAATGTTGTCTGAAATTTTTACTGATCCCACTACATCCAGATCGGCTTCAGGAGCATTCGTGCCAATGCCAAGTCTTGTGTTTTTTTGAAGTGAGATCAAATTATTATTGATGATGAAGGGGTTTGGTTTCCATTGACCATCGCCATAGAGTATAAAGTTTGAATTATTTGGGTCGCCAAGCCAAGGGAAAATATTTCCTAACTCATCTGATTGCAAAAAGCGCTTGTTTTCACCGGCAAAATTATTTATCCGAATACTTCCATCATTGCCAATAGTGCATCTTTCAAGACCATTGGTGTAAAAATTTATGGGATCATTGCTAAGGGTACCAAGTTTCGAAGAATTGGGCCGTTCGATTTTATTTAAATTTAAGTCCCATGCTTGCGCCTTTAATTGATGTATTGAGAAGATAGAAACTGCAAGTACAAAAACTAGTTTTAATCTACTTAGTGAAGGATTGGATAAGAGAAATGAAAATGTGAGGTTGGTCGGCTTGTGTTTGTTTTCTTTTTTCATAATCTGGGTTTTTTATGGTTAAAGTTTAAAGATGTTTAACGATTGTGAAGCTTTATTTTATGGTGTGGTTTTGTTTTTAAAATGGGTTTATAAACGTTTCTAGTGCGTAAAATTAATTACGATAGCTACAAAAAGAAAGCCGTAAGTAGGATTAATTGTTTACTTGTGTTCCGTTAATAGGAAAAAGTTCACATTTTGCTTTATTTTCAATAAATTTTTTAAATTTGGTAAAAACTCAAATCATTTATTTTACAATTTATTTTAAGGGCTGTAGATATAGTCAGTAAGATGATAAGTTGGAATTTTATTTTCTACTTATTCGCAAGTTTGGTCTTCCTTTCATCGCAAGGAAATGCCCAATCTTTAAAATTTGATAATTATACCGGCAAAAACGGTTTATTAACAGATGAAATTTTAAAGATCCACCAAGATAGAGAAGGTTATATCTGGGTTTTTTCAAAGTATGGAACCCTAAAATACAATGGTTTAGAATTTAAACCGGTTCTAAACAATTTGAAGTTTTACGATCGAAACATTTCATGCTTATATGAAAATTCAAAGGGTGAAAAATGGTTTGTTAATTCAAATGGTAAGGTTTTTAAAATCCGTAATGATAGCGCCGTTGCTCTTCTTGGTATTAAGGAATATTTGCATAAACATCCTCTTGTTTCGAATGATTTGTCGTCTCTATATATAGATAATCAATCGAATTTATATGTTTTGGTAAATCAACAAATTTTAAAATTTATCAATTCCAGAGGGGAATATCAGCTTGTTGAAGCCTCAAAAAAGGAATGTAGTGATTCCATCTTCTATCATTTTGTTAGAATGGGTGAAAAATTATGGCCGGTTTTAAAATGGTCACCATGTGTTAATGCTGATGGTAATAAAGTAAAAAGTGGACCATATTTAAATCTATTTAAACAGGGATATTTTGCCTTAAATAAAGCATGTGATGGGGGTCAATTAAAACACTTCAAAGAATTTGGAAATGCCTTTTATTTTATATGTCAAAAGCAGCTGGTTAAAATTTCAAAAGAAGAGGGCATATCCTATTTTTCTACTGGTGCCGAGATTTTAAATTATGAAATCGATGCAAAAAAACATGTTTGGGTGGCCACGCTGCACAAAGGTATTTTTGAATTTGATGACAAAGGGATGTTGCTTGGTAAATACTTATCTAACATGACCATTAATGATATTTTAGTAGATACACAAGGTGGTGTTTGGGCTGCCAGTGATGGTGCCGGTTTGTTTCATTGCAGAAGTACTTCGGAACTGCACTTTTCACGGCATGAGCCATTGGGAAGTAAGTTGAAACTTCTTCAAATACTCAATGACACTTTATTGGTAGTAAACGCATATGGAGAAATTTTCGGTTATAAATACAATCAGCTTGTTAAAATGTCGAATAGTAAAATTGAAAATTTGAATACAATGGTATTTCATAATCAGCACTATTTAATTGCTAAAAACCAGGCTAGCTTTAAGTCGAAAAGTAATAGTGCAAATCAAATGAATGGCAGGATGCATGGATCAAGCGGATACAATGAGCCTCATTCTGTAGCAATTGATACTTTAATATACGGGTTTCAAAATACTGTGTTTTTAGAAATCAATCATAAAATTGTGAATCAACTCAATTTTGAAAATCAGATTACCGACATTGAATTGGTTGGAGATGTTTTATACGTGGCCACAAGCGGAGGCGTATTTCGCTTTTCGAATTCAGTTTTTAAAAGTTCGTATTTACAAATGCATCCTGCTGCAAATGATCTGGCTGTTGACCATCAAAGGTTTTTGATTGTCGGTACCGAAAAGTTATCGATTACCGATATTGCTAGTGAAGGTTTAGGTTCTGTTTGGTTTGCCACTGGTGGTGAAGGCTTGTTCCATTATCAGAAAAACGAATTGATTCATTATCCCCAACACAAATTACCTGCAGATATTGTGCACCACTTAAGCTTTAATGATGGAAGCGTTTTTTTATCTACCAATGCAGGCTTGTTTTCAATGCCAGCCGCAGACCTTAACAAATCAAAATTAGTTTGGAAGCTTCTATATGCAGGCGAAGTTAAAAAAACCATTTTATTTGAGAACAAACTTTATTTGAGCACGCTTGAAGGCCTTGTAATGATTGAGTATGAAAAAAATAACCAAGTTGAATACAAAAACGTGTATTTAAATATTTCTGGTTGCGAATTTAACGGTAAGTCAACTGATCCGTTTAAAATTGTAAACAGTGCAAATTTGTCGAATACGCTTGCGATTAAGTTAGATTGTATTTCATTTAGTTCAATAAAACCAAAAATTAAATACCATTTAAGCGGCCCGGTTTCAGATTCAGGTATCGTGTCGGCCAATTCTGTAAAATTTAATGGTTTACTGCCCGGGCATTATACCTTACGATTAAGAACTGATGAAAAGTTTTTGAATCCAATTAATAGAGAAATGCATTTTGTTGTGCACCCAAGTTTTTTGCAAAGTAAATTATTTAAGGTATTGGCCTTGTTATTAATTCTAATTCTTGGGGGCTATGTTTTTTGGCTTTATAAGGTTGGTGAAAAACTTAAAAATGAAATGAAACAGCAATTGGAAACTTATATCGCAGAATATAAATTGATTGCATTAAAGGCACAGGTTAATCCACATTTCATGAGTAATTGTTTGTCGGCTATACAAGCTTTGGTGCTCAAAAACGACACCGTGAAAGCCTCCTATTACATTTCCCAATTTGGCATGCTGGCCCGAAAAATTTTAGAATATTCAGAGAAGCCTTTGATTACATTAAAAGAGGAATTAGAAGTCACCAGGCTTTACATTAAAATGGAGCAATTGCGCTTTGATCATAAATTTAAATTTGATCTGGTAGGTGAAAAGGGGATTAACAGTAATGAGTTTTATGTGCCGCCTTTAATTCTCAATCCCATTGTTGAAAATGCAATTTGGCACGGTTTGCTACCATTGAAAAATAAAAAAGGCGCCAAATTAAAAATTACTGTAAGTATAATACAAAAGCACATTTTGGTGAAAATAAAAGACAATGGTGTAGGAAGAAGGCAAAAGAAATCCGTGACACCAATTAGCAACGGTTCTTTTGGGACAAACATCACTGAGCAAAGAATTCAAAACATTAATTATTTGATGGAACATCGTAATGCGAGTTTAGTTTACCATGATCACAAGAACAGGAAGGGAGATTCGCTTGGCACTGAAGTAGAAATATTATTACCTATTATATTAAACCCGAGTCAGTATGAAAAAAATCAAAACCTTAGTGGTGGATGATGAACGTTTCAATAGAGACATGATCATTCATATGGTCGAAAAATTGAAATTAAATTTTGAAGTCATTGGACAAGCAGAATCAATCGATCAGGCCAGAGAGTTGATTAAACATTTAAGGCCTCAAGTTGTTTTCTTAGATGTACGCATGCCCGGAGGATCAGGCTTTGATTTGATGGATAGCATTTCACACGTAGATATGGAAGTAGTGTTTGTAACCGGTTACGATTCGTACGCCATAAAAGCTTTTGAACACAACGCTTTGGATTATGTTTTAAAGCCTATTCAGGAGGATAAATTTTTTAGAACCTTGTTAAAAGTGAAGGAGCGAATAGAGGATAAAATCTATCGCCGAAGCGAGATGAATGGCGATATGAACGACAGTGCCTTTAAAACGGCCTTGATGAATAAAATAGCAATACATGAGGGTAAAATGGTGAAGTTGTTAAGTGTTGATGATTTAATATTTGTACTCGCAAAAGAAGGTTACACTGAATTTGTTGCAAAGCCCGGCGGCAGACATTTATCGTCGAAGCAATTAAGTGACTTTGAATATATTTTTTCTAAGCAACCCTTTATGATTCGCATCAACAAAAGCACCTATGTGAATGCCAACGAAATCAGGAGTTATTCAAAGGGCATGGTATGTGATGTAACTTTGTCGGATGGCTCGGTATTTGAGATTTCGCGGCGTAAAAAGGCTAGTGTGTTGGAAGTTTTAAAGAAGATTATGTGAGGTGTAAAATTTACAAATGTATTTGGCTATTACAATTTGGCTTAACAATCACTTCATACTGATTAAACCATGCATCTGATTTTTTTTCACGAAGGTTAATCTGCA
>CANGGP010000113.1 GCA_947453445.1 Sphingobacteriaceae bacterium
ACCAAGGCCGGTAATTACCAAATGAAAGGTGATTTACAAGCCGACAATGGCTGTGTGAACAGCATTTTGTTAAATGTAACAGCCTATCCAAAACCAAAAGCGGATTTTGATTTTAGTCCTGATAAACCAATTGAGAATGTGGATGAGGTGGCGTTCGTGGCCAACAATATTGGCATTAACAAATTTGTATGGGTTTTTGGAACCGGCGCTTCGACGGGCTCAGCGACCGGTGTATTGGCCCCTGAGCCTATCGAAGGGGGCAGTGGACAGCGCATCAACTACATGTTCGAAAATGCGGGTCTTTACCCCATTGTATTGGTGGTGAGCAACGAATACAATTGCATGGACACCATCATTAAACCAATCACCGTGTTGCCCGATTTGGCGGTGTATGTTCCCAATGCATTTACGCCAAACGCTGACCGTAAGAACGATACTTTTATGCCTGTTGTGCGCGCGGCGCAATCCATCCATTTTGAAGTGTATGACCGTTGGGGCGAAAAGATTTTTGATACCCGCGAGCTGAATGTAGGTTGGGATGGCACATTCAAAGGCCAAGACTGTAAAGAAGATGTTTATGTGTGGAAGCTTAAGGTTACAGGCCTAAGCGGCCAAGACCATGGAACAACAAGCGAGAAGGATTATACAGGGCAGGTTTTGTTGGTGAGATAGGGAATGTTAAATGTTGAATTTTGAATTTTAAATGGGAGGGAAAGCAGAGACAAGAGTCAAGACGGCATGAGGCATTACCAGTGCGAATGCAACTTGAAAATTGAGACCCAATGACCTTTTCATTAAGACTAAATTTTTAATGCGTTTTGAAATTCATGCTAAAAATAAAAGTATTAATCTGCGGCTAAATTACTTTGGCTGCGCCAGCGATTGCAGTGGAAAGGATGCGCAGGACTTTGCCTAGTGCTTGTTAGGCGAAGGGGCGACCGGAGGGAGCCACCGCAGCCTTACAAGCACGGCAAAGGACAAGCAGACTTGCAACGTAAAGCGCGCCCGGGCGCCCAAAATAATAATCAGCGGTTTGTGTGCAATAAAAAATCGATAAGCTTACGACTGGATAATCTGGCTGCCGGAAAATGTAAAAAAACTAAAATGCACATGCCCGTACTTGCGCATTTGTTCAAAGCCCGGTAATTCTGCCAAATTGGTTTTTGGTCCGTGCTCAATAATCAACAAACCATCTGCAGCCAACAAGTGTTTTTCAAGAACCAAACGATGTATGTCGGCAATGTTGGGCAATTCATAAGGCGGGTCAGCAAAAATAAGGCTGTACTGTCCCCCACTCTTTTTCAAAAATTCAAATACATCTGATTTAACGGCGGTGATGTTTAATTGCAATTGTTTACTAGCTTCCGCTAAAAAACGTACACATTTTACATGCATGTCAACTGCCGATACCGAGCTTGCACCGCGCGAAGCAAACTCCAAGGCAATGTGCCCGGTGCCCGAAAACAAATCGAGCACACTTAATTCGGTAAAATCAACTTTATTGTTTAGAATATTAAACAAGGCTTCTTTGGCGAAATCGGTGGTTGGCCTAACCGGTAAATCTTTGGGTACTTTTAATACTTTTCCGCGATGGGCTCCGCCTATAATGCGCATAAATGTTGGTTTAGAAGCGTGAAATAATAATGCTGCGGCAAAGTTTGACTTTTATCTTTTATGCTGATGCTTTTATCCATCACACAAAAATCAACTTGTTTCACGTATTTTTTAATGCTCTTAATCAAATCGGCATTGGTATCTAATTCGGCTGCTATGGCCATGCTGCAGAGCAATGGATTTAATTGCAATTGTTCCATGCTAAACAACAAATAATACAAAACATCTTCTTTACTCTCGTACGAAAACACATTGTAAAACAGCAGGGCATTGTTTTGTTTCACGCAAATTTCAATTTGACTGTTGTGAATGGCCAAATAAATTTGTTTGTCGCGCAACGAAAATTGTTCGAACAACAAACTAATGCTCAAGGCGCCAGCGTGGCGAACAGAGGCATTTGGAAAGGTCTTGCCAAAAAAATCGAGCCACTCGGCCTTCATCCCAAAACAAAAATCACAGTACTTGGTTTTGTGTTGTAATATTTTTTCATCGCCAATATTGCCATTGGTAAAAGTCATTAAGTCGCTTAATTTATTGGCTTCCGAAAAAGATTCAGGCAACATGGTAAAGCGGTTGCTTAAGATGGCAATATTTACTTTTTCAAATTTCTTGTGGTTCAACAATTGGTTTTGAATTAACAAGGCCAATAAATCAATGGCTTGCTGATCGTTTACATGTTTATCAATCAGTTCAATATCGGCTAGTTCAATTACTTGTTGCTTAGTTTGATTGATAACGGCATATTGAAATTGTTGGTTCGAAATAAAAACAGAGAGGTACAGCAAATCATCCTTTGCGGATGTTTCCAATACCAATTGTTTTATTTGATAAGCTTCCTGCACCATGTCGGGCAAATCTAACACATTCTTAAAAGATAAAAAACAGAAATGTATTGCAAAGCCTGTTTTCGTTTAAAAAATGAATGGCCTTGTTAATGGCTTATTGTTACATTTGACTTATGAAGGCCCCACCGAACAGTCGACACAACTTTGAAAACAACGTGTTGGCATGTTTGCCCTTTGAGGCCAATACAGCGCAAAGGGAAGCCATTGCCTTATTGAGTGATTTTATTTTTAATCCCGACGAAAGATCGGTGTTTGTGCTGAAAGGTTATGCCGGCACCGGAAAAAGTAATTTAATTTCGGCCATTACCATGGCCCTTTCGAGCATTCGATGGCGCAGTGTATTGTTGGCGCCTACAGGGCGAGCCGCAAAGGTTTTGAGTTATTATGCCAAACGGCCTGCGCAAACCATTCATAAAAAAATATTCAAAAAAATTCAAGAAAGCGACGGTTCGGTTCACTTTGGTTTGGCTGAAAATCTTCACAAAAACAGCCTTTTTATTGTGGATGAGGCCTCGATGATTGGCATCGAAAAAAGTCAATCGATTTACGAAAACAGTTTGCTCGAAAATTTATTTGAATATGTGTATTCGGGCGAAAACTGCAAACTTATTTTGGTGGGCGATACCGCGCAATTGCCGCCGGTGGGCAGCAACGAGAGTTTTGCCTTGAGCCAGGATTATTTAAAAACCGCTTTTCATTTAAATATTTCGTCTTTCGAATTGCAAGATGTGGCCCGTCAAAAAATTGATTCGGGTATTTTGGCTGTGGCCACCGATATTCGTGAATCAATTGGTCGCTTACCTTTTGAACTGCCTAAAATTATTTGCAACAAAGATGTGTATCGTTTATCGGGCGAGGACCTTGAATTTGAGCTGAATTCAGCCATATCGAAATACGGTGAAGACAATGTGGTGATTATTACCCGCAGCAACAAAACCTGTAATTTGTATAACCGTCATTTCAGAAACCGCATTAAATATTTTGAAGAGGATTTATGTGTTGGTGATAAATTAATGATTGTGAAGAACAATTATTTTTGGTTGGGCGAAAATCCCGAAACGGCCTTTATTGCCAATGGCGATACCGCCGAAATTGTGCGCATTATTAATCGTGAGCAGCGTTATGATTTTGATTTTTGCGAGTGCCTAATCAAATTAAGCGACTACCCCAATTTGCCCGAAATACAAGTAAAAATCATTACTTCCAGTTTATATACCGATGCGCCTGCACTCACCTCGCTTGAGCAGCAACATTTGTATGAAAGGGTGATGGAAGACATGGCCGATGAGCCTTTGCGCCATATTCGGAGTGCGTACTTAAGGAAGAGTCCTTATTACAATGCCCTTCAAGTGAAGTTTAAATATGCAATTACTTGTCATAAATCGCAGGGTGGACAGTGGCCCTTTGTATTTATTGATATGGGTTTTGTAAAGGAAGAAGACCTCAATGATAACTTTTACCGATGGCTATATACGGCCATCACCCGTTCGAGTGAAAAAGTGGTTTTGGTGAACTTTGCCGATCAATTGTTTTAGTTTATCGAACATTTCAAACACAAATTGTTAACTTCTCGCATAAAAAAATTTTAGGGTTTTGCCTATTTATTGTATATTAGCGGGATATTAGGACCGGCATTTTAATGAAACAAATCAAACTTTGTTGTTTACTTCTTTTTATCTCTTTTGGCGCATTTTCGCAACAATTCTTGCGTCCCCAAGATTGGAAAAAGTATAAAAAAGAAGTCTTCTTTTCTACCGGCACAGCCAATTTCTTAGGTGATTTGGGTGGTCGCCCCAAACAAGGCACCGATTACAGTCCTGCCGATTTAAACTTCAATCAAACCCGCACTGCTTTTGGAGTTGGTGCCCGTTATCGAATTACCAAAAAAATAAGCGTAGCCGGTAAATTAGATTATTTGGTGGTGAAGGGCGATGATGCCAGCGGCGACAAATACCGTAAAGCAAGAAATTTAAATTTTAAATCCAATATTTTCGAATTTTCAGCCAGGGTTGAAGCCGGTTTTCAGCGCACCAAAAAAGGTGGTGGTCACTACGGTGTGCAAAGAAACTACGCCAAATACAAAAACATCAACCAAGGTATTTATGGTTTTATCGGTATTGGGGTGTTTTATTATAACCCAAAGGGTAAAATTCCGGGCACCAACAATTATGTTGAATTAAGACCTTTGCATACTGAGGGGCAAGGATTACCGGGTGGGCCAAAACAATATTCCAGATTTTCGGTGTGTATACCTGTAGGTGTATTTTATAAAGTCACCATTAAAAAGAAATGGTCGTTTGGCGCAGAGTTTTGTTACCGCAAAACATTTACTGATTATATTGATGATGTTGCCGGTTCTTATTATGATCCTGTTAAACTTTCAAATGCTTACGGTCCATTATCAGCGCAGATGTCGAATCCGTATAAGCCCGATGCAAGTTTAGGTCAAAAAATTTCTGACACCTACCCTGCCGCCGATGGCACGCCTGCACAAAGGGGTGATAAACAAAAGGATGTTTATTTATCCTTACAAGTTACCTTGGGTTACACCTTTAAGAAGGCCAAGAAATCTGCTCGCTTGAGAAGTAAGTTCTAATCTCAATTCTTTTTATTCGTATACTTAAACTTGCAATATTTTATTGATTGCATCATTTGTAATCAAGCAAAAAAAAAGTCCCTTGTAATACAAGGGACTTTTTAGATTTTAAAACTAGATTACTTTTTTGCAGCCGGTTTAGCAGCAGCAGCAGGTGCAGCAGCAGCTTTTGCAGGTGCAGCAGTAGCAGCAGCAGTTTCTTCAGCCACAGCAGCTCTGGTTGTATCAACACTAATAACAGAGATATTTTTTGGGTGTAAAATTGAAATGCCATCCAATTGAATATCGCCTGCAGCAATTGATTTACCAATTGTAAGGTTTTCGATACTTAATTCAATGTGTTCAGGTAATTTAGAAATCAAACCTCTCACTTTTAGTTTACGTAATTTGATGTTTAATTTACCACCCGCTTTAACGCCGGCCGATTGACCGATTGCTTTAACCGGTAATTGTACGGTTACAGGTTTTGTTTCATTTACTTCTAAGAAGTCGGCATGAATTAAATTATCTTTAATTCTGTGGAATTGTGCTTCTTGTAATACTGTTTTGTAGGTATTGCCATCAACGGTAATATCTACTAAATTGGTATTTGGTGTAAAAATGATGTTTTTAAAGTGACGGCTATCGGCACTGAAATGGATTTGTTTTCCTGATCCGTAAATTACACAAGGAACCATACCTTTAGCTCTTAAAGCCGTAGCATCTGTTTTCCCTACGTTCGCTCTAAGCGAACCGCTCAATGATACTGTTTTCATTTTTTTGTTTTTTATTTGTTATTGAAGACTTTCAAATTGCCCGTTTCAATTTTACGCTCTTCGGTTGTTATTTATACGGGTTAAATAATAAAATTACTGCTAATCGATTCGTAGTTGTGCACGCTATTAATCACCTTGGCGAATAAATTGGCGACGCTCAGTACTTTGATTTTTTCGCTTTCCTGTGTTAAAGGAATGGTATCGGTAACAATGAGTTCTTTTAATTTTGAATTGGCAATATTTTCGTAAGCTTTACCTGATAATACAGGATGTGTACACACGGCCCTTACGCTCAATGCGCCGCGCTCCATCATCATGTCAGCAGCTTTGCACAATGTACCGCCTGTATCCACCAAATCATCCACCAATACAATGTTACGTCCTTCAATTTCACCAATGGCCGTCATGCTTTCAATCACATTGGCTTTGGCGCGTTGCTTGTAACAAATCACCATTTCGGCTTTTAAATGCTTGGCATATGTATTGGCACGTTTACTGCCGCCCATATCGGGTGCAGCAATGGTGAGGTTCGGGAGATTTAAAGATTGGATGTATGGTAAAAAAATGGTAGAGGCATACAAATGATCAACCGGTACGTTGAAGAATCCTTGAATTTGATCGGCATGTAAATCCATGGTCATCACACGTGTAGCGCCGGCCACGGCCAACATATCGGCCACCAATTTGGCGCCAATGGCAACACGGGGTTGATCTTTACGATCTTGACGCGCATAACCAAAATACGGAATAACAGGAATAATGTGGCGGGCACTGGCGCGTTTGGCGGCATCAATGAGCAACAACAATTCCATTAAATTATCGGCAGGCGGCATGGTGCTTTGAATAATAAACACACTTTGACCGCGAATACTTTCTTCGTAGGAAGCTTGCAATTCGCCGTCGCTAAAGCGATAGTGAACCAATTTGCCAAGCGGACTGCCATATGAGGAAGCAATTTTTTGGGCCAAGGCTTCGGTGGCAATGCCTGAAAATAATTTTACATGTGATTCCATGGTGTTTTTTGGGATTGCAAATATACGATTTATAAGGATTTATTGAAAATAAATGCAATAAGAATTTTGCATTCATAAAAAAACATGTAGTTTTGCAGCCTATTAAATGCCTCGATGGCGGAATTGGTAGACGCGCTGGTCTCAAACACCAGTGTCTTCACTGGCATGCCGGTTCGAGTCCGGCTCGGGGTACGGAATTGGCCGCTTCACTCTTGAAGCGGCCTTTTTTAATGAATGGCTTCAGTTTATATTTTATATTCAAAAACGGATCAATCTCAAAAGTTGTGGAGTAAAGGGAAAATTTCGACTTTTGCACCTTCTTTATGGACCAAAGTTTAAACTCCTTATTGTACCTCGTACTACCTGAATCAT
>CANGGP010000114.1 GCA_947453445.1 Sphingobacteriaceae bacterium
AGCGCTAGGGATTACAAAAAAATAGTGAAGGAAGGTTAGCCACGAATTGCACGAATTGGCACGAATTGGAGAGGAATTCAGCGCTAGGGATTACAAAAAAATAGTGAAGGAAGGTTAGCCACGAATTGACACGAATTGGAGAGGCATTCAGCGCTAGGGATTACAAAAAAATAGTGAAGGAATGTTAGCCACGAATTACACGAATTAACACGAATTGGAGAGGCATTCAGCGCTAGGGATGTGAAGGGCTTGGCTCTTTTTTTGCGCTTGTTCTTTGCGCAAAAAAAAGCCGAGGCGACAGCCGAGCCCGCAACAGCCCGCTCGAGCGCCCAAAAAATAATTTGAATGTTACAAACTCCAGTAGCCCAAAGACTTGATTTTACCGCGGTACATGCCTTTTACATCCACCAAAATTCCTTTTTTAGAAAGGATAGAGGCAAAGTATTTTTCATCAAGATTTTTGTACTCTTTGTGATTTACGGCAACAATTACACCGTCGTAACCTTTCGATAATTTGTTTAAACCAAAACCGTATTCGTGATTTAACTCATCGCTGTCGGCTTGTGGATCAACAATTTCAACTTTTACGCCAAATGATTTTAATTCTTTTACAATATCAGCCACTTTGCTGTTGCGGATATCGCTCACATCTTCCTTGAAGGTAGCACCCATGATGAGCACTTTTGATTTTGAAATGTTTTTACCGGCTGCAATGATGCGTTTAACGCAGGTTTTGGCCACGTAAAAGCCCATGCTGTCGTTTACATAACGACCGCTGTTAATGATGCGGGCGTGGTATCCCAATGATTCGGCTTTGTGTGTAAGGTAATAAGGGTCAACGCCAATGCAATGGCCGCCTACTAATCCGGGCATAAATTTTAAGAAGTTCCATTTGGTGCCGGCTGCTGCCAATACATCAAAGGTGTTAATGTTCATGCGGTTAAAAATAATCGACAATTCATTCATCAAAGCAATGTTTACATCGCGTTGTGTGTTTTCAATAATTTTTGCCGCCTCTGCTACTTTAATGCTTGGGGCGCGGTGTGTGCCGGGCTCCACAATAATTTCATAGGTCTTGGCAATGTTCTCCAAACTTTCTTTGTCGCAACCACTCACAATTTTTAAAATTTTGGTAATGGTGTGTTCTTTGTCACCCGGGTTAATGCGCTCAGGTGAATAGCCTACTTTAAAATCTTTTACGAATTTTAATTTCGAATGTTGTTCTAAAATTGGAATACAATCTTCTTCGGTACAACCGGGATATACGGTTGATTCATACACCACGTAATCGCCTTTCTTCAATACCTTACCAACAGTGGTTGAAGCGCCAACCAAGGGTTTTAAATCGGGTTGGTTGTGCTCATCAATTGGTGTTGGCACGGCCACAATAAAAAATTTCGCTTTTTTTAATTCTTCCAACTTACAAGTAAAGGTGATGTCGGAATTCTCAAAATCTTTTTTGCCCAATTCATTACTCGGGTCGATGCCTTTTTTCATCATGTTCACCCTTGCTTCGTTAATGTCGAAGCCAATTACTTTTACTTTTTTGGAAAATGCCAAGGCAATGGGTAAGCCCACATAGCCTAATCCAATAACGGCAATGCTTGCCTTTTTGTCTACAATTTCTTTATAAATGCTCATATGCTGATTTTTTATTGTAAGTCGTTGATGTATTCAATGCCGTTAAATGTAGCAATTAAATAATATTTATATGGCGTTACCGAAATGGTTACCCTTTCAGGAATGCTGTTGGTTTTAAATTTTTTACCGGCTAAATTTTTACTGCCAATTTTAAAATCGTAACCGTCAAAAAACACATAGCCTGTAAGGTCTTTGTAAGTGGCTGCACTTTTTTCGTGGTACTCGGCGGTACCGTCAGCACGAATAATGATACGGTACGATTCATCTAAGTTGTTGGTGTTTTTCCAATTGCCAATGTATTTTTTGTTGGTGTCGGGTACTTCGCCTTTTTTACAAGAAAGTAGAATAATTGATAAGCTAAAAAGTAAAAGGTAATTCAGGGATTTCATTTTGTTGTGGTACGTGTATTTATTTTATTTTTTTTATAACTGTTGTTGGTCTTAGTGCATAAATGCGTTCAATGATGTCCACCACTTTTAAACCTTCTAAGGCATTGGTGGATATTTTATGGTTGCCGTTTAAAGTTTCAACCACATTTTCAATCACACTGTGGTGATTGTTGGCTGAGCCTTTGTAAGCGCCGTAATCGTTAGCAGGATTGGTGGCTTCCAATTCAGGCATCTTGTAATCTTGTATGTTGCAAATTTCAATTTGATCCATGTACTGACCACCCACTTTTACACTGCCTTTGCTGCCAACAATGGTGAGGGATGATTCAAGGTTTTTGTCCCACACAGCTGTTGAGTAATTGATGCAACCCATGCCGCCGTTCACAAAATCAAAACTCACCAAACCACTGTCTTCAAAATCGGTGCTGTGTTGGTGGTTAAAATCGGCAAACTTGGCTTGTATGTTGGTGATGTCGCCAAAAATCCAATACATGATGTCGATCCAATGACTGAATTGTGTAAACAAGGTGCCACCGTCTAATGTTTGTGTGCCTTTCCAATTATCGGCTTTATAATAGCGGTTGTCGCGGTTCCAGTAGCAATTTAATTGCACCATGTAAATATCACCAATGATTTTTTGCTCAACCAAATCTTTTAACCAAATACTTGGCGGTGAGTAACGGTTTTGCATCACACAAAAAACAGTTTTGTGGTGGTGTAGGGCAGAGTAGATTACTTTTTCGCAATCGGCTTTGCTCAGAGCCATGGGCTTTTCAATTACCACGTGTTTTGAGGCATTTAAAGCAGCCAATGCGTGGGTAGCGTGCAAACCGTTAGGTGTACAAACATTCACCACTTCTACATCCGGATGGGCCTCCAACAAAGTATCGATGGAAGTGTAAAATTTTTCTTGTAAGTTATCCAGTCCAAGTTTTTCTTTCGCCACTATATCACAAACGGCCACCAATTCACAATTCGCATTACGGCGAATCATTTCGGCATGGCGCTTGCCAATGTGGCCTTGACCAACAACGGCGAATTTTATTTTTTTTGTTTGACTCATTTTAAATGCGTTTGAATAAAATCGTTTTACTTATTTGATTCGGGTCACCATATTATTTTTTAATTCATACACCTGTCCGCTTTCCTTGCAGGTGGCTTGGCCTTGTTCGTTAAATTCGAGGCGGTGGCCGTATTCACTCATCCAACCTATTTGTCGCGATGGATTGCCCACCACCAGGGCGTAATCAGGAACTGTTTTGGTCACCACGGCACCTGCACCAATAAAGGCAAACTTGCCGATATCGTGTCCACATACAATTGTGGCATTGGCGCCAATACTGGCACCTTTACCCACATGGGTTTTGGCGTATTCGTTGCGGCGGTTCACGGCGCTGCGGGGATTAATCACATTGGTAAAAACCATCGAGGGACCCAAAAACACATCATCATCACACATCACACCGGTATAAATGGAAACATTGTTTTGCACTTTTACATTCGCGCCCAACACCACACCCGGCGATACCACTACGTTTTGGCCCAGATTACAATTTTTGCCCAATTTGCAATTCGACATGATGTGTGAGAAGTGCCATATTTTAGTGCCTTCGCCAATGTCACAGCCTTCGTCGATGATGGCTGATGGGTGAAAAAAGAAATCTTGTTGTGCCATAGTTTTTTGGTCGACAAAAATAACAAATTTATCGATGCTTAAAACATACAAAAACAGTTAATTACCTCATAAATGCGGGCTTTAGAATTTTGATATATTTGTGCCATTAATTATGAAATTTAACTACAAAGCTTATCTGCCCCACGCCATAGCCATTGCTGTGTTTGCCATCATCACCCTGATTTATTTTAAACCCCTGTTACAGGGCAAAGAACTGCGCCAGCACGATATTGCCATGCACCGTGGCATGAGTAAAGAAATAGCCGATTACCGTGAAAAGCACCATGCAGAGCCGCTTTGGACCAATTCGATGTTTGGCGGAATGCCGGCTTATCAGGTATCGACCAAATACCCGGGCAATTGGCTGGATGCCTTTGAAGCCTTGTTTAAGCTGTATTTACCGCATCCGGGTGGCTATTTGTTTTTGTGTTGTTTGGGCTTTTTTATCCTCTTGTTGTGTTTGGATGTGAACGTATGGCTGGCCACCATTGGGGGATTGGCCTATGGTTTGAGCACTTATTTTTTAAGCATTATACAAGCGGGACATAACTCTAAGGCCAATGCCTTGGGTTATTTGCCGGCTTTAATTGGCGGTATCATTTTAATTTTCAGAGAACGCCATTGGTTGGGCTTGGCCATTACAGCTTTGTTCACGGCCCTCGAACTCAATGCCAACCACGTACAAATTGCTTACTATGGTTACATGGTGATTGGTTTTGTGTTGGTCGGCTTTTTTATTGAGGCCATACGAAGCAAAAAAATCGGCGCTTTTGTGAAAAGTTTTGCCTTCTTTTTAATCGCTTGTATTGTGGGCGTGCTGCCGAATGCGGGCAATTTAATGACCACCAACGAATACGGTAAATTAAGTAACCGCGGCAAAGCCGAACTCAGCATCAATGCCGACATGAGCAGCAATAAAAATGTGTTGTCGGGCGGTTTGGATAAGGATTACGCCACCAATTGGAGTTATGGCATCAGCGAAACTTTTTCTTTTTTAATTCCCGATTTTAAAGGCGGTGGAAACAATGCCATTGGCAGAATCGACCCATCGGCATTAAAAAAAGTGGATCCCGAATTCCGTGAAATGGTGTCAAATAGCGATGTGTATTTTGGCGATCAGCCCGGTTTATCGGCCCCTGATTACATCGGTGCCATTGTGATTTTATTGGCCATTGTGGGCATGTTCATCATTCAAAACAGCATCAAGTGGCCCATTTTTATTGTCACCATACTGGCCATTGCCTTGAGCTGGGGACATAATTTTATGGGCTTAACTTCCTTTTTTATGGATTATGTACCCGGATACAACAAGTTCAGAGCCGTTAGTATGATCATGATTATTCCGGAGCTAACCTTGCCATTGTTGGCCATATTGGCTTTAAATCAATTGATACAATACAAATCGTGGGAAGAAACAGTAATGGTGCCCTTTTCGAAAAAGGCCATGCCGGTGAAGAAATTATTGATTGTGGTGGCAGCAATATTGGGCGGATTTTGTTTGATTTCGTTTGTGATGCCCGATATGGTGAATAGTTTTCATCCAAAATATGAAGAACAAGAAACCTTGCGCCGTTATGTGAATGCGGATTATCCCGAAAATGAAGCAAAGGGTGTGGTGGCACAATTGATGCCGCAATTGGAGATTGCCCGCAAGGCGGTGTTTCAATCAGATGCTTTGCGTTCGTTGATTTTTATTTTGTTGGGTTTTGCGGTCCTTATCATGTACTTCACCAATAAAATTAAAAAGGAAATTTTGTTTGCTGCCCTTGGTTTGTTTGTGTTTATTGATTTGTGGACCGTTGACCGCCGTTATTTAAACGACAAATCTTTTGTGAGCAAACAAGAAAACCAGGAATACATTTCGGGTAAATCGGCTGCAGATGAAGAAATATTAAAGGATGGCGAATTGGATTACCGTGTGTTGAATTTAACGGTATCGCCATTCGATGATGCCTCTACTTCCTTTTACCACAAATCGATTGGGGGTTACCACGGTGCCAAATTGCGCCGTTATGTTGATTTGATTGATTTTCATTTGCGTCCTGAAATCAACACCTTTTACAAGAATTTAAATGATGCGGCCAAAAACGACTCGAGTTTAAATGCCATGTTTTTAAAATTGCAAGTGATGAACATGTTAAACACCAAGTATTTTATTGTGCCGGTTGGTGAAGAAGGCAAGGCCGCCATTCCATTGCGCAACAAACAAGCCAATGGCAATGCTTGGTTTGTATCTAAATTACAGGTGGTGCAGAGTGCCGACAGCGAAATTGTGCAATTGCGCCGCATCAATACCAAAACCGAAGCGGTGGTGAATGAAAAGTTTGTGAATGACAACAAGCTTAAAACAACTTATCCAAGCGAAGGCAGCATCAAATTATTGTCTTACGAACCCAACGATTTGGTGTATGAATCCGATGCGGCAGCAAGCCAATTTGCCGTGTTTTCTGAAATTTATTATGCCAATGGTTGGAATGCTTATGTTGACGGACAATTGCAGCCACATGCCCAAGTAAATTATGTTTTGCGCGGCATGGAACTACCGGCCGGTAAACACAAAATTGAATTTAAGTTTGAACCAAAAACCTATTACACCGGCAACAGCATTGCCATGGTAGGCTCGGTATTATTGATTATTACCATCGGTGCAGGCTTATTTTTACACCGAAGGAACAAAGTTATTGTTAGTTAATATTTATTTGTTTTGCTTTGTTCCAAATTGTAAAAGCAGCAAAGCACTTAAATTTGTAATAGAAATAAAAATATAAAAACATAAAACATAAAAATTATGGCATTAGAAATCACAGATTCAAATTTTGAAGAATTAGTATTAAAAAGCGATAAACCGGTATTGGTTGATTTTTGGGCAGAATGGTGTGGCCCTTGTAAAATGGTTGGTCCGGTTATTGAAGAAATGGCCAAAGAATACGATGGCAAAGCAGTAATCGGTAAAGTAAATGTTGACATGAATTCAGCCATCAGCATGAACTATGGTATTCGCAACATCCCAACTTTATTGTATTTTAAAAACGGTCAGGTAGTTGATAAACAAGTAGGCGTAGTGCCTAAAGCTACTTTGGTAGGTAAATTAGAAGCACAGATGTAATTTTTAATTCAATGAATTGAAATCCCAATCTTTGAAAGGTTGGGATTTTTTTTTGGTAAAGATTATGCAATGGTAAATGGTGATGAAGGAATAGGGATTGAGTGGCACCCTTTTGCTTAGGTGTCATTCATTTTTTTTATTGGGCGCCCGGGCGCGCTTTACGTTGCAAGTCTGCTTGTCCTTTGCCGTGCTTGTAAGGCTGCGGTGGCTCCCTCCGGTCGCCCCTTCGCCTAACAAGCACTAGGCAAAGTCCTGCGCATCCTTTCCAC
>CANGGP010000115.1 GCA_947453445.1 Sphingobacteriaceae bacterium
CCGCAATTTGCTTTAAGAAATTACTGTAATTTTCTGCTACGCTAAACGGATTTCGAGTAATGGTGGTCAAGAGTGGCCTTCGAGAAATTTCGTACGAAAACAAGGAGCAGCTTTCTGCCGTTCTAGCGCGCGGTCAGTCGCTAAACCAACCACTGCGTTTGAGCGGACCTGCGCGACCTTCGCGCGCAACAGAAAGCTGCGACGTAGTTTTCAAGAAATTTCTCGTCGGCCTTGTCCCGAGTTTACCTCGGGATTGCTTCTTTTTTTTCAAGAAAAAAGAAGGTAAGAAATCAATTAGCGAAACGGATGAGATCTTATACCGACTTCAAAGTGGAAGTTCTATTATGTACCTTTTTTAAATTAAGCCCACTAACAGATTATCAGCCTGAAACTCTTGCAGATTGAATGAAAAAGCAGTAAGGCATAGTTTATTCCGGACAGCAATGATTTTTATTTCTTCATTTTTAATTTAAAATTTCCCACTTCCCCCTAATCTTAATCATTTTCATCAAATAAGGAATCAAGGCCAGCCATTCCAATCTGAAATTAAATTTTAAACCATCAACAGTATTAAACAGAGGATAAAACATCAAAAGGCCGCAAACCACAATACCAAAAATGGCATCAACAATGGCCAAATTTACTGCCCATTTTTTCTCATACCACAATCCGTATGCCACCAAAAATTTATAGGAAAACAAGCACATTAAAAATACCCCTTCCAACGATCGCGGCTGATTGGTTTCAATGCCGTACAAGGCCATTTGAAATTGGGAATTCAACATGGCTAACAAAATTGCAACTGGCATTAAAGCACCAAAAATTAAAAATATCCAAACGAATACTTTAATCCACTTCGGCAATAAATCACGCCTCCGCAATGCCTCATTTGGCGTAGTATTTTGAGTTTCTTCCACCATTGATGTCAATTTTTTTAATCCTAATTTTATTTAATTTACTAAATTTTTAAATACCAAAATCCCACATTCAACATTTAAAATTCAACATTTAGCATTTAAAAAATGCTTAACAAATTTTAACGGCAGCCAAAATCGCTATAACCCTCTCCATCACTATATTTGCCCGTTATTTGATGAACAAAATTTTATGGTAGATATTAAGGAAATTAACGAACGTATTCAACGCGAAAGTGCCTTTGTGGATATGTTGTCGATTGAAATGGACAAAGTAATTGTTGGCCAAAAACAAATGATCGAACGTTTAATGATTGGCATGCTGAGCAATGGACACATCCTGCTCGAAGGCGTGCCGGGCTTGGCAAAAACCTTGGCCATCAATACCCTCGCCAAATGTGTAGATGCACAATTTAGCCGTATACAATTTACCCCCGATTTATTACCGGCCGATGTTATCGGTACACAAATTTATAACCAAAAACAAGAATCTTTCTCAATTCGCAAAGGACCTATTTTTGCGAATTTTGTATTGGCCGATGAAATTAACCGCGCCCCGGCCAAAGTGCAATCGGCTTTACTCGAAGCCATGCAAGAAAAACAGGTGACCATTGGCGAACAAACTTTTAAATTGCCTGATCCTTTTTTGGTTTTGGCAACACAAAATCCGGTTGAACAAGAAGGAACCTATCCTTTACCTGAAGCGCAAATGGATCGTTTTATGCTCAAAGTGGTAATTGGTTATCCTACCAAAGAGGAAGAAAGACGCATCATTGCTTCCAACATTCAAGCCCAAGGCATGCCTAAACCAAATGCCGTATTAAAACCTGAAGACATCGTAAAGGCGAGAGCCGTTGTGAGAGATGTTTACATGGATGAAAAAATTGAACGTTACATTGTAGATATCGTTTTTGCTTCACGCTTTCCGAAAGAATACAAATTGCAAAAGTTTGAAGGATTAATTTCTTATGGTGGATCGCCCCGCGCCAGTATCAATTTGGCCTTGGCTGCAAAAGCTTATGCCTTTATCAAACGCCGTGGTTATGTGATTCCCGAAGATGTTCGCGCCGTGTGTTTAGATGTAATGCGTCACCGTGTTGGATTAACCTACGAAGCAGAAGCCGAAAATATTACATCAGAAAATATTGTGACCGAAATTTTAAATACTGTTGAAGTGCCTTAATCAAATTTGATGAACGCTTGCTGTTCAATACTTTGAAATTTAGCATTCAACATTTAACATTCAACATTCAACATTTCCTTGGAAACAGCAGAACTACTTAAAAAAGTCCGTAAAATCGAAATTAAAACGCGCGGTTTAAGCTCCCATATTTTTTCGGGAGAATACCACTCTGCGTTTAAAGGTCGAGGCATGGCTTTTTCTGAAGTGCGCGAATACACCCCCGGTGATGATGTACGCAGCATCGATTGGAATGTAACTGCCCGTTTCAACGCACCTTATGTGAAAGTGTTTGAAGAGGAACGCGAACTGAGTGTGGTTTTGTTAGTGGATGTGAGCGCCAGTGGTTTATTCGGCACCAAAAAACAATACAAACAAGATTTAATCACGGAACTCTGCGCCGTTGTGGCTTTTTCAGCTTCTCAAAACAACGATAAAATTGGCGTGATATTTTTTAGCGATAAAATCGAAAAGTTTATTCCGCCTAAAAAAGGCAAATCACATGTACTTCGTATCATTCGCGAACTCATCGAATTTAAACCCGAAAACAAAACCACCAACATCGAAGTGGCTTTAAAATACCTCACCAATGTGATTAAAAAACGCAGCATAGTATTTATGGTGAGCGATTTTCAGGCCAACCTCAATTACCGCGATGCTCTTAAAATTGCAAATAAAAAACACGATATCGTTGCCCTGCAAATTACCGATAGTGCCGAAAACGAATTGCCGAATGTGGGTCTCATTAAGTTAAAAGACAATGAAACCGGGCAGGTTTTATGGATTGATTCAAGCAATGAACATTTCAGAAAACAGTTTGCAAGCAATAAAACCAAATTCGAAAATGATTTAAAAGACTCCTTTACCAAAAGTGGGGTGGATGCCACTAAAATTTATACGCACGAAAATTACATCAAACCTTTAATGAATTTGTTTAAAAAACGCTAATACCGGCTGATGAAAAAATTCGCACACATCCTTTCTTTTTTATTGTTGCTTTGTTTGCAAAGTGTTTGGGCGCAGCAAGTGCGAGTAGAAGCGGTGTTAGACACATCAAAACTTCGAATTGGGGAACAAGCCAAGGTAAATTTATACCTCACTTACGATTCAAAATTAAAAGGTTTAAAAATTGAATGGCCTTCGATAGGTGATACACTCAGCGAAAAAGTGGAAGTGGTAAATGTCAGTGCAATCGATACCACCTTGCCCGAAAAAAGTAATTCAAGCAATGTATACCAACACCAACAAATTACAGTGAGTGTATACGACAGTGGTTTTTTTGCCATCCCGCCCTTTAAATTTTTAATCAACAACGATACCCTACATCCTTTTTATACACAACCTTTGTTTTTGGAAGTTCACACCGTGCCAACCGATTCAAGTGCCACCAAATTAAAAGACATTAAACCGCCCTATGAAGAAAAATTTAATTGGCGATGGTACATGTCATACGTGTATTGGGGCATAGGCGCCTTGCTACTCATTATCATCATTGTGCTCATCACACTTTATCTCAGTAAAAAACCCAAGCCTGTTGAACAAGCGCCTGCTAAACCTAAAGTACCACCACATATATTAGCACTCGAAACATTGCAAAAAATACAACAGGAACAAATTTGGAAGGATGGCTTAACCAAAGAATATTATTCTGCCATTTCAGATACCATTCGCTTATACATCGAAGAACGTTTTGCTTTGAATGCATTAGAAAGTACAACCGACGAAATTATGTTGGCTTTCCGTTCACAGGTGGTGGATAAAGAAAGCAAAGAAAAATTACAGCAACTTTTAATGTTGAGCGACTTGGTGAAGTTTGCTAAACTTTCGCCCATTGAAAGTGAAAACACATTTACACTGCAAAATGCCTTTGATTTTGTAAACGCCACCAAACGCGAAGAAATAATCGAAGAGAAACCAAACGAAGAAACAAACTCAAACAATCAATAAAGTGTTAGGATTTTTAAGCGACATACAATTTGCGGAGAAACACTGGTTTTGGTTCTTATTACTCATTCCTGTTCTCACAACTTGGTACATTGTGCGTTTGAAAAAAAATGAAGGTGAATTTAATTTCTCTGGTTTTCATCTTTTTCAAAATATGCATGGCAGCACCAAAGCAAAAACACGCCATACTTTATTTGTATTGCGCATGTTTTCACTGGCTTTATTAATTGCCGCCCTCGCACGTCCGCAATCACGCAGCAGCTGGAAAGACACCAAAACTGAAGGCATCGACATCATGTTGAGTATGGACTTGTCGGCTTCTATGCTGGCCAAAGATTTTAAGCCCAACCGTATCGAAGCAGCAAAAGAAGTTATTCTCGATTTTATTGATGCCCGTCCAAATGATCGCATTGGCTTGGTGAACTTTGGTGGCGTGGCCTTCACACAATGTCCATTAACCACCGATCATAAAGTATTAAAAAACATGTTTCCGCAAATTCAGGCGGGTAGTCTCGAAAACGGAACCGCCATTGGTTTGGGCTTGGCCGATGCAGTGGCACGCATCAAAAACAGCAACGCCAAAAGTAAAGTCATTATTCTAATCAGTGATGGTGTAAATAACGTGGGTGAAATTTCTCCACTAACGGCCGGCGAATTGGCCAAAACATTTGGCATCCGAGTTTATTGTATTGGTGTTGGAACCAAAGGCAAAGCTTTAACACCTGTAGCCATGTATGCTACCGGTCAGTTCGAATACGATTATGTGGATGTTGACATTGATGAAAAAGTGATGACGCAAATATCTGACATGACCGGTGGTAAATATTTCCGAGCTACCAATAAAGAGAGCCTACAAGATGTTTACGCAGAAATAGATAAAATGGAAAAAACCATTGTCAGCGAAAGAAGTTTTAGCAACAAAGCCGAACACTTTTTACCTTTTACATTATTGGCAGCCATTTTATTGATTATTGAATTTATTTTACGTTATACCATTTTTAGAGCCATACCATAATGTTTAAGTTCGAAAATCCCATATATTTTTATGCATTGGCTGCTCTGCCGCTAATGATGGGACTTTACCTATGGGTGATTTATAAACGTAAGAAGGCCATCCAAAAAATTGGTGATGCCGATTTAGTGAAGTCATTGATACCTTACAGCAGCCAACGCAAACGCAATGGTAAATTCATTTTGTTTTTATTGGCTTTTACAGCTTTGGTGTTGGCCATTTGTAATTTACAAACAGGCAGTAAACTGCGCGAAGTAAAACGTGAGGGTGCCGATATCATTGTGTGCTTGGATGTGAGTAACAGTATGCTCGCTCAGGATTTAAGTCCCAACCGTTTAATCAGGGCCAAATATGCCCTTGAAAAAATGATCGACTTACTCGAAGGCGACCGTTTGGGATTAATCATTTTTGCCGGGGATGCATACGTTCAACTTCCCATTACCACCGATTACAATGCAGCTAAAATGTTCATGAGTTCTATCACAACGGGCATGGTGCCGGTGCAAGGAACAAATGTACAAGCAGCCATTAAAAAAGCTTGCGAATCATTCAGCAATGATGAAGGGAAAAACAAGGCCATTATTTTAATCACAGATGGCGAAGACCATGAGCAAGCTGCCGTAGAAGCCGCTGAAGAAGCCGGAAAAAAAGGCATCATGATCAACACCATCGGTATCGGTTCCGAAAATGGAGTGCCCATCCCTTTGGTTGAAAATGGAGCGGTGAAGGGCTATCGAAAAGACAGAGACGGCCAAACCATTGTCACCAAATTGAATTCCGAATTATTAAAACAAATCGCCTCCAAAGCCAATGGGGTATACGTTCAAGCCACACAAGCCGATTTAGGCTTAAATGCCATTCTTGATAAAATTGGTGAGTTGGATAAAGCGCAACTTGAAAGTAAAATGTACAGCGATTACGAAGACCAGTTTCAGTGGTTTGTTGGTTTGTGTTTAATTTTCTTGGTAATTGATACTATGATGACGGAGCGTGTGAGCGAGTGGTACAAAA
The DNA here is from genome assembly GCA_947453445.1 of Sphingobacteriaceae bacterium. Taxonomy (GTDB): domain Bacteria; phylum Bacteroidota; class Bacteroidia; order B-17B0; family Aurantibacillaceae; genus Aurantibacillus. Next base: position 6,062 of record CANGGP010000115.1, read on the forward strand.
AAATAAATTTGTTTGACAATGATGCAAAAAAATAGTGCACTATATGTTTTAGGATGTGCTTTGTTGATGCTATCTGCAAAGGCTCAAAAGGATGCGCAACATCTTTATGATGGCAATGCATTGTATTTTAGCGGCAAATTTCCAGAGTCCACAAAGCTCTATACCAAGGCACTTGAAGCAAATCCAAACAACCGAAAGGCCAATTACAATTTGGGTGCCTCTTTATTCAAAAATGCAGAATTGGTTAAAGAAGGTAAAATTCCAATGCCTCCGGGCTCAAAAATCACGCCCGATTCATTGTCAAAATTAATCTATGATCAGGCGGCCCAAAATTTTGCAGTGGTGGCCAATTCTGTTTCAAATAAGGATACCCTTCACCAAGCGTGGCACAACATTGGTAACTGCTATTTAAAAAAGAAAGAGTATCAACAAGCAGTAAACGCTTATAAAAAAGCTTTGAAGTACAACGACAAGGACGAAGAAACCCGCTACAACTTGGCTTATGCTTTAAAACATTTGCCAAAGGATAAGAAGAATGGCGGCGGCGGCGCCAACAAACAACAAGAACAAAAGAAAAAAGAAGAAGATAAAAAGGACCAACAAAAAAATGCACAGCCTCAGCAAAGTCAAATGAATAAAGAACAGGCTGAGCAGTTATTAAAAGCACTCATGGATTCAGAAAAAAAATTGCAAGACAAACGCAAACAAAAAGCTGAAGCGAATTCAAGTACTTTAGAAAAAGATTGGTAAATAAGAAGATGTTAAGAACAAAGAAATACAATGTGTTACTGCTATTACTATTCATTGGCTTTGCCTTTGGTGCACAAACCGCATCTGCTAAATTGTCCTTAAAAAAAGTAAACATCGGGCAAGAATTTGAATATGCCATCTTAATCAATGGTCAACCCAATTCATACATTCCGCCTGA
>CANGGP010000116.1 GCA_947453445.1 Sphingobacteriaceae bacterium
GGCAAAGACATTATTTATCCGATTGCAAATTTATACGCAGCAAATGGTGCTGATGAACAGGTGGCATTTTTCCATCAAAGCCTAAGTAAATTAAGCGGCTTCGAATTGTTGTCGTTGATGATGGATTATGCTAAGTTGGCCAAGCGCTGTGTGGATTCAAAGTCGGTGCTAACCTTTGCGGGAGATATTGAAAACATTGGTAAGGGCGCCAATAAGTACATGAAGTTTGCAGCCATTAAGGTGATGAAAGACATGCTTGCATATTGGGAAGGAAAAGAAAGCACTTTAAAAAGCAAAATTGAAGCAGAGAAAAAAGACAATAAAAATACAAGCACTTTAGAAGCTGAATTGCAGTCGCTTGTAAAAGTAAAAGAGAGTTTAACGCGCATCAGTAACGGATTGAAGTAATGGAATATTTTTCGGTGAAAAGGATTGGTTTTAAAGGATTATTTTTGTTTGTTATTTTGGTGCTAGCGGCTTGCAGTGATGAGCAATTATTTTTGGATGATTTAAGACAAATTGCCAAGGATGTGAATAATAAATGTCCACGCATGGTTGATTCAGAAACCCGCCTCGACGGCATCGCCATTGAAGAGCCGAATACATTGGTATACCGTTACACCTTGGTGAATGCCAATTTATTACCATCCGACACCCATCAATTTTATTTATCAATGTGGCCCGGTTTAATCAGCTTTATCAAATTGAGTAAAGAAATGGAGAAGTTACGGGAACATGGCACATCGGTTCATTATGAATACAGAGACAAGTCGAACAAAGTTTTTTATACCTTCAAAATAGAAGCCAAAGATTACAACAAACCCTAAATTAAAACCCATGAATAAAAATGAATTAGAGCGCATTTTGTTTCTTGATATTGAAACGGTGCCACTGGTTTACAATTATGAATTATTAGACGAGTCGAGCAAAGACTTGTGGAATCGAAAATGGCAGTACAACAAAGACATTGATCCGGCGGTTCAATACCAGAAATCGGGCATTTACGCCGAGTTTGCTAAAGTTATTTGCATTGGCTTGGGTTATTACCGCGACGATAAATTTCGTGTTAAAACCATTGCTGCCGAAAATGAAACCGAAATATTAAATGCCTTTTCCTTATTGTTGCAACAACATTTTAACAGCAGCGATCACTTGCTATGTGCCCATAACGGTAAGGAATTTGATTTTCCTTTTTTGTGCCGTCGCTTTTTAATTCACAATTTACCGCTACCAAAGTTATTACAAATTCAAGGTAAAAAACCTTGGGAGGTAAAGCACATCGACACCATGGATTTGTGGAAATTTGGGGATGTGAAAAATTTCAGCTCTTTAAATTTATTGGCCCATGTATTTGGCATCCCTTCGCCAAAGGATGATATGGATGGAAGCATGGTGGCCAAAACATTTTACGAAGACAAAGACCTTCCCAAAATAGAAAAGTACTGCATGAAGGATGTGATCACATTAACAAGGGTGTTTAATCGATTTATCGGAAAAGGCAATTTAAATGATGAAGATATTATTTTTGTGTAAATTCAAATTCTAAATGAACCATCAAAGGATTGCGATAATTGGAAGCGGCAGTTGGGCAACAGCCTTGGCTAAATTGTTATTAAACAATGCAGAGCACATTAACTGGTTCATTCGCAAAGAAGATGACATCGCTTATTTTAAAGAATTCGGCACCAATCCAAGGTACCTGACTTCGGTTGAGTTTCGAACTAGCAAAATCAACTTTTTTACATCTTTGGATGAATGCATCCATCATTCCGATTTTTTGATTCTTGCAATTCCATCTGCCTTTTTGCAGCAAACCTTTCAACATATTACACCAAAGCAATTAGAAGGCAAGGTTTGTTTTTCGGCCATTAAAGGCATAGTGCCGCAGTATAATTTAATTGTTGGCGAATATTTACACCAACATTTTCAGGTGCCTTTGCACAATATTGGGGTGATTACCGGCCCTTGTCATGCTGAAGAAGTAGCGCTCGAAAAATTAAGCTATTTAACCATTGCCTCTATTCATGCCGATAATGCTGCATTTATTAGCCAATCACTAAATTGCAGGTACCTTAAGTCAAACGTAAGTGATGATATTTACGGCACTGAATATTCGGCTGTACTAAAAAATGTGATTGCTGTGGCGGGCGGTATTTGTCATGGATTGGGTTATGGCGACAACTTTTTTGCCGTATTGGTGAGCAATGCCATCCAAGAAATAAAACGTTTTGTAGATACTGTTCATCCCATTGATCGCGACATCAAAGCTTCGGCTTATTTAGGCGACTTGTTGGTGACAAGTTATTCGCATTTTAGTCGTAACCGTTTGTTTGGCACTATGCTCGGAAAAGGTTACACCGTGAAACAAGCGCAATTGGAAATGAACATGGTTGCAGAAGGTTATTACGCAGTGAAATGTGTTTATGAAATCAATAAAAAGCATAAAGTGCACATGCCTATAACCGAATGTGTTTACAACATCATTTACCAAGGCCACGATGTAAGGCGTGAAGTACTCAAATTAACCAATCTCCTATCATAGTGTGAGAACCTTTGCTTTCATTATTTCAATTGTGTTTCAGCCATTATTGATGGCCACCTATGCTTGTGTATTGTTGTTTTTTATCATCCCAAATTCAATTTACGATTACCTAACACCATTCGACAATAAGATTCGTATTACGTTCATGATATTATTGTTTACTTGTATTTTTCCAATAATCAATATTTTTTTACTTTTTAAATTAAAGCGTATCGAGTCGCTTACTTTGTCGCAACAACACGAACGAACATACCCATATTTAACCACCACGCTTTTTTATTTTGGTTTGTTTTATTTGTTGAAGGATATCAATATTTGGAACAACATCAAAGTATTTGTGATGGGGGGTGGCATCGTTATTTTTTTATGCGCAATCATAAATTTGAAGTATAAAATTAGTGCACACATGGCCGGCATTGGCGGCTTGTTGGGCTTGTTAATTGCAAGTTCTTACTTAATTCAGTTCGATATGATGCCATATTATATTGCAGTGATATTATTGGCCGGATTGGTGGGCACTTCACGTTTGTTGCTTAAAGAGCACCGCCCTTCACAAATCTACTGGGGTTTTTTATTGGGTTTAAGCACCCAGTTAATTTTATTCATTAGTTTTCATAGCTTTATATTGAATTAATGAACCAAACCAATATAGTAATAGGGGCTACCGGTATTGTTGGAAGCCATGTGGTATTGCAATTATTGTTGGAAAATCAAAAGGTAATTGCCTGCAAACAAATCAGCAGCAATATTCAACAGGTAAAAAAATTATTTGCAGCATATACTGAAAATGCAGAAGCCTTATTTGCCAAGATTGAATGGCGCGACATTGATTTAAAAGATGTTTTTTCAATTGAAGATGCCATTGAAGGTGCCGACGTGGTGTATCATTGCGCAGGATTTGTATCCTTTAATAGTTTTGAAAGAAAACAATTGATGGATGTAAATGTGGAAGGAACGAAGAATATTGTGAATGCCTGTTTACAAAAACAAATTAGGGCACTTTGTTATGTGAGTTCATTGGCCACAATGCACAATTTGGATGTAAAAGAGAGCATTGATGAAACAGTATTTTGGAAAACTTCGGGCAAGGAGAGTGACTATGCTTTTAGTAAATACAAGGCCGAATTGGAAGTTTGGCGTGGCATTGAAGAAGGCTTAAACACAGTGATTGTGAATCCGGGGGTGATTTTATCGCCGGTGTTCTGGAATCAAAGCAGCGCAAGAATTTTCGCAACTTGTTTTAAGGGCAACAAATTTTATCCGCCCGGCCAAACCGCATATGTTTCGGCCAAGGATGTGGCTGTTTGTATGCTTTTATTGGTGAAAAATAAAAACTTTGGTCAAAGGTATATTCTAACGGAAGGCAACTATACATACAAAGAGATTTTCTCGCACATTCAACAAAAGTTTAATAAAGCCCCGCCATTCATTCGTGTGAATCGTGCATTTCTACGATTGGGTTGGATTGCTGATTCTTTGGCGGCATTTGTCTCGGATAGGCCCGCCAACATTACCAAGGCCATTATTCAATCGGCTTTTAACAAACAGGTATATTCAAACCGAAAAGTAACTGAAGCACTGCAATATCAATTTGAGCCTGCTTTAAAGAGCATCGACTTCATTTGTAGCTGCTATGAAAGGGAGAGGCCTTAATCTAGTTTAGTTTAGCTTTCATCGAAAAATTTGACTAATTCGACAATTAAATTTTGCTTTTTGTAAGTTATTTTTTTAATTTAGGCTAATATTTATATAAAAGGTATGCACATTGCGATTGCAGGTAACATTGGGTCCGGTAAAACAACTCTCACTTCTCTTCTGGCTAAACATTATAAATGGCATGCACATTACGAGGATGCGGATGACAACCCATATTTAAATGATTTTTATGAAGATATGCAGCGTTGGTCATTTAATTTGCAAGTTTATTTTTTAAATAACCGCTTTAGTCAAATTTTAGAAATCAGAAAAGGCAAACACACTGTTGTTCAGGATAGAACCATTTACGAAGATGCCTATATTTTCGCGCCGAATTTACACGCCATGGGTTTAATGACCACGCGTGATTATGATAATTATTTCTCGCTATTTAAATTGATGGAGAGTTTAATTAAAGCGCCGGATTTAATCATTTATTTGAGGGCTAGCGTTCCTACCTTGGTGAAACAAATTCAAAAACGCGGTCGTGATTACGAAAACAGCATTCGTTTAGATTACTTAAAACGATTGAATGAGCGTTATGAAGCTTGGCATACATCGTATGAATCGGGTAAAATTTTGGTTGTGGATGTTGATGATGTAAATTTTAGTGAAAACAAGGAAGATTTAGGTAAAGTGATTCGTATGATTGATGCAGAATTAAACGGCTTATTTAAATAGTGACACAAAAAACAAATATCGACGATCAGTTTTTCGCTGAGCATTTTTCGCAAAGCGTCGACGCGGCCAATCAGGCGGGTGAGTTGTTATTGGCATACGATGGTGTTTTAAATTCAGAAACCATTTCAAAGCTTGAAACTGAAATTGAGAGCAAAATTGTTTCGAAGAATTTATCAAAAACAGCCATCAAAAAAATATTTTTCATTTCAATTGAATCCCTTCAAAACATGTTTATTCATGGTTTCAAGGATGACAATGAAGAAAAACACAATTTTTTCATTTTGTATTGCACCGATAAACATGTTAAAATGATTGGCGCCAATTTAATTGCCAATGGGGCCATTGAAAAAATTTCAAAACACATTGATCGAATCAATTCCTTCAACGATCCTGCAGAATTAAAAACATATTACCTCGAGCATCTAGAAAACAACGAACTAAGTGAAAAAGGAGGCGCCGGTTTAGGTTTTATCACCATCGGCATGAAAAGCGGAAATAAATTGGGCGTTGTGTTTGAAAAAATCAATGAAGTCAGATCCATGTTTTTAATGGAAGTAACCATTAACAGAGAATAATTCATTTCCATTTTTATCCCCTCCAACAATTTTAAAGCGATATTTTCGTTTCAATCTTAGCTATTGAAAATACAAAAACATATTCTATTTATTTCTTCTTGGTACCCAAACAGAAACAATCCAACACACGGTGTATTTAATGCATATATGGCCAAAGCAGCGGCCATCGATAACCAAATAAGCGTTATTCATGTTTGTTCGGATGAAAAACTAAACGATAATTTTGAAATCCTTGATTCAGAATCAGATGGCATTTATACCATCATGGTATATTATCGTAAAGTTAAATCAAACTTGCCCTTGTATAGTCAATGGTTAAAGTTTAAACGTTTACAACAGGCCTACGACATGGCCTTTGTGCATTTACAAAATCAAAAGGGCAAAGTTGATCTCATTCAATTAAATGTGGCAATGCCAGCCGGTATTGGGGTTTTGCATCTCTCTAAAAAATACAATGTACCTTTTGTATTGAATGAAAATTGGTCGGGATACACCAAAGAAGACGGAAATTATAAAGGGCCTTTATTAAAATACTTCACCCAAAAAATTGTTGCACAAGCCAAAAAAATGATGCCCACCAGTTTGTATTTGCAAGAAGCAATGTTGGCTCACGGTTTAAAAGGTGATTACGAAGTAGTGCCAAATGTGGTGGACCTGAATCGCTTTTTGCCGAAGGATTTTAGCCCTAAGGATAAAATTAGATTGGTACATATTTCTTCACTCACAGAGCGCGAAAAAAATGTGAGTGGTATTTTAAGGGCTTTTCAATTGGCTTTAAAACAGGTTCCAAATATGGAATTGGTGATCATAGGCGAAGGAGACAACAAACTCGAATTAAAAGCACTTGCTGAGTTTTTGAATATTTCAGAACACACCAAGTTTAAAGGCAGGGTAGTGGGTGATGAATTAATTCAAACTTTGCAGTCGAGTCACGCACTCGTTATGTTTAGTCATTACGAAACATTTTGTTTGGTGATCATCGAAGCACTGGCTTGCGGAAAACCTGTCATTACCAGCGATGCCGGCGCCATTCCCGGTTATATGAATGATCGATTGGGCATGATGGTGCAAAAAAACAATGAAGAACAATTGCGTGAGGCCATTGTGAAGTTTGCACTGAAACCAAATGCTTTTGATCACTTATATTTGCGAAGCTTCGCCGAAAAATTCAGCTACCAACATGTAGGTCAGCAACTCAGTAAAATTTATCAAGAAGCAATATTAAAACAATAGATTTTGATTAAAAACATCATAAGCTCTTTTTTTGCACGTGCCGGCGTGGCCATTGTCAATCTCTGCGTTTTATTAATTGCATCAAGGCAAATGGGTAGTGAAGTGGTAGGTCAAATATCGCTTTTGATTCTTAACATCGCTGTCATTCAAAGCGTAGTTGAAATATACAGTGGCTCAACCTTAATTTATTTTATACCTAAATTAAATGTGGTTAA
>CANGGP010000117.1 GCA_947453445.1 Sphingobacteriaceae bacterium
CACGATGTATTAATCATGAATGGTAGAATTAAACAAGTGGCCAAAAACATTCAATTGGCACCCAACAGCAGCATCACTGTTATTGATGCCAAAGGCAAACATTTAACCCCGGGCATTATTGATGAACACAGTCACATTGCTTTAAAATCAGGTGTGAATGAAGGTGCGCAAGCCAGCTCTGCTGAGGTGCGCATGGGCGATGTCATCAATCCCGAAGACATTAATATTTACCGTCAGTTATCGGGTGGGGTAACGGCTGCGCAATTGTTGCATGGCTCGGCAAACCCAATTGGCGGACAAAGCGCTATCATCAAATTAAAATGGGGTGTCAATGCCGAAGCATTAAAATTTCCAAACGCCGATGGTTTTATCAAATTTGCTTTGGGTGAAAATGTAAAACAAAGCAATTGGGGTGATCAAAATGTGATTCGTTTTCCACAATCACGCATGGGGGTTGAACAAGTGTATCTCGATTTTTTTACACGTGCCAAAGAATACGATATCGCCAAACAAGCCGCTGCCAAAAGTAATCCCCTGGCCTTTCGCCGCGATTTAGAATTGGATGCCCTTGCTGAAATTTTAAATAAAAAGCGTTTTATTACCTGTCACAGTTATGTGCAAAGCGAAATCAATATGCTGATGCATGTGGCCAATCAATTTGGTTTCCGCGTAAATACTTTTACCCATATTTTAGAAGGATACAAAGTGGCCGATAAAATGCAAGCGCATGGTGTTGCGGCGTCAACCTTTGCCGATTGGTGGGCTTATAAAAACGAAGTGATGGAAGCCATCCCATACAACGCGGCCATTTTAACTCGCATGGGTGTGATTACTGCTATTAACAGCGATGATGCCGAAATGGCCCGCCGCTTAAATCAAGAGGCTGCCAAATCAGTAAAATATGGCGCACTCAGTGAAGTAGAGGCACTAAAATTGGTTACACTCAATCCGGCTAAAATGTTGCACATCGACAATGAAGTGGGCAGCATCGCACCCGGTAAATCAGCCGATCTGGTACTTTGGAGCAACAATCCTTTAAGCGTTTATGCGGTGGCTGAACAAACCATTATTGAAGGCAAAATTTATTTCAGTCGTCAGCACGACAGCCTTCGACGCGAAGAAATGAAAATTGAAAAAGCCCGCATCATTGCCAAGTTGATAAAAGAAAATAAACGCAATGCCGGTCAAAAAGGCAACCGCACACAGAAACCGCAAAGCAAAGTCGAAAAATTATACCACTGCAACACCATTGAAGGAGTAGAGGAGGAACTCACCGGACAACGATGAAACAAAGTAAGATTAAACCTAAACTAACGCTTCGCGAATTGTTGCTATTTATCTTGGCATTCACCGGAATGTTTGTGAATGCCCAAAACAAAAAGAACATCGTATTGCTCAATGCCACCGCACACATTGGTAATGGCGCTGTCATTCCACAAAGCATAATGGTTATCAGTCAACAAACAATTGCTTACATTGCCGCTGTAAAAGGCAATACCTACGTGATTACCGATACCGATACTGTGATCAACGCCAAAGGCATGCACCTATATCCGGGTTTGATTAACACCAACAATGTACTCGGTTTGCACGATGCTGAAGCCGTGCGTGCCACCCGCGATTTTTCGGATGTGGGTGAAATCAACCCACACTTACGTGCCCTCATTGCTTATAACACCGATAATCTCATTGTGCCCACCATTAAAACCAATGGCATTTTATATACACAGGCAACACCCCGCGGAGCACTCATCAGTGGTGCATCCAGCATCATGGCCCTCGAAGCTTTTAATTGGGAAGACGCTGTTTTGCTAGCCGATGATGGCATCCATTTGAACTTTCCCAAAAAACAATTTGTGGTTTATAGCGAAGAAGAAGGCGCAAGTAAAAACCAAAATAAAAAGTACGACGATGAACTCAACCGTTTAAATACTTTTTTTACTGAAGCCAAAGCCTATTGTGCCAACAACTCACCGGTAGAAAAAAACCTGCGTTTTGAAGCCATGCGTGGGGTTTTAGGTGGTACAAAAAATTTATACTTGCATGCCGATAAACAAAAAGATATTTTGGCGGCTGTATTATTTGCCAAAAACCATGGCATTGCCAGAGCCGTGATAGTGGGTGGAAAGGAAGCCTATAAAATTACTGCTTACTTGAAACAAAATAACATTCCGGTGATGTTAAACCGTGTAAACGATTTGCCCGATAACAATGATGATGAAGTAGATTTGGTTTACCGTTTACCTTATCTATTGCAAAAAGATTCTGTGTTGTTTTGTCTGCAGTTAGAAGGTGATATGGAAGCCATGCAAAGTCGTAACTTGCCTTTTAATGCGGGTGCTGCCGTGGCTTATGGTTTAAGCGAAGAACAAGCCATTAGTGCCATCACCTTTAATGCTGCTAAAATATTGGGATTACAAAAACAAATAGGCTCACTCGAAGTAGGAAAATTGGCTTCGGTGATTCTTAGCAAGGGAAATATTTTAGACATGCGAAGCAATGACATTGTACTGGCATTTATTGCCGGCAAGGCCATTCAACTGAGCAATAATCAAACTGAATTATACAATACTTACAAAAAGAAATACCGATTAAAATAATTTTATGAGCGATACAAAAATAATAGTTGGCATTACCCAAGGCGACGTTAACGGCATTGGATTAGAGGTGATTCTTAAAACACTGGTTGAACCCGGCATAGCCGAAATATGCACCCCTGTTCTTTTTAGTTCTCAAAAAACGGTGAGTTATTACCGCAAAGTGTTGGGCATGGAAGAATTTAATTTTAATCCCATCCGCGATCTTACACAAATCAACCACAAAAAAGTAAATGTGTTTGTGTGTTATGAAGAGGAAGTAAATATCGAAATGGGTAAATCTACCGCTACTGGCGGAAAGTACGCACTCATTTCATTGCAAAGGGCAACGCAAGCTTTATTAGAAGGGCAAGTACATACTTTGGTAACGGCACCCATCAATAAGTTTAACATTCAAAGTGATGAATTTAAATTTGCAGGTCATACCGAGTATTTGGCCGAAAAATTAAAAGGGGAAGCCCTTATGCTGATGTGCTCCGAAAACGGCATGCGTGTGGCCATGGTAAGTGGTCATGTGGCTTTAAAAGATGTGGCCTCAAAAATTACCAAAGAAGCCGTGAACAAAAAATTAAAACAATTGCACCATGCATTGATGGCTGATTTTGGCATTCGTAAACCACGCATCGCGGTATTGGGATTAAACCCGCATGCCGGAGATAACGGTTTGCTGGGTGCCGAAGATGAAGAAATTATCAAAGTGGCAATCCAAGAAACAGAACTGAGCGGTTTGGTGTATGGTCCTTATGCGGCCGACGGATTTTTTGGCAGTGGCACACACCGCCAATTTGATGCGGTGCTAGCCATGTACCACGACCAAGGATTAATTCCTTTTAAAACCTTAAGCTTTAGTGATGGTGTAAATTATACCGCCGGTTTAGATTATGTACGTACCAGTCCCGACCACGGCACCGCATACGACATTGCCGGTAAAAACCTCGCCAAAGACCAATCCTTTAAACGCGCCATTTATACCGCCATTGATATTTACCGCAACCGTAAACTCTACGCCGAAATTAACGAACAACCTTTGGCTTTCGGGACATTGAAGAAGGAGCGTTAGATTTTACAGATTAATTTTATCTACGCCGGCTTGTTTTAGAATTGCTAAAAAGATTCCTTTCTTTAAATCCTTCCCACCATGACAGGGAACAATTTCTGTTTTGTTATTGATTAGATTATAAGAAACATAATGAGAGCCCTTAGAACGTTTGTAAACGAAGCCGTTTTGTTCTAAAGTTTTAATGAGATGTTTTGGACTTTAATTCACGCTGATTCAAGGTTCAGAGAATATTCCAATGTGTCGCGATCGTCAGGTATTTGTTCCCCTCTTGATTGTAATTCTTCAATATAAACCTCTACCGCCTCTTTAGCCATACTCATTGCTTCTTCAAGGTTTTCACCATAAGTAATACAGCCTGGCAATGCAGGAACAACAACAGTGTAACCACCTTCTGTTTCTTTATGAAGATGAATTTTGTAGGTGTACATAGCTTTGGAATTTAAATAGTGTTTACCAAAGTTATTAAATTAAAGAATGTTTGCAAAATTTCACAGCCTAGTAATATCGCCGGTAAAAACTTAACCAAAGACCAATCCTTTAAACGCGCCATTTATACCGCCATTGATATTTACCGCAACCGTAAACTCTACGCCGAAATTAACGAACAGCCTTTGGCTTTCGGGACATTGAAGAAGGAGCGTTAGGTAACGGTTTCGGGCTTGGCGAAGGTGGCGATTTTCACCACAAATGTTGATGCGGAGAACCAAACTTTGATTAACCACAAATGTGTCTGCGGAGCACTGAACCGCCACTTTTGCCAAACCCGTGTTATAGGCTGGCGTTCTTGTCTGTCGTGGGTTACAACCGTTTTTATGCCGTCTGTTTGTGTCATTTGTCGAGTGCTTTTTTGTCTGGCTTGTGTGGCGGGTGTTTTATTTTTTTTGAAGCGTTGGAAATTTTTTAAAAACAATTTTTCTTTTGTGTCGGCTTTGCAAGCTCTATTAAAAACTTTGGACGTGTGTTGGCTTGTGCGGTTTTTAATTGTGCTTGCAAATTGCGTTGGACTTTACGTGAATACATCTCTAATCAATTTTTTAATTGTGAGGTTTTCAAGTTTGGATGCAATTGGTGAAACATTGTCAAGACCGTCTTTCCAGTGCATTCCTTCATTGTAAATTATCCCAACCAGATAATGTGATTCGGGTGAAATAACTCCCATTTCTTCTGCTTTTTCCAATTTTGGTCTCGTCTTTTTAGTTGTAAGGAATGAATTTTGGTTAGCTGGATTTTGCAATCTATTGTATGCAATCTCTTCAATTTTTACTCTTACTCCTCCACAAACGGCAAATGGACAGAATTGAAGTCCATTTAAGTAATTGTCAACTTCACTAAATAGAAATTGATAAAAGTTGTCTGACTCACCCCAAAGTTCACGCAAGCCAAGTGCATTAAATTCTGCACGTTTGTTAATATGCGTTGGTTCAAAGTGAAGTAAGTGCTTAGAAATATCATCTTTAATTGTGACGTGCTCTCTGTTTCGGAGCAACCTCACAATACTTTGATTCACCTGAATATTTGATTTTTCGAGATAGTAAACTTTTTGTTTGCTAAAAGCAAAATTCTTGAAATAGTTTGGGTTTAAATGTGTTAGAATTATTGGGTAAAGTCGCTTGCCTTCATCATTGAAATCTTTGATGAATGTCGTTATATAGTATTGTGCTGCGGTCAGGTTCGCATCATCAAGGTAGTCGAACACTTCATCAATTATCAGAATGTTGGCATCTTTCTTTAAATGCTGTCTTGCTCTGAATAGCATTGCCACAAAAGTCAGAATATCTCTTTGTCCGTTAGAGATGTAAATTGCTTTTGGAAATTTAACGACTAATTGCCCACCTGTTTGAGTAGCACGAATCCCTTTCCAAGTGCAATTAAACGTAGAAAGGGTATGTTCAAAACGCTGCTTGTCCAATTGATAATTACTGTAATTACAAGCGGCTTTAAAATTATTCGTATTCCCATTGTATAGCCATATCAATTGAATTGCTACCAAGTATGATTTTGTTTCTGAATTATAACCCAAGTCTTGTTCGTGAATCAGATTGCCAATTGTATTCAGATATTCGATTCGTTTCAGGTCGTTTAATTTGTTTGCAGCAACCCAGTTTGTTAATTCTTCTATAGTTCCACCTTGAAGATTTATATCATCGATAATCGCATCTATACGAGCTTTGATTCTTTGACCTTCCGCTCTTTCTAATGCCTGATAATTCTGACTTAATTTCTCAATAAGTTTTAAGCTGCTTAAAGCTTCATTTGGATTAGGCAAAACTTTAGCATTTTGTCCAAATCGTTGTTGAGCAACTCTGTATTGATTACCAAATGAAATGCTTTCAGGTATTCGGTCAACTAGGACAACATCTTTTATCTCTAAAGTTGCAGTTGCACGACCATATTGGCTACCTATTCCTTTGGGCTTTGTTGGATTATTTATTACAAAATAATCCAGTTCAGAACTTATGGTGTTTGTTGTTGCCGTAGCTTCAAGTGTTGCAATAGTTAAATCTGGCCTTTCATATTCAATGTAAATTCGAGGCGGTAAAGCATCGTTTTCTAAATGGAAGTTGTCTTCGGTTAGATTGATTCTTCTGTTATTCATTTCATTGAAAGCTACAGCAAAAGAACTTTTACCAAAACCATTTGGTGCAACCAAAAGACTTGGCTTGTTGGGTAAAATATCCAACTCAAACCTTTTGTGGCTTATGCCCTTTATGTTTTCTATTTCAATGACTTTAAGCATTTCAAAAATATTTAATTCTCATTTTCTTTCCTTTATTATTTTATTTGCATTTTTTCTTGCAATTTTTATGATTGCATTTCTGGGTATTCCATATCTGCTATATTTATCTACTTGCAGCTTTGTCAAAACGTTGCTTTATTAATTCTGCTACACTCCAGTATACCTCATTTCTTTCATCTTTTGTTAAACCTAATTCGTCAAATATTATATTATCTAAATCCCTCCTATCGGATAATGGGTTCGGTTGCTGATTCCTGACTGGTTCGCTATCATTAAAACCAAGCTCTGTTAGTACTACGTTTATTTTTCTGTTTTTAATTTTAGAATATATTTTCTCTATATTTTCTTTACTTTTAATGCTTGGCAAAACGATTTGTAAATTTCTAAATTCCGGACCATAAAATAATAATACACCATCACCCATATTTTTTCGCCCCGTTACTAGAACATTCAAAATTGAAATCGTACTATTTAAACTTGCTAAATACAATTCTTTATTTTTCTTGTCCTTAAACTCAGCTACAAAAAAAGTATCTCC
>CANGGP010000118.1 GCA_947453445.1 Sphingobacteriaceae bacterium
CTTTTTTGACTAAGAAAAAAGTAAGAGAAAAATTGATTTCAATTAAAACAAAATTTGATTTTGTAAATTACTGTTAATCAAGTATTAAAAAATTAGTTACTTAAGAGACAAAAGAAAGTAGAAAATATCTTTCTTCTTTCTTTTCTTTCTTGTTAAAGAAAAGAAAGAATCCCGAGGTAAACTCGGGACTCAAGGCACGGCAATTCCTTCCCGCTCCGGCATCGCGCCGTGCCAAGCCCACCGCACGGGGAATTGAGATGCTTGCAACATTTTGTAATTGAGAGCTGTGTGTAGGTAAAGTGCAAAAGATTAAGTTAAAAGTACATGACAATTTTTAAGTTTCGGAAAATTCGCGTGCGCAGGCCTAGGCAAGGCTCAGAGCAGAGTTGCGTGAATTGAATTTTAGTGAAACACTTGTAAAGGAAACGATCCCTAGAACTTTCATGGAAAGTAAAAGATGTTTAGTGGTATTCTTCTTCGCCTTTCAGGGCTTTTTCGTAATCGGGATGTTGTAAATACAATTCTCGATTGTCTTGTTTTGTCATTGTAAACAAAACCCTAAAATAATTGCTTCTTGTCATGCTATCGTAATGAATTATATTGTATTTGGCCTGTGTGGTTTGCCAGATATTGAGCACTAAAACAAATATCAAAAACATTTGTAACCATTTGGTTTTCGATGGAGATTTCAGTTTTACAAAATTTAAAAAAGCCGCAAAGGGAATGGCCAAAACTGAATAGATATCGATTAATGCACGCTGGCCGAATGAACCGCCATACCACCAACACCACCATGAAAAAACCACATAAATGTAAATGGCCACAAAAGTAAGCTGAGCAATAAAAAAAGCAGGGAGTTGTTTCTTTAAGGTGAATAAGCCAAGCACTGCGAGGATCATTAGCGGTGTATAAATCAACCAACCCTTTCTAAAACTAAAGAGTCCGTAAAACACATGCGGATGATTAAAGAAAAAATGTTCGCCCACATAAGAGTTAAAGAAGTATTGACCACTGATGAACTTCCAATACAGCAATTGCGGCAGCACAAGTACGAAAGCAGTGATGGCCATTAAGACCAGCGCAAATTTATTTGCAGCATAAAATTTTAAACGCGTTTTGAGATCATCCAATGATTGAATGTTGTAGAGAAAAAAAAGTACAATCATCAAGCCATTGATTGGACGCACCAATACTGCTATAGCCAAAATGAATCCTAAAATCACACTGTATTTTATTTTAGGCTGCTCATACCATTTTATGAAATAATGCATGAATGCAGCCATGATGCTGAATCCCACAATGTGTGATAATCCGCCGGCAATGGTTAAATAATAAAAAACATTCGTGGCAAAACAAAAACAAAAAATAACTGTAAGTACAATCACCTCATTGAAATAACGCTTCAATACTTTGTGTAAATAAAATATCCCAATTAGAAAATAAAACAGTGATGAACACAAGATGGCAAAATGATAAGGCCCAGAAAAACCATCGGCTTCGTAAGCAAAAGTTTTGGCAAATAAATGGGCGGATGCAAAAAAAGGCAAATAAGTCAAAGCCATGCCCATGCTCGCTTTGAAGACGTAATTGCCGTTGGGGGTTTTATTGGGCGTGTAACGGTATATTTTATTTGGTGAAACTTCTTGTTTTAAAAATGAGAGAGATATATCCTGCTCAATAAATATTGCAGGTAAATAGCCATAATAATTTACCACATCATGCAGAATGACATTTTTGCTGTGCCAGCGTTCGTGGTTGATGTTTACCCAAATCACCGATAGGGCTATAAAAAACATGAGCCCTTGAATACTTAGAAAATATTTGCGTTTTTCGAATCTCACTTGTTAAGGTATGGCATTAAACCATGCAGACCACCCTCTCTGCCAAAGCCGCTTTCTTTGTATCCACCGAAGGGAGAAGCAGGATCAAATTTATTATAGGTGTTTGCCCAAACAACACCGGCGCGTAATTTGGAAGTTAAGTTAAAGATCTTGGCACCTTTGTCGGTCCATACCCCGGCGCTTAAACCGTAAGGAATGTTATTGGCTTTTTCGATCACTTCTTCAATGGTTCTGAATGTTTGTATGCATAAAACGGGACCAAAAATTTCTTCTTGCACCACACGGTTGCTTTGGGCGGTTCCTAAAAATAAAGTGGGTTGGCAATAAAAACCTTTGCTTGGCAAAGTTGTATGGCATTGAAACATTTCCAAACCATCGTCGATGCCTGATTGTAAATACATTTTAATTTTTTGCAATTGTGCTTTTGAGTTGATGGCGCCGATGTCGGTGTTTTTATCCAATGGATCGCCCACTATCAAGGTCTGCATTCTGCTTTTTAATTTTGCGATCACTTCTTCGGCACAAGATTCCTGCACAAATAAACGTGAGCCGGCGCAACACACATGGCCTTGGTTAAAGAAGATGCCATTTACGATGCCTTCTACTGCTTGGTTAATGGGCGCGTCGTCGAATACAATGTGTGCGGCTTTTCCGCCCAATTCGAGACTTAACTTTTTATTTGTTCCGGCCAATGCTTTTTGAATGGATTTACCCACTTCGGTACTGCCGGTAAAAGCCACTTTATTCGCCAAAGGATGTTTTACCATCTCAGCGCCTACATCGCCATCACCAGTGATGATGTTCACCACACCGGGAGGTAAATCGCAATCCTGTATAATTTGCGCCAAAACCAAAGCCGTTAGTGGGGTGGTTTCGGCGGGTTTTAAAACAACAGTATTGCCACAAGCCAATGCCGGGGCAATTTTCCAGGCAGCCATCAGCAAGGGAAAATTCCAAGGAATAATTTGCGCCGCCACGCCAATGGGTTTTGGATTTTTGTTCGGAAAAGCATAGGCCAATTTATCAGCCCATCCGGCGTAATAAAAAAAATGGTTGGCAGCCATGGGCACATCAAAATCTCTGCTTTCGCGAATGGGCTTACCACCATCCAATGTTTCAATCAATGCCAACTCACGGGCACGCTCTTGCATCATGCGGGCAATTCTGAAAATGTATTTGGCCCTTTCTTTGGCGGGCATTTTTTTCCATACTTTATTGTAAGCATTCGCTGCCGATTGCATGGCCAAATCCACATCCTTGGCATTGCCCAAAGCCACCTCTGCCAAAACTTCTTCTGTTGCGGGATTGATGCTGCTGAAATATTTTTTTGAATTCGGCTTGGTCCATTCCCCATTGATAAAATGCTGATACCTTTTTTGTAACTTGATTTGTTCGGTAGATTCCTTTGCGGGAGCGTATTGCCAATTCATCATAATTTTGAATGTTGAATGTTGAATTTTAAATTAATTAGTCAATGGAGATATAATCTTTGCTGTAATAGGATCCGAATTTTTCTTTACCCAGTTGTAAAATGATGTCGTTGGCTAAACTGCTGGCGCCAAAGCGGAACCAATGCGGGTTTAACCAATCCGGTCCTAATGTTTCATTCAACATCACCAAATATTGAATGGCTTGTTTGGCGCTCGAAATACCACCGGCCGGTTTCATGCCCACCATTTTTTTTGTCTTGATAAAATGGTCCTTAATGGTTTCAAGCATTACCAGTGTTACCGGCATGTTGGCGGCTGCATTGATTTTTCCGGTTGATGTTTTAATAAAATCAGCGCCTGCATGAATGGCAATTTCAGAGGCTTTACGCACATTGTCGAGACTCGATAATTCCCCTGTTTCTAAAATTACTTTTAAGCGAACTTCGTTGCACAACGATTGAATGCTTGCAATTTCATCATGCACCTTTTGGTATTCCCCTTTTAAAAATGCGCCACGATTTATCACCATATCAATTTCATCAGCCCCTTGCTCAATCGCCCATTTGGTTTCTTCCATTTTTATGGCCAGAAGGCTATTGCCGCTAGGAAATGCGGTTGCCACTGAAGCCACTTTTACATTGGATCCGCGCAAAGCTTGTTTGGCTGTTTTGACGTGGTTGGGATACACACATACAGCTGCTACCCTTGGTAAATCGGGCATGTCGGCAAAGGGATGCATGGCTTTTTGGCACAACTGTTTTACCTTTCCGTCGGTGTCTTTTCCTTCGAGGGTGGTGAGATCAATCATGCTTAAGGCCAATTTGAGCACTTTGCTTTTACTTTCGCCTTTTATGCTGCGTGTGTTAAAACGCGCCACCCTTTCTTCAATGCCAACCTGATCGACGGCGGTATGTTTGGTAATATCAAATGCCATTTAGAGAGACTAATATAAACATTTAGCAAGGACGGAAAGCGCATGAATGTGATTAAAAATTCACTTTATTTAGGAAAGGTTTGGCTTGAGGCAAGGCATAATTTATTAATTTTGGATTCTATGTTAGGTTTTTGCAAACCCATTTCCTCTAAAAAAAGATTCTTGCCCCAACGTGCTTTAGCTCCAGGCTTTTCTTTTTGCTTATTTGAAAAAGCAGAGCACTTACCGGCGCAAGAATGGAATGCATTGGCAAAACACAAAGGCATTTTTTTGCACCGCGATTACCTTCAAATTATTGAATCGTCCAATTTTGCCAAACTCATGTGGCGTTATGCCATGGTGCAACACGAGGGCAAGGCTTGTGGCATTGTGTATTTTCAAATCAGTGATTTTAATGCAGGATTACTGGCCGATTTAGCCGAGCAACCCTCAGTAAATAAACATGCGGCTATGCTGAAAAAGTATGTTTTGGCGCATCACCAAGAAACCATGATGCGATTAATTACTTGCGGTAATAACCTCATTAGCGGCAGCTACGGTTTTTATTTTAAGCCTGAAATTGATGAAGCATTGGTGCACCAAATGGTTTTGAGTTTAACTGAAATTATTTCTAAAGAAGACAAATTAAAAAATACCATTTCGGCAACTTTGATTAAAGATTTTGAATCGCCCTTAAAACCGGCACAAATTTTTGTGAAAGAAAAATACCGTACTTTTTCGGTTGAACCCAACATGGTAGTGGATATTCCTTCGGGATTAAACACCTTGGATGATTACATTCAATTGTTCTCAAAAAAATACAGAAACCGTGCAAAATCGATTTTCAAAAAATTTAACGGCATACAAATTAAAGCCTTAAGTACCGCGGAAGTGCTGGCCTTGAACAGCGATATTTATACTTTGTATGAATCTATTTTTAATGAAGCCCAATTTAAGCTCATGAAATTACCCGGCAATTATTTTGCCGCTTGTCGCCAACATTTTGAGGACAAGTTTTTTGTGAAGGGATTTTATTTAGAAGATAAATTGGTGGCCTTTTATTCGTACATCATTAACAACCGCGGCAGTGTTGAAGCCCATTACATCGGCCTTAATTATGAATACAATCTTGATTATTGTTTGTATCAAAACATTTTGTACGATTTAATTAAAGTGGCGATTGAGCACAAAGCCGATAAATTAAATTTAGGTAGAACCGCAGCCGAAATTAAAACAACGGTTGGCGCATTGCCGCAAGACCTTATTTGTTATATTAAACCACAAAACACGGTCTTTAAATTAATTCAAAAGCCTTTGATGACCATGCTTGAGCCAAGTGCTTATACGCCGCGTAATCCTTTTAAAGAAGAGCTCGTTCCTGTTTCCTGATAAAATCAATTAAAATGATCCAGGTTAAATTCATTAACCCAAATCAAACTTAATGCCTTGTGCCAATGGCAAAGTATCGCTGTAATTGATGGTATTGGTTTGACGACGCATATAAGCTTTCCAAGCATCAGAGCCACTTTCGCGACCGCCGCCTGTTTCTTTTTCGCCGCCAAATGCACCGCCTATTTCAGCGCCGCTGGTACCTATGTTTACATTGGCAATACCACAATCGCTACCTTTTGCACTTAAAAACATTTCAGCTTCACGCAAATTTACAGTCATGATGGCGCTCGATAAACCTTGTGGTACGCCGTTTTGAATGGCAATGGCTTCTTCGAGTGTTTTGTATTGAATGAGATATAAAATGGGCGCAAAGGTTTCGTGTTGCACAATTTTCATGTTGTTGTTCCCTTCAACAATGGCGGGCTTCACATAACAATGGCTTTCGTAACCGGCGCCTTCTAAAACACCGCCCGGCACCAATAATTTCGCGCCTTCCTCTTTGGCTTTCGCCAAGGCATCAACATACAATTGCACGGCAGCCTTATCGATCAATGGCCCCATGTGGTTGTGCTCATCCAATGGATTGCCAATTTTTATTTGGGCATAAGCCTTAACCAAACTCTCTTTTACTTTATCGTAAATACTTTCGTGAATAATTAATCGACGGGTACTGGTACAACGCTGTCCAGCCGTACCTACTGCACCAAACACCGCGCCAACAATGGTCATGTTTAAATCGGCATTTTCAGTTACAATAATGGCGTTGTTGCCGCCCAATTCTAAAATACTTTTGCCAAAACGCTCGGCCACCGCCACACCAACTTTTTTACCCATGCGGGTTGAGCCGGTTGCTGAAATCAAAGGCACGCGTGTATCGTGCGATAAACTTTCGCCTACTTTATAATCCCCGTTAATGATGCAAGAAATACCTTCGGGTAATTGATTTTCTTTGGCTACTTCGTTCCAAATATTTTGACAGGCAATAGAACACAAAGGTGTTTTTTCGGAAGGCTTCCAAATACACACATCACCGCAAATCCATGATAAGGCGGTATTACAACTCCACACAGCCACCGGAAAATTAAATGCAGAAATAATGCCTACTAATCCTAATGGATGCCACTGTTCCATCATGCGGTGTTTGATTCTTTCGCTGTGCATTTGCAATCCATACAATTGGCGCGATAATCCCACGGCGAAATCACAAATGTCAATCATCTCCTGTACTTCACCTAAACCTTCTTGCAATGATTTTCC
>CANGGP010000119.1 GCA_947453445.1 Sphingobacteriaceae bacterium
TCCTTATGATTTGTAATGATTTTTAATCTGCGTCAATCTCTCTTTCAGCGGCATCAGCGTTCTATCCATATGGAACGCCGATAACACAGATTCCTTATGATTTGTACAGATTATTAATCTGCGTCAATCTCTCTTTCAGCGGCATCAGCGTTCTATCTATATGGAACGCGGATTACACAGATTGCTTATGGTATTTACTGATTCTTAATCAGCGCTAATCTCTCTTTCAGCGGCATTAGCGTTCTATTAACCACAGTCACGAAGCAATAAATAACCACTTATAAAAGCATATTTTTACATTGAATATTTTTCTTTATCTTTCAACAATATATGCAGGTCAAAACCATTCTGTTTATCGCTCTAATCACCCTAAGCGCCTGCCTTAAAGCGCAAATTAGCAATGCGCAAAAAGCCAAAGAAGCTTACAACAAAAAGAATTACAAAGAGGCCTTAAAAATCTACAATAAATTGGTAGAAAACAAAGAAGCCGATTACCTCGATTTTTATTATCGGGCCAATACCAATTACGAACTCAAAAACTTACAGGCTGCTTATGATGATTTTACGGCTTCAATCAATCTCACAGGCAATTTTTCAGAATCTTATTTATTAAGAGGCGCCATTTTGGTGAACTCTGAATTAATTCAAGATGCCATCAACGATTTTAACATGGCCATTAAATATGCCAAAAACGACACTGTAAAAACCTTGGCCTATGTTAGCAGAGCCGGCGCAAAACTTTATACACAAAATTATACAAGCGCCATGAAAGACTGTTTTGATGCACTCAAAATCGATTCTGTTTCTCACCGCTGCCTCGGCGCCTATGTGAACCTAAGCACCTGTTATGGCTACCTAAAAGAATCCGACAAAGCGGTTAACTTGCTCAAAAAAGTTTATATGTTAGATTCTAACGACGTATCAACCGTTAGTAACCTCGGCTACGAACTAAGCTCACAAGAAAAATACCAAGAATCATTGTATTATTTCGAAAGGGCACTAAAACTTCGACCCAACGACGGTTTTGTATTGAGCAACAAAAGTTACTCGTACCTCAAGCTCGGCAAAACAAATGAGGCCTTGGAACTAATACAAAAATCAATTAAATACAAACCAAATAATTCATTTGCCTATAAAAATTTAGGTTTGATTTATTTAAAAAAGAAAGACAAAGAAAAAGCATGTGAAGCCTTTCAAACTGCATTAAAAAAAGGCTTTACAGATATATACGGCAATGAAGTACTTGATTTAATCAAGTCCAATTGCAACTAATCCAATCCAAAACACCCAACAAAAAAATCGGCTTATGCAACACAAACTAAAACAAATCAGCTGCATCTTATTATTCATTTTTATCGGTCAACACAGTTATGGCCAAATTATTGGCGATGCCTTTGTAACCGGGCAAGAGCGTATTGATGCCGGTATTAAATTATTCGACAAAGGTGAATTTTCAGCGGCCCTTGAAGAATACAAAAAAATAAATGTATGTGATTCAAACTACCACTATGCAGTATATGAAATGGCTCTCACTTACTCTGAATTAAAAGAATACAATTCAGCCCTTAGGTATTGTTTTCTTGGTTTAGGCTTAAATACAGCTGAAGAAAAAGATTATTATGATTTGTTGGGAACCATTTATGATTACATGGATAAACAAGATTCGAGCATTTATTATTACAAGGCGGGCATGAAAAAATTCCCATATTACCACAAGTATTATTTTGAAACGGCTGTGTCGTACATCGGTAAAAAAAATGATTCAACCGCTTTGCGTTACCTCATAAAATCAGCCAGCCTCAATCCTTTTCACGCCGGCACACACCTTCAATTGGCCGAACTGGCTGCCCGCAATGGTCATTTTACTGAAGCCATGCTCGCCTACCAGTTTTTCTTGAATCTCGAAAACAACAGCGACAGGGCCATTAATGCCTTGGGTAATTTGCAAAAACTCTGTAACAACAATTTCACAACCGTTAACAACGGCATCGCATTTGGCAACAATGTTAATGCCGAATTAGACGAAATCATTAAATCACGCGCAGCACAAATTGAATCCTACAAAACAAAAGTAAAACTTAGCTACACCGACATCACCAAACAATGTCAAATTGTTTCTGAAAAATATAAGTACGACCGCAATGACTTAAACTTCTATAGTAGCTTTTACGGAAAAGTGTTTAGCAACATTTGGGAGAAAGGTTATTTTGTAGAAAGCATGTATTACATTTTTGCAGGCCTAAACAAAGAAGATGTTCAAAGTCAAGTTAAAAAAAACGAAAAGGAATTAATTAATTACATTACTTTCTTTTATGAATTAACACGCAATTTCGCGAAAGAAATTAAACACAGCATCAACAACAAAGAAGTTGAGGGATTGCGTTATTTCTACAAAAAAGGCAACATTGAATCGGTTGGTTTAAAAAACAGCGACGATAAACTCATTGGCAAATGGTACTTCTATTACAATAACGGCATCTTAAAAAGCGAAGGCAGTTATTTGGCCGGCGAACCCGATGGCTTGTGGAAAGGTTATTACGATAACGGCGCGCAAAAAAGCGAGGTGAACTGGACTAACGGTAAGAAGAATGGTGTATACAAAATTTACCACACAAACGGGCGACTAAAAGAAATTGGAAAATATGTGAATGATGAATTGGAAGGCGAAATCCTGAATTATTCATCAACAGGGGCCATCAAAGAAAAATCGGTGTACAAAAACAATGCACAAAATGGTCCTTACTCTTCTTATAACTATTTGGGTATAAAAATTACAGATGCTACTTTCCTTGATAACAAAGCCAACGGAAAAGTGATCAATTATTCAGTGAACGGAAAAGTGTCGGAAGAACGCTATTTTAAAATGGGTGAAATGGACGGACAAACAAAAAACTATTACCTCTCCGGAAAGCTCGAATACATTGGTGCATACAAAAAAGGCAAAAAAGACAGTATCTGGGTTTATTACTACGAAAACGGTAAAAAAAGCAAAGAAGGTACTTACAAAGATGGCAAAATGGTAGGCCTATGGACTGAATACCACTTGAATGGCGCACTCAAAAGTACTTGCAATTACAACAAAAATGAAGAGTTAGATGGCGAGGCCAAATACTACAACAAAAAGGGGCAATTGTACAACGAAGCCAAATACAAAAATAAAAACTTGGTCAATACAGTTTTCTACGACGCCCAAAAGAAAGTGATTTATGAAACCAAAAACAAAGGCGGCGATTATACATTTAGAGATTATTATGGTGATGGCAGTTTGCAAGAAGAAGGAAAATTCAAAGACAATCTGAAGGAAGGCTTATTTGTAAGTTATTACCGTAATGGCACCAAGTATGCCGAGGCCAATTTAAAAAGCGGCAAATACGAAGGACTTAACACGCGCTTCTTTCCAACCGGAAAAATGTACCAAGAATTTTACTGCAAAGAAGATGAATTCGACGGTTATTTTAAAACCTATTACCAAAGTGGTCAAGTTGAAACCGAAGGATTTTACCACTTGGGCGCCTTGGTTGGTCCTTATAAAGTATTCTATAAAAACGGCGCTTTAAAAGAAAGATATTATTACAGCAACAATGAAATGATTGGATACGGCGACTTGTACGATGTGAAAGGCCGTTTGGAAAGCCGAAATTATTATTCTGATATCAGCATCGACAAAACCGATTTGTTCGACACCACCGGCAAAGTGATTCAAACCATTTTGTTTAATCAAGACAGCAGTGATGTGGTTACCAAACACATGAATGGTGCCGTAAGAGAAAAATACAAAACCAAATACGGTAAACGTCACGGGCCATACACCGAATACCATCCAAACGGTAAAACCAAGTGTACCGCCACCTATGTTTATGGTTCATTAAACGGCTTGTTACAAAACTTCGATATCGACGGCAATGTGGCATCTAGTATGTATTTCCGCGATGGTGATAAAAATGGTGTTGAAACTGTTTATGATGAAAACGGCAAGTTGGATTACGTTGAAAATTACGTGAACGGCAAATTAAACGGCAAAAAACAATGGTTCTACGAAAACAATAAAGTATACATGGATCGTTATTACGTGAATGGTGAAATGGATAGCACCGCCGATTATTATGGTGAAGACGGTTCATTGGCCTTACGCTTAACTTACGATAATGGCGTAGTATTGTCATATACCTATCTCGATAAAAACAAACAAATTTTGCCTGCCATTCCATTAAACAATGAAACCGGAAAAATACTTTCATATTATGCTAGCGGTCAAAAATCACGCGAAATGACTTTCCAAAACGGTTATATCGAAGGACCACGTATTGCCTACTTCTTAAGTGGTCGCAAATATTTGGAGAGCAATTTTATCAGCGATGAAAGTGATGGTCTTTACAAAGAATACTACATCAATGGCCAACTTAAAATACAACAAGAAAGTAAGTTTGGAGAAAACAATGGTATTGAAAAAATTTATTACGACAATGGTCAATTGAAGAGTGAATGTTTCTATATCAACGACCGCAAAAACGGCACTGAACGTCGTTATGATAAAACCGGTAAATTGATTAAAACATATTACTATGTAAACGACTATGCTTTTGAAAAGTAATTCTAAATATCTTTTCTTCATTTGCTTGGTGTACGTGCAACTAAATGCCCAGCAAAATTTTGAAGGCTATGACTTTTTGCAAAAAACAAAAGAGGGTACCTATTATAACCTGTATGCAGCTTCAATTGAATTTAAATTCGTTGAAAACAAATTGGTGTATGATTATCAAATTCTGAAAGAAGCCACCTACCCTACGGATAAATCGAATTATACAGGGCCACAAACGGTTACTTATTCAGATTATTACACGAACAATGTACAATTAAAAGCCAAAATTCTACACCTCAGTAAATCGGGCCACTACCATGCAAAAAAAATAAATGAATTTCATTCAAAAACAATTGCCAGCGATGGTATTTTTTATGAAGACCAAATTCAAAGTTATTTTCTATTACCTAGTTTTAAGCCCGGCGACAAAAGTCAATTGAGCTTTTCATGCAGAGGCATCGATCCCCTATTAACTTCCAGGTTTATTTTTAACCTCGAAATGCCCATAGAGGAAGTGAATTACAAAATTGTGATTCCCGACAACGTGAGAATGAAATTTGTGTTTGTTGGTGATTCAAGCGGCATAACGCACAGCATTAAAAAAGAAAAAAACCAAACGGTACATGTTTTTAACGGACATAAACGCATGCCAATTGATTTTGAAGATCAAGCTGAAGACATTGCCTATTATACGCCACACTTATTCATCATCCCCATTTCATACACACAAGCAGGAAAAGAAATTAGTTTAGCAGGCACCACCGCAAATTTGTTTAAATACTACAATAGCCAAATTAAATTAATTGATGCTTCACAAAATACCGAACTCAATCGCATCACCGATCAATTGATTCAAAACTTAAATGATAGTCTTTCAAAAATAAAAGTCATTTACGACTGGGTTCAAAAAAACATTAAATACGTGGCCTTTGAGCAAGGTCCTAACGGTTTTATTCCTCGTCCTGCCGAAAAAATCCTCAACAACAAATACGGTGATTGTAAAGACAAGGCCAATCTGCTCATCAACATGCTCAACCACGCCAAAATACCGAGTTATTATACTTGGGTTGGCACGCGCAGTAAACCCTATTCATACGACCAATTGCCATCACCGCATGTAGATAATCACATGATCACCACCTTAAAATTAAACGGGCGTTGGTTGTTCTTAGATCCAACAGCATTGGCATTAGAGTACAACTTTCCTTCGGCTTTTATTCAAGGCAAAGAAGCATTGATACGATTGAGCGATAGCACCTATGTGCTCGAAAAAATACCTGTTGTTGAAGCCAACAAAAATTACAAAATCGATTCATTGTTTTTGCGCATTGAGCAGGATAACATAACGGGCACCGGTATTCAAAAAAATGCCGGCTATTTTAAAGAAAACTGCAATTCAACCATCATCAATACCAATCAAAGCGACAATACATTAAAAAAAGGCATAGAGATTGGCAACAATAAATTATCCATTTCAAACTTTAAAGTGCAAAGCAATGCCTCTCAGGATTTAAAATTTGAATACCAACTCAACTTGCCCAATTACTTGCAAAACTTTAATGATGAATTGTATTTGAATTTAAATTTGATTAAAGATTTAGAAAACAAACAAATTGAAATACAAAAACGCAAACACGATTTAACCAATGAGTTTAGATACGAATTGGTGCAACACATTCAATTGAGCTTGCCGCCGAACAAAATCATTGAGCAATTGCCTGCCAACAAATCATACACCAATGATCAATTTTCGTTTGAAATAAAGTATGCCCGTGAAAACAACAACATCATTTATGATAAAAAAATTACCGTGAACCATTTGCTATTAAAAAAGAACGACTTTAAAGATTGGAACGACATGCTCGATAATTTAAACAAAGCCTATTTAGAAACCATCCTCATTAAATCAAAATAACATGCTTAAAAAAACAATTAGCTGCATCCTTGTATTGTTAGCCTTCAGCAAGCTTTTTTCACAAACACTGCAATACCGTAATTTTGATTTTAAAGAAAAAGCCCCGGCCATTACCTGTACTGCCGAAGAATTAAAAAACAACAAAGCCATTGTGCTAGAAGAGTTAAAAGCCAAAGAAATCATCGTCAATCCGAATGATGACATTGAAAACTATTTGTTTTATTACCGTGCCTTTGTGATCA
>CANGGP010000120.1 GCA_947453445.1 Sphingobacteriaceae bacterium
AATACTTAAACTGTTTGCAGTATAAAAAATTAAATTTTTCGCAAAAAGAATTGTGGTGGAAATTAAAATTCGAATGCGATTACGACTTGGGTAACATTGAAACGGCAAAGTCTGATGCAATGTCTTTGCAGCAACTCAGAATAAATGGTGGTTTGGATAAATTTTACGAAGCGGAGCATTTCTCAAGATTGGCAATGTGTTACCATTTTCAGATTAAGGCAGATAGTGCATTTCATTTTTCCAATTTGGGAATTAAATTATTCCGTAAAAACAAACATACAGTTGATAGTTTTGAAGCATACAGAATATATTTAGCACACGCAGCTGCAAGTAGAAACTGTTTATCTGATGTATACAAGTTTGTGTTTAATAAAGAAGGTGATGAAGGTACCTGTTTTAATTTTTGCGAAAAATACATTCCTGGATGCTTCGATACAGCCTTATATTTTGCAAGTAAATTAAAAGAAACGAGGAATTTAACTTTGGCAAAAATAAATCGAAGTTTTGCGAATTATTATTTGGATCATGCGAGTACCCGAGTGATAAAATCGAATTACTTTGTTGAACATAAATTTTATAACAACGCCTTCAAAAGGTATAAATTGTCGAATAATTATCTTCTAAGTATTGATATTATACCTTACAACTTTTTAGCATACAATTACGCTTTAATGGGTTTGCTTGAAGATTCACAAAAAAACTATTTAAATGCGATGGCATATTTCAATCAAGCGAATATCTATTTAGGTAAAACAAGTGATAAACTTGACACAACCGCATCTAATTTGTATGTCAGATTAATGATCAATGAATTCATAAATCTTACCAAAATTCACCAATATATTGAAACAAATGATTTGGCATTATTAAAACAATGTATACCCTTAAATATAGAATCAACAAGAAACTATATACTTTTTTTGACTCAACTAAATGTTAGAAACGGCCCTTTTAGAGATGTTTATAATGTTAATCCAATGCGTCGATTGGTTGAGTTTAATCTTAAATTATATCAAGTTACAAATAAGCGAGAGCATTTGTACCAAGCTTTTTTTTGGGCAAATCTAAATGAGCAACTTGCTCATAAGCTATTTTCCAAAGACAGTTTAATTTTTTTAAAGACCGGGTTTCGAACAGATTTAAATTTGGCAATTGAAGGCGAACAAATTAAAACATTGCAAAATGCCCTTAAAATTAATGAATGCATGTTGTTTTTTTGGGACACTAATACCGATTTATTCGGACGTACAACAATGGCATTTATTTTGCAAAATAAAAGCTTCGATTTCAAATGTCTAAATAATCATTTGAATTCGGGATATGAATCTAACTCTATGAAAGGTCATCCTGTTTTTGAACAATTGCATGATAGCTCGTACACGTCGAGAAATAAATATATTCAGAAAGCCTCAGTGATCTATTACCAATCCATTAGTAAACTTATATCTGAAAGAATTGATCATATTATTTTGATTCCTAATAAAGAACTGTCCTTTATTCCATACGATATACTTACATATGATAAAAGTAATCAACCACATTATTTGTTGGAAAAGTATAGTCTTAATTATTTATTGATGCCGGGTGATATCATTAAAAGAAAGTTATATCCCTTAACCATCAACCATTTAATCATATTAAATAATACGACTGACAAAAATGGCAAAGTGATGTATCCTTTTTCCAATGCTGCCGCGAATGATTTGTTAAAGTTGAAATCAATTAACACAATTAAATCTCCAGTTAACAAATCAAACTTTTATAAATTCTGTAAAGATAGTACTTCTATAATACAACTTTTTTCTCACGCTGAAGCCAATGTAAACAATTTGAAACAAACTTTCATAAGCCTTAGCAAAGATTCATTGTTCTCATTAGACTTATTAGCAGAGAGGTTTTATTGTCCATTGGTTAGCCTTATGGCCTGTGAAACAGACTATGGTAATTATGACCCTAATGCCGGTAAACTTTCCATTGCGCCAATTTTGTTGCGGCTTGGTGTCAAATCAATCTTAGCGAGTCAATGGCTTATTGACGATAAGGCTTGTTCAATTATTGCGGATAAATTTTACGTTTACCTTGTCGCAGGTAATTGCGCTTCAAAAGCGCTTCGTCTTGCAAAATTAGATTTGATTCATGAATGCCCTGAACTTTCTGAACCATTGTATTGGGGGGCCTTTAAAATAATGGGTGAAGATGTTAGTTTTGAAAGGCATTCGAGTTATGAAATAACAACTTCACGTTTGATTGTACTTGTAATCATAATAATTTTTGCATTTTATTATTTTGGGAAGGCAATTTTTTTTAAGCACAAAGTTAAAAAAGATTAAGCTTTGTGATATAATTCAGTTAGATGCATAAATATTTTTCACAACGTAATTAAGTTGTTAAAATTAAGAATTGCGTCAACTTGCCTCAATGAATTGATAAAAGTCAATTTATGATTTTTCATTCAATAGGTCTTTAATAGATTTTGAGTAATCTAAGCTAATTCTCGATATTAAACATTAGATACAGTTAATCGTTTTTTCGTATTATTCCCACTGGCTTGAATAATAGTTAAATCAATTATTCATTGTTGAATCAGCCATTATTAATTGGTGTAAAATAATCAGTTATTAAGGAACCTTTTAATATGGTCTTTTTTGTTCACTTGTCATTAGATTTCCTGACTGAAATTCACTTTCTAAAAGTTTTAACAAAAAAATATGCAACTTCATTTAAAATAAATTAAATTTATACTGCATCCCTCTCCTAACCTAAAACGCTTGTGCCATGAAAAAAAATTATTTTAAACTCATCTTTGCATTTGTGCTGCTTTGCACTGCACAAATAAACTTGAACGCGCAATGCACAACACCATCGCCGCCAACGGTTTCAGGCGGAACAATTGCCGGTTGTGTAAGCAGTGCATCATTCACCTTAACGGGCACACCTACAGGTACAAATGTAATCGGTTGGTATCCCAATGCTTTTGGCGGTAATGCCTTAACAACAAATTCTGTGTTTACAACACCCACCTTAACAACAGGTACTACTTATTATGTTGGTCAATCGGGGGCTGTTTCTTCAACAGTTGATGCATTGGCAATGCCTTCTTATTCTCGAAACGTTCCTTCGGCCGAAACGCGCGGATACTATTTTACCGCGCCTGTCGATCTCATTATAACAGGTTTACGCGCACCTTTAGCCATTGGCGGTACAGTTTCTGCGGTTTCTGTAATTAAACTTCCTTCCGCACCGCCATTGTATGCAAGTGTTACAAACTCCTTCAGTACCCTTTACTTGAATCAGGCCATTACCGGCACCAATATCGTAGCGGTTAATATACCTGTTTATGCCGGCGATATTATTGGCATATTGGGCGAAAGAAATGATACCAGCGCTTATGGTCCCAATTTAGGAACCGGTATTTTTTCTTCTACACTTGGTGTTGCCGGTCCAACCCTTAATTTGTACCGCATGGGGATGTTATACAACCTCGCTACGCAAACACCAACCAATATATGGACAGAGGCCGTAAACACAATAGGCATCGTGGAGCTTTACTTCAAACGGGCATGTAACTCAACATTAACCCCTGTAACAGTCAGCATAGTTCCATCTGTATCAGTAATTGTTGCACCACCACCGGTCATTTGCGCCAATTCTTCATATACCTTAAGCGCTTCCGGTGCAACTACATTTACGTGGAGTGGGGGTCCGCAAAGTTCTACTTATGTTGTTAATCCATCCACTACCACAACCTATTCCGTCCAGGGTTCAATACTTTCTAATTGTACATCCAGTTTGAGTACAGTTACACTAAGCGTCAATGTTGGTGTTCCATCCCTTACGGCTTCGAGCAGCAGTAGTGCAATTTGCGCAGGTAATTCAATCACACTGAATGGATCAGGTGCCCCAACATACACCTGGGCAGCTGGGGCCAATAGCGTTACGAGTAATACGCCCTTTTATCCTTTGGCCACCCAGCAATACACGTTATATGGCAGCAATGCCTGCGGAACCGGTTCCACGATGATAACGGTCAGCGTCAATCCGACACCCACCTTAATCACAAGTGCAAGTCCGAGCGTTGTTTGTGAGGGGAATTCAGCAACACTTTCGGTTAGCGGCGCTGCTACATATAGTTGGGCAGCAGCCACTTCAACAGGTTCTACTTTGGTAGTTACTCCATCGGGTTCAAGTGCTTATAATGTAAGCGGAATAAGCAGCGCAGGTTGTATTGCTAACACTTCACAAATCGTCCTCGTCAATCCAAATCCAACAGTCACAATTGGCGAAGCGCTTAATCAATCAATTGTTTGCTCAGGAGGCTCGGCAACTTTAATCAGTAGTGGCGCCGACATTTATAGTTGGAGCACAGGACCCACAACATCTTCAATTGTTTTAAACCCTCAATCAACACAGATTTATACCGTTACCGGAACCAATACACTCACGCAATGTTTTTCAACGAATACAATTGCAATTAGTGTTTTTATTCCAACACTTTCTATTAGCTCGAATACAAGTGTTTGTTATGGTGCCAATATCACCCTAACGGCAAACGCCGCTCCCGGCTCCACTTATCTTTGGAGCAATGGCTCCACATTCACTTTAGTCGGTATTACAGCAACCACATCCGCCACTTATTCAGTAATTGTAAATTCAGGTACACTCAATAATGTATTTTGCAGTACCAGCGGTTCTTTATTGGTGAATTTATTTCCTACACCTTCAGTGAACATTGTGTCGACACGCACGGCAATTTGTAAAGGTGAATCAACCATTTTATCGGCAAGTGGGGGTACAGCTTTTGTGTGGACAAGCCCGGCTGCAACAACAGCTTCTATTCAGGTTAGTCCGATTAATTTGAGCGGACCAACACTTTATTCGGTAGCAGCCACCAATAGTAACGGTTGTCAGGGTAGCGCAACCATTAGTGTAAAAGTAAATGCATGTTTAGGCTTGAATGAATTGGACAATGAGAATAATCTCATTACAATTTATCCGAACCCTAACAATGGAAACTTCACACTGAAGGTGGACAGTGATATGCAACTATTACTCATCAATGAGCTTGGTCAGGTGATAAAAGAATTGAGCTTTACCAACGAAAACCAGTTTCAGGAAAATATTCAAGGACTGAGTAGCGGAATTTATTTTATCAGGGGAATTCACAATGGTTCAACTGTTCAAGGTAAATTGGTGGTGAGTAAATAGAAGAGATTATTTTAGCTAGGTGAAAATTATTCAATTCATCTTTCTTCACAACACCTAATCCGTCCCCTAAAATTTAACCCCCTTGTAAAAGATAATTTACAAGGGGTTTTTTGTGATTTCTTTTTCTGTTTTTCTGAATGTTTTGAAACTCCACTTTAAAAATGCTTTGGTCTTTTGATTAACATCATTTTCTCGAAATCGATAATAAGTGTGGTTTCAATGTGTGTATTTTGAAAAAATCAGAGTTCGAGCGATCGCTCTTGCTCTAATTTTGCAATTTATAAACAGAAACAAAATGAGAATGAAGAAAAATCAGAGTTTCGATCCCGAAAGCTTTCGGGACGCTTTCGCTCTCCACTCTCACTCTGATTTTGTACCCTGTGGGTTTTATTTGTCGAACTTTTTGTATGATTTTCAGGCAGTAAAATGTTAAGAAAGCGAATTAAGAATTAATAGGTCTGAATCAAAGCATTTAACGGAATATTTAATTTTTCATGAAGATTACGAACCATCTCTAAAGTTAGTTTACGTTTTCGGTTTAAAATTTCGCTTACATGACCTTTGTAGCCAATTATCATTTCCAGATCTTTTTGTTTGTACCCCATTTGTTCCATTCTAAATTTAATAGCTTCTATGGGATCTGGTGCTTCGATCGGATAATGCTCATCTTCGTATCGCTCTATTAAAAGAGCAAGGATGTCTAGCTCATCTCCTCCCGGCGTTCCCGGACGAGAATTAAAAATTTTCTCAAGCCGGATTAAAGCTTTTTGATAATCTTTTTCAGTTTTAATAGGTTTTATGTTCATGGTCTTTAATTTTAAATTAATTCGGCATCAACTTTGTTATATTGGGCGTGAGTTCCAATAAATCTGATCCAAACCATTTTATATTTATAATTTATTTTTACGATAAGCCTGTACGAATTGCCTTTGATATTAAACACCACACGATTATCATTCAAAAAACTTGCACTTGGATAATTGATTTTAATGTCTTTAGTTGATAACCAATTTGCAGATGCTGTTTCATCAAACCATGATTTTAACTGTTGTTCACAATCTTCATGTTTCTTCCAAAATAGTACCAATGTTTTTTTAGCAATAATTCTCACATACTTAACTTGAGTACAAAGATAAGGGAAAATTATAAAGTTCCCAAATTGGGAACTTTTATAAAATGGTTGAAATACAAAATCAAAGCCTTCAGATCCCAACACAGAGGTGTTACAGATGTAAATTTCTTCTT
Source organism: Sphingobacteriaceae bacterium (assembly GCA_947453445.1). Classification (GTDB taxonomy): domain Bacteria; phylum Bacteroidota; class Bacteroidia; order B-17B0; family Aurantibacillaceae; genus Aurantibacillus. The sequence continues at coordinate 6,451 of CANGGP010000120.1, forward strand.
GTTTAGACTTACTAAATTGTATGCTTAAGATCTTTACTCCACAGGTTTTGGTCCTGATCCT
>CANGGP010000121.1 GCA_947453445.1 Sphingobacteriaceae bacterium
ACCACTGCGGTGCTCACACTGCAAACACCGTTGCTGCCAAATAAGGTGGCCGTGGCAGGCCCGGTATTGTTATACGGCGGGATAAGACTAATGGGCGAGGATGGCCCCCCCTGATTTGGGTTATGCACATAAGCAGGGGTGTTAAGTGTATAAGCAGAAGCCCCGCTGGCGGTTAGGGTAATTGAATTGGGCGAGCCGTTAAAGGCCTGGGCACAAAAAGAATTGCTACTAAGACTCAGGTTAAGGTTGGGTGGGGGAACTACGTAAACGCTTGCCGTGGCAATATTGGTGCAGCCATCCAAAGTACCGCTTAGTGTATAAATGGTACTAACCGAAGGATGAGCCAAAGGATTTGCAATGCTACCGGATGACAAACCCAGTGTTGGGCTCCAACTAAACAAGGTGGCAGTGCCTGATGTAAGTATGGCAGCAGTGCCTGAGTTGATACAAATGCTAGTGTTTACAGGACTCACATTTAAAACAGGTAATGGTTTTACAACAATGCTTAGGGTTGTAGCATTGGCATAACAAGCATAAGCATTTTGGGCATTAATGGTATAAACACTTGTGATACTTGGGTTGGCAATGACATTGGCAGAAAAGCCGGAGTTTAAGTTGTTGTTTGGCAGCCAAGTATAAGAGCTTGCCCCCGAGGCACTGAGTGTTTTACTCTGTCCTGCACATATGCTGGCACTTTGCGGCAAAATGCTTAGCGTTGGGTTGGCAATAATGCTAAAACTATTGGTGATAGTATTACTGCAGGTGCCATTATCTGCAATTAAAGTGGCTGTTTCAGGGCTATTAAAATTTAAAAAGGGAGGCAGCAAAACAATGGGGAAAATGCTGGCGTTTGCCGCACTGCTGCTGTAATGCGGGCTAGTAAGCAAAGTGTAATTAACGGCGCCGCCGGCCGTTAAGGTAATGCTGTTGGGCGAGCCATTGATGTTTTGGGCACAAAGGGTATTACTGCTTAAGTTTAAGCTAAGGCTAGGCGCTGCAAAGGTGTTAACAGTGGTACTGTAAACACAATGGTTAATGGTATCACCCACTTGTAAAGAATAAATTCCGGCGCTATTAACATAAACAGTGTCTGCATTGGCACCGCTCACAATGCTGCCACCGCTCCAGGTATAGGTATAATTATTATTGGCAGGTGTGGCATACATGGGTGTGATGCCATTGATACAAATGTTACCGCTCGGGTTTATCAAACTTACTGGGGGCAAGGTGTTGCTAAGTACATTGGTATTTACAATGGTTTGTGTAGGCGGCGAGCCGGGCAAACAACCACCTGCATTAATGGTACAAGTATAGTTTCCGCTAACACTGGCTGTGGCAATGGCATTGGTGGCGGTGCCCGCTACAACACCCGGACCCGCCCAAGAATAAGTAACCGGACTTAACACCGTGTTAACACTAACTGTTAAGGCAGCTGTAGAACTGGCGCAACTGATGCTGCCCGACGATGTACTAACGGTAATGGAGTTGGTGTTGCAAACAGGGCAGGAAGCGAAATCGGTGACAGGCGGGAAACCGTTGATTGCTGTGAAGGTGATGGAAGAACCGTTGATTACGCCTGCATAAAAACCGCCACCACCGGGGCTGCCGCTTAAAATTGTGGTATTGCTTGTATTAGCTCCTGCTGTATTAGTTCGCACATAAATTGTATTACCAATCATTGCCAAGCCACCATTGGCAAAGTTTGGATTATTGTTTATTATTGGATAAACCGGGTTAGTGATGGAATACGAACACAGAGCTGTTCCATTAGGATTATATTGGGTAAGATATTGTGGGGTAGTATTGCTTAATAAATAAAAATTGCAATTGCAATCAGCCACAACATCGTATACTACCACGTTATTTGTGATGGTTGTAACAATGGAGGCATTTCCTGAGCCGTTGTATTTGTATATGTCAGTCCCAGATCCAGACGAATTTGGTTCAACATAGTAAAGTGTGTTTCCACACCCACCAATGCCATTTTTCCCCACATTACCTCCAGAGTTATGAAGTGAATTATTCCATAATGAAGGTCCATTCAAATAATAGAATTGATTAATGCCAAAAACATAGGAAGAGTAAAAAGTTGGGCTAATTGTTCCGCCATTAATATTATTCATTAAGGCAAGCGAGGTCGAAACACCGTTGTTTCCAAAATTATAATTGCTAGTACAAATACTTGGATTACTAATGGAAATTACTTGTGTGGGGTCATAAACATAAATCTTATTAAATGAATTTGCGACATTTGGATCGTAAACTCCTGCACAGTAAATTAAATTACTCGGGCAAGTAGGATTTTGGCCAAGCAATCCATTGCAAAAAAAAGCAAGGAGTATAAATGAATATTTTAATCTTTTTAGCAAATGAAAAAATTAGTGAGAACTAGGGCCTTAACCAATAAAGGTAAGTAAAGATATCGTAAATTAATAGTGAAATTTTGGAGTTTAAATATGCTTCATTGGGTCACAATTTCCAAGTTGCATACGCACTGGTCCTGCCTCATGCCGTCTTGACTCTTGACTCTTGACTCTTGTCTCTTTTTACTGAATTGCCGTTGATGCAAGTGACAAGAAAAACCAAGGGAATGTTGATTTATGGCATAAAAAAATCCACTCCTTTTTAAAGTAGTGGATTGAATAAAAAATTAATTTTTTACTTATGCTTTAAAGTCCCAAGTTTCCATAAACTTGGTGGTATAATTACCGGCTTTAAAATCTTCGTTTTGCATTAATTTAATGTGGAAAGGAATGGTTGTTTTAACGCCTTCAATCACATATTCGCTCAAAGCACGGTGCATTTTGGCAATGGCTTCTTCGCGGGTTTGCGCCACGGTGATTAATTTGCCCACCATGCTATCGTAGTTTGGTGGAATGCGGTAACCGCTGTACACATGCGAATCAACACGAATACCATGTCCGCCCGGTGTATGCAAAGTGGTGATGACACCCGGTGAAGGCACAAAATTCATAAAAGGATTTTCTGCATTGATGCGGCATTCGATGGCATGTAATTGCGGGTAATAATTTTTCCCCGAAATAGGTACACCGGCAGCCACCAATATTTGTTCGCGAATTAAATCGTAATTGATTACTTCTTCCGTAATAGGATGCTCCACTTGAATACGGGTATTCATTTCCATGAAGTAAAAATTACGGTGTTTGTCCACCAAAAACTCTACCGTACCCACACCTTCGTAAGCAATAGACAAAGCGGCTTTAACGGCTGCATCGCCCATGGCATCGCGTAATTCGGGGGTCATAAATGGCGAAGGTGTTTCTTCCACCAATTTTTGGTGACGGCGTTGAATACTGCAATCGCGCTCACTTAAGTGACAAGCTTTGCCGTATTGATCGCCCACAATTTGAATTTCGATGTGACGAGGTTCTTCAATGTATTTTTCCATGTACATGGCACCGTTGCCAAAAGCAGCCGTGGCTTCTTGTGTGGCACTGTCCCAAGCCGCTTGAAATTCTTCTTCTTTCCAAATAATGCGCATGCCTTTACCGCCGCCACCAGCAGTGGCTTTAATAATCACCGGGTATTTAATGTCCTTGGCCAAGCGTATTCCTTCTGAGACACTTTCCAATAAACCTTCCGATCCGGGTACACATGGCACACCGGCAGCAATCATGGTGGCTTTGGCATTGCTTTTATCCCCCATTTTATTGATCATTTCGGGTGAAGCACCAATAAATTTGATTTTGTTTTGACGGCAAATTTCTGAGAACTTGGCGTTTTCACTTAAAAAACCGTAACCGGGATGAATGGCATCGGCATTGGTTATTTCGCAGGCCGCAATGATATTGGCCATATTTAAATAACTTTCGCGGCTGGGCGGTGGACCAATACACACGGCTTCATCGGCAAATTTTACATGCAATGAATCCTTGTCGGCCGTTGAATAAACAGCCACGGTTTTGATGCCCATTTCGCGACAAGTACGAATAACGCGCAAGGCTATTTCGCCACGGTTGGCGATGAGTATTTTTTTAAACATGTTTGAAATTTTAAATTATAAATGTTGAAAGTTGAATGCTCACATAAATGAAAAGGTTCTTCTCATTTAAAATTTAACATTTCAAAATTTAGGATGGATCTACCAAAAACAATGGTTGATCGTATTCAACCGGCGTGGCATCGTTTACCAAAACCTTTACGATTTTACCCTTGATATCGCTTTCAATTTCGTTGAACAATTTCATGGCTTCAATAATACAAACGGCTTTACCGGGTGTAACTTCGTCGCCAATATTCACAAATGGGGCTTTATCCGGACCCGGGGTGCGGTAAAAAGTACCAATCATGGGCGATTTAATGGTAATTAAATGGGCTTCGCTGTTAACTGCAGGTGCTGCAGGGGGTGTTTTAGACTCGGCGTGTGCTGCTGCAACCGGTGCTGCAATTGGCGCTGCCACAGGGGCCGCAATCACCACGGGCGCTGCTTGTTGAACAAGCGCTGATGCCGTTTTTGGTGTACGAATAACGATTTTGATTTCTTTGGTTTCCAATTCAACTTCACTTACGCCGCTCTTTGAAACAAACTTAATCAAATCTTGAATTTCATTTAATTTCATGTTATTTTAGTTTAGGTTAGTGGGCCAAAAGTAAGGGTATTTTTGGTTAAAAAAAGTGTTTTTGGGCAAAAATTTGCACAAAATCGATAAAAAAAGCAGTTTTTTACTGAAAAATAGATGTTTTTTTAAAACATGAAGCCCAGGTTAATGCGAATGGCTTTGGCCAATAATGTTTGGCTCACCATTTTATAATTCATGTTTGTGTTGCCTTTACTTGCATCAATGGTTTGCCAATTGTACATCATAAATTTTGAATCATTACGCATAAAATTGGTAAAACTGTTAAAGTAATTCAGGGAAAAAAAGAAAGCGGTGTTACCCACCATGCGGTATTCAAATCCTGCACCCACATTTAAGCCTACACGCAAAGGAATCAAAGAGGCGTCTTTGCTGATATCGATATCGGTAATGGTGCTTGGCGCAATGTTATCATAAGTGCTATCGCTTTTAAATTTTCTGATTTCGTTGTATTTATCGGCCACTTTTGATTTAATGCGAATGCCCAATTCTACACCAAACAAACCAAAATATTTCATGGCCCCAATTTCTTTGGTGGATAATTTTAAAATGAGGGGAATGCTTACAAAGGTGCTGTTGATTTTTCGTTCGCTTACAACATACACGGTATTACCTGCTTTTTTTAAGTCAGAGATGGGTGTATTGTTTTTGGGTTGAATAAAAGCATCGGCATCATCCTTAAAGTAACACACCTGGTAATTATTGGCAGGGTCGTTGCGAAATTTAATTTTTCCACCCTCAAAATCGCCGCCAATACCTGTTAGTAAGCTGGCTGCTGACGAAAATTTAATTTCAACGTTTAAACCAAATCCGTATCCCATAATAGGACCATTGGGCAGGTTGTTTTTATCGCTGCTACTAAACCATGAGGGTTGGGGCGTTAAGCGTAAACCAAAACGCACTTTGCTGTTTGAGTCGTCGCCACTGCCGCTTTGTGCCTTAAAGGATTGAATTTGTATGAAAAGGAAGAGTAGGGCAGCTAAAATTTTACGCATAATTATTGTCTTAATTGTTTATAAATCACATGATCGGCCTCAGCACACTAAGCGCTATTGCTTACTTTTACAAATATAATTAATATGCTTTTGCCTATGCGCAAGTTCATGAACAAATTAAACACAAAAAATTATTTTCCGCTTGTACTCATGGCGGTTTTTTTAATGCTATTGTCGTCTTGCAACGATAACCCGGTGGCCGTTGATGTTGATAAGGTTGAACTGCCGGCCATTAAAGTGATGCGATTGGAACAAGATTTGTTTGCTTTAAATGCCAATAATTTTGAAGCACAAAGCAAATTGATTGAAAGCAAATATGGTTCCTTTTACAATTATTATTTGATGAATTTTTTAGCCCCAAAAGGGGTATTGGACAGTAATTACAAAAAATCAGTCTTGTCATTTACCAATGATAAGGATGTACACAACGCTTATTTATATGCACAGAAGCTATACGGCAACGGCGCATTCGATCAAATCTCAGTTCCATTAAACGATTGTGTGAAGCGTTTTCATGTTTTATTTCCCGATAAAAAATTACCCAAAAAATTAATCACCGTTAGCAGCGGTTGGAATTATGCCTTTGCTTATATGGATTCGGCCTTGGTGGTAGCCCTTGACATGTATTTGGGTGACACTTGTAAGCTTTACCAAATGTTGCGGTATCCGCAATACCAAGTGCGTAAGATGAATGCGCAAAACATGCTTTCAGACATGGTACGCGGATGGATGTTGACGGAGTTTGATAAAAGTGAAGCTGCTAACAATCTACTGAGTCACACTATTTTTTACGGCAAGCTTTTTTATGCCGTTCAAGCATTGCTGCCGGATGCTGAAGACAGCATTGTGATTGGTTATTCAAGCCAACAATTGGCCTATTGTAAAAAATACGAAAAAAA
>CANGGP010000122.1 GCA_947453445.1 Sphingobacteriaceae bacterium
AAAATAAATTTACATCAGTAAATAAGAAAGCAAAGCAGAAAGCTTAATAATATACTGAGATTCTATTATATTTGAAAGAACTTAGAATTCCATAAAACCTTAACTTTACTTGTGTTTTTTTCCATCATCATACCCACTTATAACCGAGAAAAAAAAATTCCTCAGGCCATACAAAGTATCTTAAGTCAAAATTTTGGTGATTATGAGATACTGATCATTGATGATGGCAGCAACGATGACACAGAAAAAGTCATCAAATCCATATCCCAAAACAATATTCATTATTATAAAACCGAAAATTTTGGCGTGGCACATGCCCGCAACCAAGGCATTTTAAAAGCAAAAGGGCAATACATTGGCTTTTTAGATTCGGATGATTTGTACGAGAAAAATCACTTACAAAGCGCATACAATTTAATTCAATCACTTCACAATCCCGAAGTAGTGCATTTAAATTTTGCTTGGGGGAAAGCCGATCAATCCATTAAACATAAAAATAAATTACCAATACAATTACCCAATGATTTGTTTAACAGCTGCTCATTACACGTTAACTGTTTGTTTATTCGTCAAGATATTGCCAAAACGCATCGCTTTAATGAAGACCGTGATTTGGTTTCAGCTGAAGACTGGGACCTCTTCTTAAAATTGGCCATACGTTATAAAATACATCTGCTCGATCAAACCACCAGTTATTTAATCGATCACGAAGATAGAAGCACACGTAAAATCAATAATGAAAAATGGGTGAAGGTAAAAGACAGTTTTTTAAAAAGTTTAAAAGCCGATGCGCTGATGCAAGAAAAATATGCGCACAAACTACCCATTGTTGAAGCACACATGAATTCACTTATTGCCCTTAATTTTGTGCTTCAAAAAAACAAAGCCCAAGGTTTTAAAATGTGGACCAATGCCATTCGCCTTAATCCCGCTGAATTATTCACCAAACGCAGCGCCGCGATCATTAAGCATATATTCTTAAAATGAATTTTGAATTTTAAATGTTGAATGCTAAATTCAAAATTCATCATTCAACATTCAACATTTCTCCCCCATCCACTTCTCGTACCACATTTGAAACATGAGAAGAAACCATATTTTCACGGCGTGTTCGGGTTTTCCTTTATAGAAAGTGTTTTTTAATTGATTCACGTAAGTCACATTAAAAAGTGCTTGTTTCTCGATGTAAACATCATCCAAATACTTTAACACCATGGGTTTTAATTCGGTATACAACCATTCTTCAACCGGTATAGCAAAGCCCATTTTCGGACGGTCCATCATTTGCTTCGGTACATACTGGTGCACAATTTCTTTGAGCATGTATTTTTTTATGCCATCCTTGTATTTAAAATGATCGGGTAATTTGGCAGCCCATTCAATGATGCGGTGATCTAAAAATGGTTCTCTGGCTTCTAAACTTGCTGACATGGAGGCACGGTCAACCTTTTGCAAAATATCGTCCGGCAAATAGGTTTCATAATCTACCGCCATCATGTATCGCAAAGGGCTGTAATGATCTGTTTTTAAAGCATTCGATTGGTAATTACTCTCCAAGTGCTGAAATGGTTTTAGCATCAGTTTTTTGAGTTCTTCATCCAAAAATTGTGTACTCAAACTCTTCATCATGTTTTCGGGTGAAGGGTCGCTGAGTAAATTTTTTAATTTATTGTAACGGTTGTGAAAATTGTATCTGTTTTTTAAAACCGGCAAATGTTGCGACGACACACGGTGCATCAAAAAAGACGCTGCATCACGCATTAATTTTGGTGTGTTATTCAGCAATTTGCCGTGCTTCATCAAATAATCATAACGGTTATAACCTGCAAACACTTCATCGCCGCCATCGGCACTTAAGGCAACTGTTACCTGTTGCTTCGCAATTTTACAAACCAAAGTGGTTGGCACTGCGCTGCTATCGCCAAATGGTTCATCATAATAATAAGGCAATTCTTCAATAATGCCCAATGCCTCTTTTTGGCTACAGTAATAAGTATTGTGCTCTGTACCCAATATTTTTGCAATCTCCTTAGCATAAGTCGATTCATCCAATCCAAAATCAGAAACACCAATGGTAAAGGTTTTAATTTTTTCGTTTCTATTTTTTTGTAATAAAGCCGTTAAACAAACACTGTCGTAACCGCCACTTAAAAACACACCCACGGGTACATCGGCAATCATGCGGTAATTAAAGGCCGACACAAGCAAAGCTTCAGTTTTTGTTTTGGCTTCTTCAAATCCAATATCAACTTTCTCGGTATTATAGGCATTGTCATACACATTCCAATACTTTTGAATTTCAACCTTTTTTGTTGCCAAATGCAACAACATAAAATGACCGGGCATCAATTTGTAACAATCCTCAAAAATACAATAAGGTGCGGGCACATTGCCATATTGCATGTACATGGCCAACACATTTTGGTTGATGCTTTTTTTAAAATCAGGATGTTGGTGAAATGCCTTTAACTCAGAAGCAAACAAAAAGCGCTCCCCATCCCAATAATAATAAAAGGGTTTAATACCGGCCCTGTCGCGGGCAAAAAATACGGTCTCCTTTTGTGCATCGTAAATGGCAAAAGCAAACATGCCAATAAATTTATCGACACATGCACTTCCCCACTCTTCGTATGCGTGCATGATTACTTCGGTATCTGAATGTCCGATAAATTGATGCTGCAAAGCCTGTAATTCCTTTTTAATCTCATTGAAATTGTACACTTCGCCGTTAAAAGTAATCAAGAAGTGCTTGTAATGCATGGGCTGCTTACCGGTTTCACTTAAATCAATAATGGCCAAACGCTTATGACCAAAAGCCAAAGTGCCATGTTTGGTTTTAATGCTTTCGAGTCCTTCACCATCCGGACCCCGATGGGCCATACTACCTGTCATGGCCTTAATGGCATCCTTTGGAGAAGCACTAAAATCGATATATCCGGCAATACCACACATGCTTTATTTTATTTTAAGGACTAAATTACTTGACATTGTTTTGCTTTTTCGATTCAAAATTATTCTTCACGATCAAATTTCCGCGATAGTCTATACGTTTTTGAATTGGCTTGATTCAACTGGTCATTTAATATCACCAAACTAGAAAGAAAGAAAGGAATGCAAGGGATTTTTAGCCGCACCAAAGCCCCGAAATTTGAAATCGATACCCCCACTGAAAATGCGAAGAACAAAGAAAAAATAAATGAAAAAAGTAACAAAGGACTATCGGTGATGAACGCAAAAAAACGATACACTTTTAACTTGAACAAAAGGTAAATTGAGAAACCAAAAATAAATGTGTTTTCAATGGCACATAAAAACATCACCACGTTGCGAACATCTAAAAAGGTTGGCCTAAACAAAGTGGCAAAAATGGCTTTATGAGAAACTGAAAGCATGCCTGCAGGCGTTGGTTCATAATTACCTATATCGAATGAGTTACCCGCATAATAAGCCTGTTTTAAATCTTGCTGAGCACCCGAAGCCGTTTTAATTACCTTATCCATTGAGTACTTCCCCAAAGAATCGCCCAATTGTTGTAAGGAATACAAACCAATGGTAATACCCAAAACAACCAATGCCGGGGCAAAAATAATTTTAAGCAATACACTTTTTACTTTGGCCATTCTTAAAGATAAAAACCACAATATTGATCCTGGCAATAAAGCGAATAAGATATAAGGTTTAATTGAAATTAATAAATACACTGCCAAAATCAATGCCAAAATGTACTTAATTTTAAAACGCTTTTGAGTAAAAAACCAATAAAAACCATGCACATACATACAGGCCGACGAAAAGGTAATGCTGTCTTTCATCAAACCACTACCCCAAAAAATCACCGAAGGCACGTATAAAATTGACCACACAAATAATTTCTTTAAATGCGGAAACTCACTGATAAAAACCAAAAACAAACGCCACACACCCAAATAACAAATGGTGGCCACCACAATGGCGGCAGTAAAATAACTTTTAAAACAAATGAGCAAAATGGGCGTAAAGCATTTGCACACAAAAAAGGCATAGGCATCATTGATCCAATAAGTAAATTCGTATTTAGAATTCAAAAGTGAATAATCCGAAAATTGCGGATTACCAAAATACAAGTACATAAAATCATCGGGCCGCTCAAGCAATAAATCCACAAAAGAGCAAGCAGTGTAATAATAATTAATGGTATCACCACCCTTATAATAAAAGAAATACGTTAAACCCAGAGCAATACCACCAAACATTTTGAGCAACAATCCCGGCATAAAATATTCGTAAACGGGATCCATTTTTTTACGTTTACTACTGTATCTTAGCGCAATCATAACAATTACAACAAAATAAAGCGGCGGTAACAGTATTTCGAAGATGTCCATACTAATGCTAAATTTAGATATTTAATGTGAATGAAAAAAAGCACTTTATTTATTAGCTTCGACGGCTTAAGCGACCCACTGGGCCAATCGCAAATTTTGCCCTATTTATGCGGTATTGCAGCCAACGGCTACCACATCACCATCTTGTCATGCGAAAAACAAAGCCGTATTAAAACCGAAGAAAATGCCATTCGCGAAAAAATATACAATTTACCAATTGCTTGGGAATACATTCTTTATGAAGAAAGCAAAGGTTTTATGGCCCGCATTCAATACATCTTTCAATTGTACCGCTTGGCCAAAAAACGAATGCAGCAAAAACCCATCGCTTTGGTGCATTGCCGCAGTTATTTAACGGCCCTCATTGGTTTACGATTAAAACGCAAAAAAAACATTCCCTTTGTATTCGATATGCGCGGCTTTTGGGCCGACGAGCGCATCGATGGCGGCATTTGGCGCAAATCGAATCCATTACACAATATTTTTTACAGGTATTTCAAAGCCAAAGAAAAACAGTTTCTGCAATATGCCGATGCCGTGGTTTCTCTTACCCATGCGGGTTTAAAGGAATTGGACAAAAATTTTCCCGAACTAAACATCCCCGCTAAAACCACCATCATCCCCTGCTGCACCAACACAACATTGTTTCAAGCCAATACAAATGCACAGTTCACTTTTCCGGGCATCAATCAAAACGACCATGTCATCATCTACACAGGTTCCATCGGCACTTGGTACTATACTAAAGAAATGATTGATTGTATTTTGGTTTGGAAAAAAATCATTCCGAATATCAAATTAATTATTCTTACCAGAGACCAAGACGAACTAAATAACATCCTTTCAAAATATTCTGCCGAAGAAAAAAGCATTATCCTCAGCACCTCCGCATCCTATCAGCAAGTCACACAATTTTTATCATTGGCTAAAGCCGCCTTATTTTTCATCAAACCTGCCTACTCAAAAATAGCCTCATCACCAACAAAGATGGCCGAATGCTGGGCACTCGATTTACCCATTATCACAAACAGCGGCATTGGCGATAACGACTTGTACTTTAAACAATACGAAGGTGGCGTTTTACTTGATGAATTTAATGAAGCCGCTTACACAAAAGCCACACACAATTATTTGAATCTACAAGCCAAACCTGGGCATTACCGACAAATTGCCCTCAATTATTTCGATCACCAAAAAGCCATTGCCAACTACACAAACATTTACAACAAAATTTGTGAAGCATAGCCTTAAAAATATACATGCATTTTTAATTCAAAATTTCTAATTTAAAATTCTTTTCTGCGCCTGCCCTTGGCCCTAAATTCTAGCAACCATTTATCACATCTTAAACATTCGCTGAATCATCATTCAAAATTTAACATTCAAAATTCAACATTTATCATTTCGAATGCCAAGTTCACCGGGCCATACACTTCGGCAAAGCTTGTGCGCACTTATTTTGTAAGGCTGCGGTGGCTTACGCTGCTCGCCTCCTCGCCTAACAAAATTACACTTGCACCGCGCTTTGGCCTCCGTTGCTGTCCCTGGCGCGGAAGTCCACATTTATTTATCCATCGCAATTGAACAATTCTTTTTTTGACATTCCTTTGCTATAAAATAATTATTGCAAAGAGGATTAAATAATCTTTCAGCACCTATTCAACGGCATAAAATATTCGAGTGATTCCTTCATCTTGAAATATTGATAACACAATTCATGGGCTCGTGTAAGGCATTCGTAAGCGCAGAGACGATAAGATCTCAATTTTACCTAATTGTTTTGCCCCGCCGGGGCAAGAAGTTAATCTTATATCATCTTTTAAATCTGTTTGGTCCCTCCGGGACCTTCTAAACAAAATGAACAAAAATGTTTTGCAACATTTTAGCATTAATTCATAATCAGCGATGCGATTTGATTGTGAAAAATTGGTTTAGCATTCATTATTATTCAATGGCTCCGGAGGAGCCAAACAGATTTAAAA
>CANGGP010000123.1 GCA_947453445.1 Sphingobacteriaceae bacterium
AGCCGGGACTACCACCTGAACCGATGGCGGTTAAGGTGCTGCTTTGACCGGCACAAACGGTTGGATTGTTGGCAAACAGCATTACACCCAGTTGTTGAGGTTGAAGGATGGCAAAGGTTTCGGTGTAGGCACAGAATGTGAGTGCATCGGTAACAGTTACTGAGTAATTTCCCAGTGATAAATTGCCAACCGTAGGCGTTGTGTAGGTGTTAGAACCAATGGTCCAGCTATATGTTTGGCTTCCTGAACCACCCGTAATATTCGCAATGGCAGCCGTTCCGTTAGTTAATCCAAAACAATTTAAAATACCGGTTGATATAACATTGGCTGTTAATGGAACACTTGGCGTAAAGGTGATATTACTGGTAAAAGAGTAGTTGGCACCGCTATCAAATGAAACAACAGTATAGTTGCCGGGGCCTAGACCGGTTGACACCGATCCGTTTTGGCCGCTTGGTAACCAAGTGTAAGTGAATGGTCCAACACCACCAATTGGTGTAACTGTTGCAGAGCCTAATAAATTTGCACAGTTAATTGAATTGGTGCTAGCAACCAATGCAAATTGCCCGAAATTACATGGATTTTGCACTGAGGCCAATCCACAAGTACTGGAGTAAGCCGCTGAATAGGTGCCTACAAATCCACTACCTGTTACAAAAAGCTGTTGGGTCATTTTGTTAATCTGAACATCGTATACATAATTATAAGGAATGGTAGTACTCGTATTTAAAGCAATGGGTGTAAGTGTACTAAAAGTGGTGCCATTAAAATGGTAACATAAAATTGATCCGTTTCCGCCCACGTAAATATTATCACAATCATCAACAGCAACACCGCCTTGTTGGCCGGCTGTTAAGGAACTTGTAATTGAGCTAATCATGTTTCCGTTCGTTTTATTGTAGGCGCCCAAATGACTGCCATCGTAATAATAGATATAGTTCATGTTAACTGCCAATGCATTAAAGGCCACCGCAGCGCCTACACCTGATGAAACATATCCGTTTTTAACCGCTAAATAAGTTAAGGATGAAAAATTAGTTGGTGATAACCAAACAGAATTGGTATATGATGGCGCAATAAGGGCGATTTTATTTTGAAGGGTGGGATGACCCAAATAGGTTACAAATGTGTTACCAACAGCGTCAACTGCAACAGCAACCACGTCTTGACAACAGCCGGTAACACCCGGACTAAAAGTGGTTACATTACTTACAGCGCCCGTTGTAGAACTAATGATGCCGCCGGATGAACTACCGCCGCCAAAAATTTGTATATCGCCGGAGCAATTAAATTCCATGTTCCAAACCTCTTGTACATTGGGTGAACCGCTGGCAGATACAAAGTTGTCGTAATTGCCATTGGCATCTAAACGAATTAAGTATGGGATGGCGTTGTTTCGGCCAACATAAGTTTTGCCGGTGCCTTTGTTCACCTTAAAATTACATGACCAGTTATTACCTGATTGCCAAGCATTGGCAGTGACGATTCCACTGAAAGTCCAAAGCAAAACGCCAAGGTTGTTGTATTTGGCAACTTTGAACTTACCTGAAGAAACGGTTGCACCATTGCCTCCATAAACAAAGGTATTCCCCGCAAAATCATAATCTACATCATAACCATAATTGTTGTTACTTAAAGTAGTGATTGCAGTAACCCATGGGTCGATTGTAAAACCTTTTGATAGATTGTTGTTGTTGACTTTAAAACGCAACACATTGTTTTCGAGCACAAATTCGGAAGGAAGGTCATTTTTACTGTTGTCGAAACTAGCCGGTGCATGTTCGATGATGTTTTCAACCGAGGTTTTAATGCTTACATCGCCGTTAGATAATAATTTTATTTTTTTTACATCACCGCTGTATTCAATTTTAAACTTTTCATAATCACCACCCGGATGAACAATGACATTGTATTTAACGCCTGCATTTTTATCTTTCGGTATTACGTATTCAACGTCGATATTGGGATAAACATTGAGGTAGGTGATTTTTTTATAGGTAGATGAATTTAAATCAGGCGTACCATAAGTGAAATAATGGCTTTGTTTATCGGCAGCTTCTACATATTTAAAATCAAATGAATTTGGCCACGACATGCGAACATAATGTTTTGCAGGTTCAGGCATTTCGCCCGGTTGGCCATGCTCAAAGGCTTCGCGCTCTTCTTCGGAGATGCTGAATTTGTCGACCATTTCATAAATCAAACCTTTGGTTGTGAAATAAATGCGCTCATCGCGGTGATCGTATTTGAATAAAACTTTTTCAGATTTATCTAAGGGGTTTTCGAATTGCCCTTTATTTTCAATAAAAACGCGGGTTCCAAGAATGTCTTCACTTCGAACGAAGTTGTTATTTGTTGTTTTTTGAGCCAGTGTTAAAACACTAAGGCAGAGAACAAGTGCAGATGTAAAGTAGTGCTTCGACAAAATTTTGGTTTTGATACATTAAATTTAATTTTCAATTTGTTAAAAAGCTAATGAATAAGCAGCTAGTTTTAAGCCACTTAGTAAAACTACGGTTTCACTGAGTGAATGAAAAAAATGACTGGATTTTAACATTTGCCAGCTTAAACAAATACAGCAATTACTTAATTAATTGAAGGTGGGCAAGATGGTGCTTGCCATGCCAGGCATAATTGGCCAATGCTTGGCGCAAGGTATACACCCTGTTGTATTGGGGGTGAAGATAAGTTTTATCGAAGTCTTGCAAGTTGAGTGATTGCAACAGAAAAAACCAACGTTGGTGCACACTTTTAATCACATCCAAAGATACTTCAAGAGGCATTTGATGAATGAAGGGCAAGTTTGCCACCAACTGTTCTTGATATGGTTTTATGGTGGGTTGATTTTCTGTGAGTGCCAAAATAAAACGAATATGGGCATTCATGTGGCTGTCGGCCAAGTGGTGCACCACTTGTTTTGCCGTCCAACCGTCGGGACGGTAAGCTGTATTGAGTTGTTTACCAGTCATCGATTGAATTTGATCGTTCAACAAATGGGGTAGAATGGCGATATCTTTCATCAATTTCGATAACTGTCGGTCTTCGATTTCTTGTTCAAGATTAAATCTTCCGATGGGGTATTTTAAATTTTCTAAATCCATTATTTATAAAGGCTTTTGACAAGTTTTTCGGTGCTTAATCCCTGCACCAATACCGAAAAAACAACAATAATAAAAGTAATTGAAACGATAATTTCTTTAAACGCACTTTCGGGCAAAGATAAAGTTAAAGCGATTGAGAGGCCGCCGCGCAAGCCTCCCCAGGTCATAATGATAGCGCTTTTATGATTAAACAATTGTTTGTCTTTCAGAAAAAACATAGGCAATCGCAGCGATACATATCGGCAAGCCAATAAAATGATGATGGCAATAAAACTGATGAGCAAGTAGTTGGCAATAAATGGTAAGAGTACCATTTGCAATCCGACCAAAACAAAAAGCAAGGCATTTAAAAAGTCGTCGATTAATTCCCAAAATTTATCATGGTAATCTTTGGTGGTTTCGTTCATCATGGTGTGTGATTTGGTACCGAACATGATGCCGATAATGATCACGGCCAAAGGACCACTCACATGGATTAATTTTGCCAAATGGGCGCAAAGCATTACCAATGCCAATGAAATTAAAACAATGGTTTTGTAATCGTTTATTTTTTTAATGAAATACAAAACCAAAAAGCCCAACACAAGCCCTAGGCCTATGCCGCCGATGACTTCTCTTAGAAATAAAGTTACAGTTTGATAGATGGACAAATTGGCCGGTCCGATGGTAACGATATCTAAAATGGTTAAGAAAAAAACAACGCCAATACCATCGTTGAAGAGTGATTCTCCTTCGATGATGATACTGATGTCTTTGGGTACATTGGTTTTTTTGATGATGCCGAGCACGGCAATGGGATCGGTAGGTGAGATAAGGGCACCGAATAATAAACAATAAATGAGGTCGACGTGTAAATTAAAAACATTAAAGAGCGCAAAAATCACAAAGCCGAATAAAAAGGTTGATAGGGCGGTGCCCAAGAGTGCAAAAACAGCAACGGCAATGCCTTGTTGCATGAGGCGTTGAAAGTTAACATGCAAAGAGCCCGAGAAAAGCAGAAAGCCCAACATGATATCCAATAAAATGTGCGGAAAATTGACAGATTTAACGATGACTTGTACTTTGTTATGAAAGATGGCACTCATGTTGCCTTCAACGATGACGAGGATAGAAAAAATGAGGGCCATTAACATTAAGCCAATGGATGGCGGTAGTTTTAAAAAGCGCGCGTTGATGTAAGCAAATAAGGCGCAAATGCCGACCAATAAGCTTATCAACAGGTATAAATCCATTTCAATAAATTAAGGAGTGAACATTAAATGCTATCGCCTTCGGGAACGGCGATAAATTTAAATTCTAAATCAACCAATGTTTCGTAATCTTTAATGGCATCGAGCATGTCTTCATCGTGTTCTTCGTAATACCAATTTACTTTTACTTTGGTAACACGTTGGTTCATTTTTTTTAATTCGTTTAAAATGCCCAATAAACATTTTGATGAACTTGTACTGAAATATTGAAGAAATAAATTTACAGTGGTGTTGCTCGCGGCCTTGGTGGCATATTCTTCCAAAGCATCCATGATGGGTTGATAAAACTCGATGGAGTTGGTGGTTTTAGAAAGGCCTTTTATTTCGAGTAAACCTTCTGCAAATTGAAAATTAACAGATGGTGTAGATTTGGTGGCATCAATTTTGAGAAATTCCATAATACCGGCTTGGATGAATGTATAACAAAACTATGAAACCAAAATCAAATAAGCAATGCGTTAAAAATTTGTTATAAACCAATTGTTCTTCATTTCTTAATGTGGATTATCTGTTTGCTCGAAAATGATTTGCAAATTTGTATTACATTCATTTGCATCATTCATAAAAGCCTCACATGAATCGTAAAGATTTTATAAAATCAATTGCCATGATACCATTTGCCGGAACAGCCTTAAAGCTAAGTGCCTTGGAACAACTCACTTCGAATTTTGAAACCACTGAATTAATGCCTGTATTGTTTGTAGGGCATGGGAGTCCGATGAATGCGATTGAAGACAATCCTTTTTCGTTGGAGATGCGTGCCATAGGAAAAAAATTACCGCATCCCAAAGCCATTTTAATGGTTTCGGCGCATTGGGAAACCAAGGGCACGATGGTAACGGCTGTGGAGAAACCAGAAACCATTCATGATTTTGGCGGATTTCCGCAAGCCTTGTTTGATGTGCAATACCCGGCACCGGGCAGTAAATGGTTGGCGGAGGAAACACAAAAAACAATTACATCAACGTCTGTTGGTTTAGATTACCGTTGGGGATTGGACCATGGATGTTGGAGTGTGACCAGGAATTTATTTCCCAAGGCAGATGTGCCCATTATTCAATTGAGTTTGGATTATACCCGTGATGCGCAGTATCACTATGATTTGGCAAAACAGTTGTATGCGTTGCGAAAGAAAGGTGTGTTGATTATTGGCAGTGGTAACATGGTGCATAACTTTGGTTATGTGGCATTGGCACCGGGACATGAAAATGATTTTAATTATCCTTTTGGCCATGCCTGGGCATTGGAAGCGAATGAGATTTTTAAGAAAGCCATTTTAACGAACGACCATAAAACTTTGATTGCTTATAAAACACACAGCAGGGCCACCCAAATGGCGGCACCAACACCTGAGCATTATTTGCCTTTGTTGTATACCATGGCTTTAAAAGATGCCAAGGATGAGGTTAAATTTTTTAATGATGCAGCGGTGGCAGGATCGTTTACCATGACATCGGTGATGATTGGTAAAATTTGATTTCCGGTTTTAAATCATTGCTGTCCGGAATAAATTATGCCCTACTGCTGTTTCATGCAATCTGCAATAGTTTAAGGTTGATAATCTGCTAGTGGGCTTAATTTAGAAAAGGTACACACTAGAACTTCCACTTTGAAAACGTTATAAGATCTCACCCGTTTCGCTAATTGATTTCTTACTTTCTTTTTTCTTGATAACGGCAAATGTGCTTGGCACATTTGAGCGAGGCTGTGTGTTGCACAAAAAATCAAGGCAAGGCGCTTGCCTGGACGATCTTGAATTTTCATAGAAAAAATTCTTTCTTTTCTTTTGCCTCTTAAGTAACTAATTTTTTAATACTTGATTAACAGTAATTTACAAAATCAAATTTTGTTTTAATTGA
>CANGGP010000124.1 GCA_947453445.1 Sphingobacteriaceae bacterium
ATTGTTCCTGAAATTGAAGTAATTGAAAGTCCTGAATCTTGCGAACTGACAGTATTCAATGGTATCACTCCTAACGGTGACGGCATTAACGAAGGCTGGCAAATTACAAACATCGACAACCCTTATTATAAAAATAATAAAGTGACCATCTACAACAGATGGGGTGTATTGGTGGCGGAGATTAAAGGCTATGACAATGTGAATCAATTCTGGCCAAAAAAATCTGAATTGGATAAATTGCAGTCTAGTACTTACTTCTACATCATCGACCTTGGTGATGGCTCTAAACCGCAAAAAGGATGGTTGGAATTGATTAAAAACTAGAGAATAGAAACTGCACTCTGCGTATCAATTTTCTTTTATCAGAAAAAAGTTAAATTAATTTTCACTTTTATACCTTATTATTTTTATTATATTTATCTGTTATTTTAAAACCAGCAGAAACTGAATATAATATGTTGCTAAATAGTTGTAGACCCTTTATTTTAATCACTTTTTTATCACTTTTTATTACTCAAAGTAAGGCGCAAGTATGGACTTGGATGAATGGCAACAACCACCAAGGCACCTATGGATCTTACGGCACGATGGGAACGCCAAACGCTAGCAATACACCGGGGGGCCGACACGGCGCTTTTACATGGACAGACGGAAGCGGTAATTTATGGTTATTTGGGGGAGATGGCTTAGCTGCTTCAACAAGTGGAAGACTTAATGATTTATGGAAGTTCAACATTAGCAGCAATAGTTGGACATGGGTGACCGGAGTAGCAAGTTCCAATAACGCAGGTGTTTATGGAACAATGGGAACGGCATCAAGTACAAATATACCTGGTGGTCGGGCATTTGGTGTATCATGGATTGACAACAGTGGAGATTTATGGTTGTTTGGTGGAGAAGGATATGACGGCAATGGCAGTTATGGCAGTTTAAATGATTTATGGAAATACACTGTATCGAATGGTCAGTGGACATGGATTTCAGGAAGTAGTTTAATTTCACAAAACGGCAACTACGGCACTGTAGGTGTTGCTTCATCAACCAATACACCGGGCGCCCGAAGGCTCTTAAATGGCTGGAAGGACGGTTCAGGTAATTTTTGGTTATTTGGTGGTTATGGCCGAGATGCTTATACCGGTGATGGTTATTTAAATGATTTGTGGAAATACTCTCCATCAAACAATCAGTGGACTTGGGTGAGCGGTAACAATAGCATGAATTCGTATGCCGTGATGGGCACGCAAGGTGTTGCTTCATCAACTGTTTATCCCGGTGGTTGTTATGGGCACAGTACTTGGAATGATAACAGTGGTAATTTATGGTTAACACTTGGTAATGGCTTTAATGATGTAACCAATGGTCTTTTGTGCGATGTTTGGAAATTCAACACAGGTACAAGTCAATGGACATGGGTATCGGGCACCAACAGCCTTAATTTGCCTGCCAATTACGGAACATTAGGTGTACCGTCAAATACCATTACGCCGGGAGGCAGGTTTTATGCTAATTCGTGGTCGGACGCCAACGGTAACTTTTATTTTATTGGCGGGCACAACGGCGCCTACTTAGGCGACATGTGGCGTTATAATATCACTAACGGTGATTGGACTTGTATCAAAAATGCTGCAAGCATCGGTGTTTATGGTACAAAAACAGTTGCCAGCAATACAAACAATGTTGGTGGCGGCTATTACAGAAGTACATGGAAGGATGCCGGTGGAAATTTTTGGTTATTTGGTGGTTATGGCTACGACAGCAACAATCAAACGGGTTATTTGAATGAACTTTGGAAAACAACGCTTCCGGTAACAGCCCCAACGGCCAGCTTCAATTTCAATCAAACGGCACAGGCCTGTATCGGTTCAAAAATTATTATATCCGATGCTTCCATTAATCAACCGGTATCATGGACATATTCCTTAGATGCTGTAACCTGGACAACGAGTGTTGCCAGTCCTTTTTTACAATACTTACCAACCACAACCATCAGCGCGGGTATTCACACAATATCCTTAATGTGCGCTAACTCTGCGGGATTTAGCAGTACGTTGAGCAAAACAATTTCCATTTCATCATCTACCATCGCTGCGGTAACTATTACACCGGCAGGAACGGCCACGGTGAACATCGGTAATGGAGCAACGCCCAATAGCAGTTGGTCGCCATGGAACTTTGTGTTTAGTGATCCATTGCCACCCGGATCTAGAATTACGAGAGTTACACTCATGTTCGACGCGGTAGATCAAGGTTGGGGAGGCACAGGCGCTACACTCAACACGTATATGGGTGGCTCTTATATTGGTGGTGCTGTGTTATTTCATTCCTCACAATCTTTTACATTAACAAGCACGGGGCCATTTCCAGGTTATAACAGTGGCGGTAACAATTCATTTGATATGTATTTTGTAGGATATGGTGGTTGGCAGGCATTTTTAAACAATGGTGTAATGGTGATTGATTATGAACCTTCTTCAAAATCTGTTTGTTTGGGTAGTTCAACTTCACTTGCTGCTATTGGTACGCCAACACTAAGTTGGTCGGGGGGAATCAGTAATGGCGTGTTATTTACACCAACTGTTTCTACCAATTATACAGTGGTCGGAACAGGCAGCAATGGTTGTATTAGTTCATCAACTATTGATGTGATTGTAAATCCAACGCCAACATTGTCTTTTGCTACGAATGCGGTTTGCGCAGGCAGTTCGTTTACGATTAATCCAACAGGGGCGCTAACATATACTTATTCAAGTGGATCAAACGTTGTTACTCCTGTCACTACCACAAACTATTCTGTTACAGGAACGAATTCTGTAGGGTGCACAACACAAAGTCCGGCGGTGATTACGGTATCCGTTCATCCAACTGTTACATTAAGTATTTCAGGAACCAATAACGGTACCTTGTGTGCCGGCAATTCCTTAACCTTAAATGCGAGCGGAGCGACTTCATATTCTTGGTCAACAGGCTCAACATCAAATTCACTAATTGTTACACCGAGTGTTGGCACAACCTACTCCGTAATAGGCAACAATGCATTTAACTGTTTCGACACCCAACAAATTGGCATAACGGTTGGCTCTTTACCGACAATTGCTGCAGTAAGTGCAGGTTCAATTGTTTGTGCAGGCTCCTCTGTTGCATTGGTGGCCAACTCAACAGGAAATTTGATAGAATGGTACAATTCGGCTTCAAGTGGCAGCATCATGAACACATCAGACTCTGATAGTTCTGCCATTTTTTTACCAACTAACACTGTTACCTATTATGCGGCAGCTGTTTCCCAGTCTGTTTCTGTTGCACAAACATTCTCTTACACAGGTTCTATAGTAAATTATACAGTTCCAGGGGGTGTAACCTCTTTAAGCATAGAAGCAAGAGGCGCACAAGGTGGTGCGGGTTATAATTCAGCAGGCGGATTAGGTGCCCAAATGACGGGTGTTTTTAATGTTACCCCGGGTAGCGTTTTAAAAATACTGGTTGGTCAACAAGGCGGTCCAGGCGATACAGGCGGTGGCGGTGGTGGTAGTTACGTTACCTTACTAAACGACAGCGCCTTAATAATTGCCGGCGGCGGCGGCGGCGGATATTATGATACTTTTTCAGCATTTTCTTCAAACATGAATGGCTCGGTTTCGGGTTCAGGTAACTACGGCGTGGATGGATCTGACGCCATTTTATATGCCATAGGTGGTTCAGGTGGATACGGCGGCACGTCGAATAATTCATTGTACACCGGCTCAAAAGGTGCTGGCGGCGGCGGTTTTTTTGGAGATGGAACGGATGGTTATTCAAGTGGTCCTTATGGCGGAAAAGCATTTATGAATGGCAGTGCAGGTGGCAGCTCATTAGGACAGGGCGGATATGGCGGATTTGGCGGCGGCGGCGGCGGTGATTGGTCGTGGTGGACCGGCGGCGGCGGCGGCGGTGGTTATTCAGGCGGCGGCGGCGGCGTTTATTACGGTTGCGGCGGCGGTGGCGGCTCATATAATATTGGAATTAATCAATCGAATACTTCCGGCTTTCAATCAGGCGACGGCTTGGTCATTATCAGTGCCTATCAAATGGGCGGATGTTATTCAAATACGAGAATACCTATAACCGTAACAGTCAATCCAATTCCAACATTAAGTATCGTAAGTTCCGGCACCAATATTTGTATTGGTAATACCACCAGCTTAACAGCAAATGGTGCTTCAACATATACATGGTCCGGAGGTATTTTAAATGGTGTTTCTTTTACACCTTCTCTTTCCGGCACTTATTCAGTGGCCGGCACTAGCAGCGCGGGATGCGTTACAAGCACCATATCAACGGTTTCAATTAATGTTCTGGCATTACCAATTGTTACTGCTAATGCAAGTTCTACAGTGATTTGCCAAAACGCTTCGTTAACCCTCTCAGGAAGTGGCGCAAGTACTTATACTTGGTTGGCTTCTGCGGGTAGTGTAACCAATGGCCTTGCTTTTTCACCATCCACTACTGCAACATACTCAGTGATTGGAACAAATATAGCAGGCTGCACAAATACAAACATTGCCTCCATTACTGTAACTGTTAATGCTTTGCCAACCGTATCAGCAAGTGCCAGTGGAACCTCCATCTGTTTTGGTCAAACTGTGAGTCTTTCAGCAAGCGGAGCAAATACTTACACGTGGAATGCTTCGTCCGGAACCGCAACAAATTCCATTGCGTTTTCCCCAACAGTTAGCGCTACCTATAGTGTAATTGGGACAAATACATTAACAGGATGTACTAGTTCTAGTATTGCCACCATCACAATAAGTGTAAATCCTTTACCTACAAGCAGCATATCATTTACAAACGTTAATTGTAATGGTGGCGCAACAGGTGCAGCCACAGTCATCGCATCTGGTGGAACATCACCATATGCTTATTTGTGGTCGTCCGCTCAAACCACCTCCATCATTACTGGCTTAAATGCCGGTGTAAGAACAGTAACTGTCACAGATTCTAAAAACTGTACCAGTAGTATTAGTGCAACAATTTCACAACCTGCTACTGCCTTAAGCACTGCAACAACCATTAATAATGTACTTTGTAATGGCGGAAGTACAGGCGCTGCAACTGTTAGTGCTTCTGGTGGAACAACACCATATTCGTATTTATGGTCTTCATCAGCTACTACTTCGGTAATTAGCGCTTTAAATGCAGGGGTTAGAACGGTAACCGTTACTGATGCCAATGCTTGTATT
The DNA here is from genome assembly GCA_947453445.1 of Sphingobacteriaceae bacterium. GTDB lineage: Bacteria > Bacteroidota > Bacteroidia > B-17B0 > Aurantibacillaceae > Aurantibacillus. The sequence goes on from CANGGP010000124.1 coordinate 5,214, forward strand.
TCAATTAACAGTGTAGCCATCAATCAACCTTCTGCTTTGAATACCACTACCGCCATCAGTAATGTTTTGTGTTTTAGCGGAAGTACCGGTGCCGCAACCGTAACTGCTTCGGGAGGAACAACACCTTATACTTATTTATGGTCAACTGCTGCGACCGCTTCTGTGATTAGCACATTAAATGCTGGCACAAGAACGGTAACCGTTACCGATGCAAATGCTTGTACCTCTAGCAACACAATCACCATCACCCAACCAAGTGCCATATCTACTGCCACCTCAATTAGCAATGTGCTTTGTAATGGCAACAGTACCGGTGCAGCCAGCGTAACTGCTTCGGGTGGAACAACACCTTATACTTATTTGTGGTCTACCGCTGCGACAAGTTCAGTGATCAGCACTTTAAATGCTGGCGCAAGAACGGTAACCGTTACCGATGCTAATGCTTGTACTTCTAGCAATACAATCACCATCACGCAACCAAGTGCTTTAAGTTCTGCAACAGCCATCAGCAATGTACTTTGTAATGGCGGTAGCACAGGCGCAGCCACCGTGACTGCTTCGGGTGGTGTTACTCCTTATACCTATTCTTGGTCTACTGCTGCAACCACATCAGTAATCAGCACTTTAAACGCAGGTGCAAGAACGGTAACCGTTACCGATGCAAATGCTTGTACTTCTAGCAACACAATCACCATTACCCAACCTACTGCTTTGAGCAGCAACACAGCTGTAACCAATGTATTGTGTTTTGGTAATTCTACAGGCTCGGCCACGCTTACTGCTTCGGGTGGAACAACACCTTATTCGTATTTATGGTCTAGCGCAGCTACCACCTCAGTAATTAGCACTTTAAATGCAGGCGTAAGAACCGTTAC
>CANGGP010000125.1 GCA_947453445.1 Sphingobacteriaceae bacterium
TTAAACAAACGCGGCACTTATGCCGTTGCGAAAAATGGTATTTATGTGATTCGTAAAGGCGATAACCTTGATCGCATCGCGCGCAGAAACGGCACCACCGTAAAAGCCCTTTGCAAAAAGAACAAAATCAAAGAAACCACAGTGCTTCAAATCGGGCAGCGAATTAAAGTTTAAAATTTAATTTTGAATGTTAAATGTTGAATTTTAAATGATCATTCTAAGATTCTAAATCATCATTCAACATTTAAAATTTATCATTCAAAATTTCTCAATGGTATTTATTAAAAATCTCCCAACTATCTGTAAGTGCTTTATTTAGCTCATTTTGTTTTAAGTCGTACTTAATCTTGTTTTGATCCATAAAGGCCAGTAAATCTTCGGTGGCCATATTACCGGTTAATTCATCGGCTGCCATTGGACAACCGCCAAAACCATGAATGGCAGTATCAAACAAACGGCAACCGCTATTGTAGGCGGCTTCAATTTTTGCTTGCGATTGATCTTTGGTGGCATGTAAATGCGCAGCCAAACTTATGCCGGTTGTTTCAGGTAAAATTAATTTGAATAATTGGCTGATGCTTTCAGGATTTGAAGAACCGGTGGTATCGGCCAATGCCAAATGTTTAATGCCCATGCTTTTGAGTTTAAGACACCATTCTAAGGCAATTTCAGGATGCCATTTGTCGCCATAAGGATTGCCAAAGGCCATTGAAATATACACCAGTAACTTCTTTTTATTGCGAATACAAAGGCGTTGAATTTCCTCAACACGCAACAGCGATTCTTCAATCGATGAATTGGTATTGCGTTGCTGAAAGGTTTCGGAAATGGAGAATGGGAATCCCAAATAATCAATTTCGGCAAAAGCACAAGCATCTTGGGCACCGCGGGCATTGGCAATAATGGCCAACAATTGGGTGTTACCGCTCGAAAGGTCTAAGGCATCCAAAACCTTGGCAGTATCATGCATTTGAGGGATGGCTTTTGGTGACACAAAGCTGCCAAAATCTAATTTATCGAAGCCAACTTTGAGTAGTTGATTGATATAATCGATTTTTAATTCGGTTGGGATGAGGTCTTTAATGCCTTGCATGGCATCGCGTGGACATTCGGTAATTTTAATCATGATGCAGAATGGCTTTGTTAATGTTTTTAATAAGTTGAGGTCCTTCGTAAATAAACCCGGTATACAATTGAATTAAATCGGCGCCGGCTTGTAGTTTTTCAATGGCATCTTGCGCACTGTGAATGCCACCAACCCCAATAACTGGAAAGGCATTGCCTGATTTTTGTTTTAAATATTTGATTACTTCGGTACTGCGTTCGCGTAGGGGTAATCCACTTAATCCACCCGCCCCAATGTTTTCGATTTCGGCTTTTGAATAAGTTAAACCTTCTCGAGAAATAGTGGTGTTGGTGGCAATAACACCGGCAATTTTACTTTGTTGTACAATGTCGATGATATCATCTAATTGCTCATTTGTTAAATCAGGGGCAATTTTTAGGAGGATGGGTTTGGGCGTTTTTTTTGCATTTTCGGTTTGCAAGGTTTGCAAAAGTTTTAGCAGCGGTTCTTTTTCTTGTAAGGCCCTTAAATTTGGGGTGTTGGGTGATGACACGTTCACCACAAAATAATCCACCACGGGATAAAGATCATGAAAACAAGCCAGGTAATCGTTAATGGCCTCTTCGTTGGGGGTGATTTTGTTTTTACCGATGTTACCGCCAATAATGAGTGAAGGGTCTTTTCGGTATTTGAGCAATTCTGCCGCCGATTTTGCACCATGGTTGTTAAAACCCATGCGGTTAATGAGGGCATGGTCGTTTGGTAATCGAAATAAACGGGGCTTGTCGTTGCCCGGTTGTGCTTTTGGAGTTACGGTACCAATTTCAACAAATCCGAAGCCCAAACGCCCCAATTCGTTAAAAGCGATGGCATCTTTATCTAAACCGGCAGCCAAACCAACCGGGTTTTTAAATTTTAAACCAAAAACGGTCCTTTCGAGTTTGGGATCTTGGAAATTAAAAAAGACTTGACCCAGACGCGAAACAAGAGGTAGACGAAGCAGTGAAAAGGTGAGGTGGTGGGCTTTTTCGGGGTTTAGCTTAAATAAAAAGTACTTTAAAAATTGATACATCATGTCATCAAAATTAAGGAAATCATCTTTGTTAAAATAATGTTGAAAGAAAAGATGGAAAAAAAATGCTTGAAATTTAATTTTTTTTGGATAATTGAATAAAAAAGATGTATTTTTGCCCTCAAATTTTAAAACAATAAAAATCAAAATGAAAAAAGTATTATCATTGATCGCTGTTGCTGCTATGTCAACTGCTTTCGTAGCTTGTGGTCCTTCTAAAGAAGAAATGGAAAAACGTGAACAAGCAAAACAAGATTCTATTGCTGCAGTTGAAAAAGCTAAGCAAGATTCTATTGCTGCTGCTGCTGCTGCTGCTGAACAAGCTGCTGTTGAAGCTGCTGCTAAAGCTAAAGCTGATTCAGCTCATGTTGCTGATTCAATCGCTGCTGCGAAAAAAGGTGGTAAAAAGAAATAATCAACCTTACCAAATTAAAGAGCCCTCTGTAGTAATACAGGGGGGTTTTTGTTTATACGGACCATTCTAGCCGCAATGCTGCGCCGGTTAAGCTCTAACTGCTATCTGGAAAGTTAGAGAAAGGATGGTAAATTGTTACAGGATTTTAAAAAGCCTATATGTCATCGCGTAATTTGCGTGAGGGGCACGAAGGGTTTAGTTCTTTTAAGGCGATGCCTCTTTTATCGCCTTAAAAAACCGAGGCGATAGCCGAGCCCGTAGTGACCCGACCCCGCTCTCCTGGTAATAACGATAGGCGGGGGCACGCCCAAAAAATAATTCTGTCCTCGGGATTAAAATGGTAGTTCTTTTCGGGCAAGCTGTTCTTTCGTGCCCGAAAAAACCGAAGCCCGTAATGACCCGACCGCCTGCCTATCGACAATGCACTTAAGCAAAGGCAGGCGGGCCTGCCTGCCATCGCTTAGCCTGTGTGACGGCAGGCAGGGGCGCCCAAATAAATAAAATCTTAAAGTAAATTTTTCAGAAAATGAAATAACTCGAAGGTGGTTTTGCAATCGGTATTACAATATTCAACCAATTCGTTTTTGAATTCAAGTTGCTCAATGCTATTGGCTGATTTTAAATATGTTTGGTAATAGTTCATGGCTTCCAAACCTGAACTTATTTTCGAATAACCGCTTTGTTCGCCCAGTAAAACGGTGGCTGTACTTTTGAGGGTAAAATTATTTTTAAAGGCCGGATCGTAAAAATGCAAGCCCAAAAACACATCAAACAAATCGTGGAATTTGTTTTTTAATTGCTGCAGCTCCTGGTTTAAATCGGGATAAGCATGCATGAGTGCATCGATGGTATTGACTTCCATGGTTTTGTCGTATACCAATATTGATCGGTAATTGGCACCCAAGGCAATGAGCGCTTCGGCGAAGTTTTTGCTGCTTTGGTTGATGTCTTCCACAAAATAATGATCCGTTTTTTCCCCGTTGTAGGTGCAAACCAAAAATGGAATTTGCTCAAATGGGCGACTGCCTTGCGATTGGGGAATGGCCGGATTCCAAATTTCCATGTCCATAGCCAAAACATCCCCTTTTATATCTTTAATAAATTGGGCAATGGTATCTAATTGGATGATACGTTCGCGGTTTAAAAAGGACTTCCATAATTTTTTTTGATGTTCCTTTTCAAAGAGGGATTCGTTTAGTTGTGTGATGTTTTTATAACCGGCCGCATGCCATTCGAAGAGCTTACTTTTTTCGATGAGTGGCAAATTAAAAATGCTTTCAGCTTGGTTGAGGTCTTTCCAGCAAGAACCAAAAAAATCGCATTGGTAAGGTTTAAAACATTGTGCACCAACAGGGGTGTTTGGAATTTTATTTTCCTCCAATAAGAGATTGGCATCGTTTAAACGGTGCTCAAAATAGGCCAAATTTTCTTCGGCTTTTATTTTTACACTGCGTTTTTTAAAAAGTTTTTTTGGCTCTAAGTCGCCCTGCAAGCGGTAATCGGCATTGAGTGTTACCAGAAATAAATCGTCGAAATTCGACAATGTGTTTTTAAGCACATAGTATTGCAAATAGGCGTCCTTTAAATAAGTTTCGGATACTTTGAGTGAACTTTTTACCTCAAAAGCTTGGTAAATGTTGTTTTGTAATACTAGGATATCGACATAAATTAGGAGTGAGCGGTGCATAAAAGCAGCTTCGTAAATAACGGCTTGTTTGCTTTCGATGAGTTGGGCAGTGCGCTCGAGGGCAGCTTGGGCGTTGCTTGTTTCGGTGCTCACATCAATGCCGCCTTCAAACAATTGCTGCGCCAAATGTCCAACATCATGTCCGCGTTTAAAAGTAAGTTGTTTATCGATTGATACTTTGTCTTTTAAAAAAGGAAAGTTCTTGTACATGAAAAAAGCCTTGGGGCATTGTTCAAATTTTAAGAAGGAAGTTTTGCTAAGGCTGTGTGGACTGCTCATGAATTTAAAAAGTCAAAAGTAACATTTGATTCGACATAAGTGAAGATTGTACTAAATGACTGAATAATTTATGTAATTTTACTAGAAGCAATTTTTAGGCATGAAAAAAATAATTTGTTTTTGTTTGATGGCCATGCTCTTTGTTGGGGCTTGCGACAAAAGACGCGCCATCCCAAAAAACAGCAATTACTTAATGTTTGGTCATTTTTTTGGCTTTTGCGATGGCGAACAATGCATTGAAATATTTCGTTTAGAACAAGAGCGATTGCTTGAAGATACCAAAGACAAGTATCCAAGAACGGATGACTTTTACCAAGGGGCGTATGTTAGGCAAACAAGCGCACATTTTGATGCTTGCAAAGACTTAAAAGATTTTTTTCCTGCTGATTTATTACTTGAAAGTAACCATGTGATTGGTCAGCCCGATGCCGGTGATTGGGGCGGATTGTACATTGAGTATAATTTTGATGGAACCCATCAGTTTTGGTTGTTAGATCTCAACAAGCGCAATGTGCCTGCAAAGTACCATGCCTTTATTGATAAGGTGGAAGAAAAAATCTCACTTCTGCAATAAATGCTACAGGCCATTCTTAATTTTTAATCATTGCTGTCCGGAATAAATTATGCCTTACTGCTTTTTCGTGCAATCTGCAAGAGTTTCAGGCTGATAATCTGCTAGTGGGCTTAATTTAGAAAAGGTACCCAATAGAACTTCCACTTTGAAATCGGTATAAGTTCTCACCCGTTTCGCTAATTGATTTCTTACTTTCTTTTTTCTTGATGACGGCAAATGTGCATGGCACTTTTGAGCGAGGCTGTGCGTTGAACAAAAATTCAAGGCAATGCGATTTTATTTGCATTTTTAGTTTGTTCAGCAAAAAAAATTTCTCTTACTTTTTTCTTAGTCAAAAAAGTAAGCAAAAAGACAAGCCAAAAATATTGCTAACGCGCCTCTTGGCATTCGCACTTGCTCGCTCAAAAAAGTCTTAACTTTTTTGCCGTGATTTTTACGATTCCGGCTTACACACTGTCCGGCTCAATATCTTTAAATATCCACTGGAAATTTAAAGATATTGCCCTACTAAAATCTTGATTTCTCAATTCACCCCGACTCGGCTCCTATTTTTGGCAGGCCAGCGCACTCTAATTTCTATTCTTTTAGCATTGGTGCATTCAA
>CANGGP010000126.1 GCA_947453445.1 Sphingobacteriaceae bacterium
CTCGGCTCCTATTTTTGGCAGGCCAACGCACGGGATGCCCTGTGTGTGCTTCGCGGCATTATCTCAGTAATTTATTCTAACGAAAGTTACTTTGCCGGATTGAGAGGGGCAACTGTTATAAACTTGATACAAAAGAAGCAATCATGATATATATCGGGACAAGGCTGACGAGAAATATCTTAAAATGCTGCTTATATAATCAACCCAAACAGAAGTGAAAAAAAATTACAAAATCAAAAATTCAGTTCTTCTGTTTTTGGCTCTGCCCTCTTCGGTATGGTTATCCGCTATTGGCTTGTTTGAACCGTATCCTTTGGCTGTAATTCGGTGTCCATCCACACCGAAACTTTCTATTTCTGCTTTCACGGAAAAGGCACGGTCGGTGCTCAAGGCATCATTGTCTTTTGGATTACCCACATTATCAGTATGACCCTCAATTTCAATTTTGAGATTTGGATTTTCTTTTAAGTAATTCGCCAAGCTTTCAATCACTATTTTACTTTCGTCAGTAAGCTTATCACTATTGGTTTTAAAATAAATATTGTTCAACACAAAACTGCTGCCTTGTTTTATTTTCGCTACTTCTAAATTTAATTCAATGGCTTCGGCAGTGCTTGAAACGGCACTAACAACTTGGCTGTTAAAGGCCAAACTGTCCTTTTTAACTGTTACCAATGCTTTGGTATTTTTTTTAATCGCAAACATGTATTGGCCGCTGGCACTGTCAACTGTGGCCAAGGACACTTTTTTATTTTCCAAGTTTTTGATTTCCACAATGGCGCCTGTTACAGGCAAACTATCAGCCGATTTAATGGTGCCTTTTACAAATTCAATTTCTTGAGGCCTTGCTTCCTTGTACAATTCAAATCCAAACAAATCGTAACGCCCAACGCCCTTGCCTTTTACTGCGCCTTCATCGAAACTAAAAAAGTAACCTGTTTTGCTGTCCTTGCTTACAAAAAAACCTGTTTCATCACCCGGACCATTAATAGGCGAACCAATGTTGATGGGCTCTACCCATTCGCCTTTATCATCTTTTCGTGTTAAAAAAATATCTGTTCCGCCAAAACCATAATGCCCGCCACCGGTATTGCGATTAGGTCCACTGCTAAAATAAAGTGTTTCACTGTCACTATGAATAAAGGGTGTTTTTTCATCGCCTTTGGTATTGATGGTAGGTCCTAAATTTTGCGGAATGCTCCATTGCCCTGTTTTAGGATTACGCACTGTGTAATACAAATCCACTCCGCCATAACCACCCGGACGGTCACTTGCAAAATAAAGTGTGACCCCATCGGAAGCAATGGTAGGCTGCGAATCCCAGTATTTAGGGTCATTTACGTTAGGACTAATTTTTTTGATATCGCCCCATTCACCATCAGTGAACTCACTCACATAAATATCACAATTGGCTTGCATGCCACCTTCTTCTTTCATCATGGCAAAGTACAAACGTTTGTTATCGATTGAGATGCTACAACCACCCTCGTTGTCATCGGGTTTATTAAAAGGATTTTCCATGGGTGCACCATCGCTGAACTGCCCGTTTTTACCACGCACAGCATACATAAATACTTCGCGCTCCTTATCACTGGCATACACTTTGTTCATGTTGTTTTCAGGCATGCGACGCACAAAGTAGCAAGTCTTATCATCCGGTGAAATATATGCCAAATATTCATCACGGGGCGTTGAAACACCGGTAATCACGTGGGGATTAAACATCACATTGCGTTTTAAGGAGCTCTCCTTTTTAACCGATTTCACCATCATTTTGGCATTGTACATTTCACCGGCATATTCGGCGCCGAATTTTTTTGAATCACCATCTTTAAAATCGATAAACTTTTGCAGATACTTCACAGCGGAATCGTTCATCAAACGCTCGTAATAATCAAAACCTATGTAATAATAAGGTTCGCTGTGAATGTTAGGGCAAGAGGCGATGGCTTTATAAAAAAATGGCAAGGTGGGCGTAAAAGCCTTGCTGTAAAGTTTAGCGCGGGCAGCCAATTCCAAGCCCATGGCCAAATTGGCTTCTGCAAAATCAGGTTCAATTTCTAATGCTTTTTGCAAATACTCCAATCGTTCTTCTTTTTTGAACTTCTTACGGTTGGTGCCTTTTTCCCAATTGCTGATGGCCTTTTTATTTAAATCAGTTTTGCACAAGGCAGTTTCAGCATTGTCATCTTGCGCAGGCAAAGCAAAACACACAAAGGCAAAGGAAAATATAAAAACAAATTTTTTCATAAAATGTAAAATGGTGCTGTTAAATCACTTGCATTGAACATTAAAATCAAATGCCAATCAAGATAAACAAAGATAATTTTAAAGCCAATGAATTTGAAGGCATTTACAAAAGTTTAGAGACAGGTATTTGTTAAAAAACCTTCTAGTCCTTTAAAGGCAAGTGAAATTTTATTTGTTTGAAATCAAAAAAACTTTTTAAATTTATATAAGTTTATACCCGCATCAAATTGCGCCATGAATTATCAATCAGACATAGCCATTGCAAAAAAAATTAATCCCCATTTGATTGAATTGGCATTTTTACAAGAAAACAAATCATTGAGTTTAACTGAAGTGCAATTTGGCTGGCAATTGGCCACTGATTTAGATCCTAAAAAAGAAAGTTGTATTATTTTAAAAACCGGTCGTTGGACTTTATTGGACAAAGAAGCAGGAGAATATGCCTTTGCGGAAATGAAAAGCTGGCCGGCGGTGGCTATTTTGGTGCACAGTTCGGCGCAACGCATTTTGGGCTCAGTGGGCATTGGTTTAACAGGGCATTCACACAAACTCAAAGTATTTAGTGCTGAAGAAAATGCCTTGAAATGGCTGGATAAAATGATGAAACCCGCTTAAAATTTAATGGCCATCTTGTGATTGTATTGAGATATCTTTTCCTTTCCTTTTTTTCTATCCTTTTTATAACGGCTTGCCAAATTAAGCCAAGCGCCGCAGAGCCGGTTAAAGCCCAACAAACACCACAAGTTTACATTCAAATATTAGGCACCTTGCAAGATGGGGGATCTCCGCATGCCGGGTGTAAAAAAGCCTGTTGCGAAAAATTATTTGATTATCCTGATCCGAATCGATTGGTGGTTTGTTTGGGATTAAGTGACAGAGAAAACGGCCATATGTGGTTATTTGAAGCCGGTCCGGATTTTAGTCGCCAACAAAAAATGATTCATGATCGTTTGTGTATGCCGCACAAAGAAAGTGTGGATGGTATTTTTATCAGCCATGCGCACATTGGGCATTACGCGGGATTGATGTATTTGGGCAAGGAAGCCATGGATGCAGCTGCCGTGCCCGTGTATACGATGCCGCGATTAAAAAATTATTTTGAAAACAATGGTCCTTGGTTACAATTGGTGAAGCGCAAAAACATTGATTTGATGGCATTACAAGCCGACAGCGCCATAAATTTGTCAAATAAAATCAAGGTGATGCCAATGACTGTGCCACACCGTGATGAATTTTCGGAAACGGTTGGGTTTAAAATTATTGGGCCCAATAAATCTGCCTTGTTTATTCCCGATATTGATAAGTGGGAGAAGTGGAATAAGGACATTGTAGAAGAAATTAAAAAAGTGGATTATGCGTTTATCGACGGCACATTTTTCGATGCGGCAGAAATCAATAATAGAGACATCAAGGAAATCCCCCATCCATTTGTGATTGAAAGCATGCAAAAATTTAAGGACTTAATGGTTAAGGAAAAATCGAAAATCTATTTTATTCATTTGAACCACAGCAATCCCCTATTAGACAGCAGCAGCAAGGCCTACAAAGCCGTGAATGATGCCGGCTTTCATGTGGCAAAGTTTAAGGAAATGTTTGGGATGTAGGTGGGTGAGGCCAATTCATTATTATTTATTGTTTATTATTTATTTCGGGTTTCGGGTTATGCCCCTAATAACTATCCCTGTTCCCTATTAACTACTCACTATCCCCTACCTCTCCTTCGCTATCAAAAAATACACTGGAAAATGGTCACTGTAACCGCCAGTATAAGTGCCGCTGCTGTATGTGCGCAGGGGATAACCCTTAAAGGCCCCGTAATCGGCTCGTAAAAAGGCTTTGTTAAAAATTCGAACGGCATAAAATTGCCAGGTTTTAAAATCTTGGTTTAACCAATTGGCATTTAAAATGGTTTGGTCAAACAAATTCCAAGCATCTTGCCAAGCCAAAGTACCTGTGCCCTGTACAAATAATTTTTCCATGGGATTATAATACAATCCTTTTGCGTCAAATCGCGAATCGTTATAGGTGCCGATGCCCTTTTTTACTGACTCGTTTAAGGGATCATCATTCAAATCGCCCATAATTACAATTTTGGCATTTTGATTTTGTTTTTCAACGCTATCGGCAATGTGCCTGGCCAAGCGAGCCGCTGCGTTGCGGTTGTTGCGACTCACCAATTCGCCACCCCTGCGCGAAGGCCAATGGTTAACCAATACGGTTAATGCTTCTCCATTAAACAAACCGCTTACCACCAAAATATCACGCGTTTTGTGATTGGGCTCTGAAGGCAAATGAACAGGATAAGCCAAGGATTTGATTACTTGAAAATAACGGGGGTTGTATACAAATGAAGGATCAACGCCCCTGGCATCAGGACCTTCAATGTGTACACATTGGTAATTTCTTTTTTTAAGACTTTGGTGATGAATTAAATCCAGCACAACCGATTTATTTTCCACCTCACACAAACCAATGATGGCCAAACCATCCGGACAAACATCTGTTGCCATTTGTTCGATGACTTCGGCCAAGTGATCTATTTTATGCCAATACCGCGAAGCCGTCCATGCATTTACTCCTTCAGGCGTAAAATCTTCATCGTTTTTCCAAACATCATTAATGGTATCGTATAAATTTTCGAGATTCCAAAAACCGATGGCAGATAAATAATAGGATTTTTCCTTTTCCAGTTTTTGCGAATAACAACCGATAAAAGGAAAAATGAAACAAAAAAGCTTTAATATTTTTTTCATGGCAAAATAATTTTGTCTTGAATAGCCTATCAATATTGGCATTCGGACAAATGTATCAATTGGAATGAAAAATATCTTACCTCAAAAAGGATTTTATGACACGAAGAAAAAAAGCAAAAAATGAATATTTTTGATTTTAGAAAAGAAACCCAAATCAAAATTTCTTCAGAAAAAAATGCCTTTCGGAATTCATATAACGTATGGCTATTGGCGCAAGCTAGCTTGGAAAATAAAATTGCTGTGTGCCTTTTTTATGATCACGCAAACTTGCATTCACGCCCAAAGCGACAGCAGCCAATTTCTTTCAAACAAAACCGACAGTTTGGATGAGCTGCAGCAGGGTATACTTTTTAGCAATAGC
>CANGGP010000127.1 GCA_947453445.1 Sphingobacteriaceae bacterium
TACTACTTGTTGTTTATCAATCTTTTCAATGAACGTCTTTATATAAAATGGTAAATTTTAAATGTTGAATCTTAAATTTACCTCTCAATATTTTAACTGAACGTATTCCCCTTTTTTAACCTCTCTGCACTATTCTTTTCGTTTCGGGGTCGCAAAAGTACATATCTTTTTCTTCCCACGCAAATATTTTTTAATCTTTTTAAAAAAAAATCTAAAAAACATCTCCTTCTTCTCTTCTCTCTCAATACATACTCAAAAAACGGGAGGGCAAAAGTACATAACCTTTTCAGTTATTGCAAATTTATTTGGGGAGAAATTGCAAAATTGTTAATAAAAAAAGTGAAGTGCGCATTTGTCAAGGATTGTACCTTTATAAAAAGTAAATTCTATGACAGGTGTAAACAAAGTTATTTTGGTTGGACATTTAGGCAAGGACCCTGAAATAAAATACATGGAAGGGAATATTGCCAAAGTGAGCTTCTCACTTGCTACCAGCGAAACATACAAGGATAAAAACGGAAACAAGGTTGAGCATACCGAATGGCACAATATTGTGATGTGGCGAGGATTGGCCGAAAACGCCGAAAAAATTCTAAAAAAAGGTGCATTGGTATATCTTGAAGGTAAACTTCAAACGCGCAACTGGGTGGACAAAGAAGGTATGAAAAAAAATCTTACCGAAGTACTGGCTGAAATGTTTACACTCTTAAAAAACAAAGAGGGTGTTTAAAGCCTCTATTTAAATGCTTAACTCAACTAAAACAGGGCAATAACAAGGCAATTAACAAAACAATTGTAGAAAAAATTCAAAAGTCAATCCAAGTATCATCATCAAAAAATACCTTTGTTTTACATGACAAAAATTCTCTCTAAATTAACCGCATTCGCCTTCTGTTTCTCACTATTGCTGCTTGTTTCGTGCGACAATGATGATGAAACTTTTTCACCTCGACCGCGTGGCTACCCGCGCATTCATTTCCCCGAAAAAACTTACAGCTTATACGAAGGAGAATGCCCCTATGCCTTTGAGATACCCAAATACAGCAATATTAGTCTTGACCAACACAAAGGCGCCGACCCATGTTGGTTGAATTTAAATTTCCCGCAATTTCATGCAACCATTCATTTGAGTTATAAAACGGTAAATAACAACATTGCACAATACTTAGAAGATTCGCATGTATTTGCAAATAAACACCAAATAAAAGCCACCGGTTTGGAGGAGATTCCAATTTTGCGGGACAGTGCAAAAGTGTATGGTTTGATTTTCGATATTAGTGGCAATACCGCGTCGAACCTACAGTTTTACATGACCGATAGCACGCAACATTTTTTGAGAGGCGCCCTTTATTTTAATTGCGTACCGAATGTTGATTCATTAAAAATTGTGATCGACTTCATTAAAAAAGATGTGCTGCACCTGATCCACACAACCCGTTGGAAAACGGAAAAGAAAAAATTTAGTTAACGATTCGCAAAACACTGCCATCGTAGGTTGTGCCATATAAACGCAAAGGCCATTGGCTTGGTCCTTTGGTTACGGTGCCATCGATAATGCGCCACTCAGAGCCACTTACCGTATCACGAAGTGTAAAATTATTTGGTTGAACTTTTACAATGGCCGCATCATCATTGGGTAAATAAGGTGATGTTCGCTCCATGGCCACAAATTCTTCTTGCGATTTACGGTATAAAATAATGCCCCTAATACCGCCACTCAAATACATCCAGCCACCAATCGCTTGAATTTTAAAATTCGATACATTGTTTGGGTAAACAGTAATGGCAACGGGCACCGAAGGCACAGGCTGTAAGCTATTGGCGTTTGAATTTGAATTTTTTTTGCATGACAAGTGAATGAATAGACACAAACAACTGATAACAAATAAACGCATAGGCATAAAACGAAATTACAAAAAGATTTAGTATTTGAACAAAACAAAAAAACGCAGGTTTGTAAAAAAGAGAATTTTTTAAACATGGTTTAATGATTAAATTCGCTTCGAAAACAATTGAAAAGTGACTGAAGAAAGCAACACAGCGGAAAAAGGCTCAAACAAATCTTTTAATCCATTTATGCCCTTGTATTTTGCGCTGGTTTTGGCGGCAGGTGTAATGGTTGGATATTATTTTAGTTTTGGTTCGAAAACAAATAAACAGTTTCAAGAACAAGCGAATACCAGTAAAATAGACCATTTGTTGGACTATATCAAAATGCAATATGTTGATACAGTAAATACAAAACAACTTGAAAACAAGGCTATTCTTTCATTGTTGAAAGGCTTGGATCCGCATAGTGACTTTATACCAGCCGAAGATTTTAGCGCCGTAAACGAACCATTAGAAGGAAATTTCGATGGCATTGGGGTGGAATTTAATATTGTGAACGATACCATTCGTGTGGTGAATCCGATTATTGGCGGTCCGTCAGAAAAACTAGGCATTAAAGCAGGTGATAAAATTGTGAAGGTAAACGGAAAAACAGTTGCCGGGATAAAAATAAACAACAAACAAGTTTTTGAGAAGTTGCGCGGAAAAAGCGGCAGTACGGTAACGGTTAGTATTTTGCGCAGCGGCACCGGGGGACTTAACGATTATAAGATTACGAGAGGCAGCATTCCAATTTACAGTATCGATATTGCATACATGATAAAACCGGGAATTGGTTTTATTAAAATTTCGCGCTTTGCCAGCACCACTTATGATGAGTATATCAAGGCTTTTAATGATTTATCGAAGGCGGGAATGAAAAAATTGATTTTGGATTTGCGCGGCAATGGTGGCGGATTTTTAAAAACAGCTGTGGATTTGGCCGATGAATTTTTAATGGACGGTTTACAAATTGTGTACACCGAAGGGAGGGCGCATCCCAAGAAGGTTTACAATGCAACTTCGCGTGGCAGTTTTGAAAAAAACGAGATGGTTGTTTTGATCGACGAAGGTAGCGCCAGTGCCAGTGAAATATTGGCAGGTGCTTTGCAAGACAATGATAGGGCGCTGATTATCGGCCGTAGAAGTTTTGGTAAAGGCTTGGTGCAAGATCAAATTGATTTGCCCGACGGTTCTGCTTTTCGATTAACCATTGCGCGGTATTATACACCTACGGGACGATGCATTCAAAAACCATACGACAAAAGTTTAGATGATTATTACAATGAAGAATACAGTCGATTTGAAAGTGGTGAATTGTACCATGCCGACAGCATTAAAACAGACAAAAGCAAACAATATAAAACACCGGGCGGCAAAATAGTGTATGGCGGAGGCGGCATTGTGCCTGATATTTTTGTATCTCTCGATACAGGCAAATACAACAAAACGGTGAATCACCTTTATTACAATGGTGTTTTAAATGGTTTTGCATTTGAGTTTGCCGATCAGCATCGAGTAGAATTGATGAAACAATACCAATCAAAATCATTTATAGAAAAGTATGAAGTTAATGAGGCAGTGATTGATTTATTAAAAAAGTACATTGACACAAAAAAGGTAAACCGAAAAATAAAAGGCAATGAAATTGGATTGAGAGCCCTTTTAAAAGCGTTGATTGGTAGAAACCTATTTGATAAAGACGCGTATTATCCCATCTTAAATCAAAGCGATGACGCAGTGCAAAAGGCTGTGGAAGTGTTGAACAAAAAATAAATCAAAACATTCATCTTTGAAACTCATCTGTTGGCTTAACCAATCTAAGGCAATAGTTGCCATCAGCCCATCTCCTTCTTTAAAAACTGCGCGGTATAACTTTTTTTGTTCTTGCACAATTCTTTTGTGGTGCCGGTAAATAAAACCTCGCCTCCACCCTTGCCACCTTCCGGCCCCATATCAATAATATGATCAGCAACCTTGATAATATCTAAATTATGCTCAATCACCAAAACCGTATTGCCATTGTTTACCAATTTATAAAGTACATCCAGCAAAATGCGAATGTCTTCAAAATGCAATCCTGTGGTTGGTTCATCTAAAATATAAAAAGTATTGCCGGTATCGCGTTTGCTCAATTCGGTTGACAGTTTCACCCTTTGTGCTTCACCACCACTTAAAGTGGTAGCGGGTTGTCCGAGTGTAATATAACCCAAACCCACATCTTGCAAAGTTTTAATTTGACGGTAAATGTTTGGTACATTTTCAAAAAACACGCAAGCATTATCAATGGTCATGTTCAACACATCTGAAATGGATTTGCCTTTGTATCGCACCTCGAGTGTTTCGCGGTTGTAACGTTTACCATTGCATACATCACAATTCACATACACATCGGGCAAAAAGTTCATTTCAATGGTTTTTACCCCTGCTCCACCGCAGGTTTCACAGCGACCACCTTTTACGTTAAATGAAAAACGACCGGGTTTATAGCCCCGTATTTTTGCCTCCGGAATTTCGGCGAATAAGTTACGAATGTCGGAAAAAACAGATGTATAGGTGGCAGGATTACTGCGTGGCGTGCGACCGATGGGTGATTGGTTAATGTCGATAATTTTATCGATGTGTTCAAGGCCCGAAATAGATTTATAAGGTAAAGGTTTTTTTTCGGCATTGTAAAAGTGCGCCGCTAAAATGGGATATAAAGTTTCGTTGATTAAACTGCTCTTTCCGCTGCCGCTAACCCCTGTAACACAAATAAAAGTGCCCAATGGAAATTCAACATTTACATTTTTTAAATTGTGGCCCGTGCATCCTTTTAAACTAATTTTTTTGCCATTGCCTTTGCGAATACTAGAAGGAATAGCGATAAATTTTTCTCCTGAAATGTATTGGGCAGTTACGGTGTTCAATTTCAGCATTTGTTTTGGCGTGCAGGCTGCAACCACTTTACCGCCGTGTATTCCGGCACCCGGACCAATGTCAATTACAAAATCGCTTTCAACAATCATGTCTTTATCATGCTCAACCACCAAAACGCTATTGCCAACATCGCGTAAATTTTTAAGAGCCAAAATTAATCTCTCGTTATCCCTTTGGTGTAAGCCGATGCTGGGCTCATCTAAAATGTATAAAACACCCACCAATTGTGATCCAATTTGTGTGGCCAAGCGAATGCGTTGGGCTTCGCCCCCGCTTAAAGATCGCGATGAACGGTTTAAAGTCACATAATCCAAACCCACTTCCATTAAAAATTGTATGCGGGCACGAATTTCTTTCAGCACTTCCTTTGCAATGGTGTTTTGATTTTTACTTAAACGAGATTCTATTTTTTCGAAAAAATTTTGCAGTACCGAAATATCCAGTTCAGACAATTCGGAAATATTTTTGTTATCGATTTTAAAATAAAGTGCTTCTTTTTTTAAGCGGTGGCCCTCGCATGAA
>CANGGP010000128.1 GCA_947453445.1 Sphingobacteriaceae bacterium
AATTACTTTTGCTCATGGTTTTTTTAGTTGTCGTAAACCAAAATTACCATTGCGAAGGGAGTACTCAAAAAGTATTCCCTTTTATATTTTTTTTATTTTCCCCGGACAGTAGTGATTTTAAATGTTGAATGGGAGGAATTGCTAATTAAAAATTAAAAATGAGGTTGGGTGTAACCTAACAAATAAATCAAATAATTATTTAAAATAAACGGAATTCGTTGAAAATTAAATTCCGAAATGCCAACACGTAACCCGTAACTCGAAATAAGGAATAATGAGGGTAGGAGAGTCAAGACAGCAAGAGATAAGACGTGATTCTCGCTTTATAGAACGCTGATGACACAGATGATAAAGATGAAAGGGGATCGAAGCCAACTGTTATGAGAACCCGAAACTCCCTTAGTGCACTTTTTAATTGAGTCGCATTCCCCTTAATGCCCTAAATGCCTTAGTGGTAAAAATAGGGCAATCGAACCAATTCAAAATTCAGCATTTAACATTCATCATTTAAAATATTCTAAACGCAACACATCTCCGTCAAAAACCGCGTAACTGCAGTAATTGAGCCACTCCCCAAGGTTAATGTAACGGGCCTTGCCATCCACATCCAAATCCAATGGCAAATGGCGGTGACCAAACACAAAATAATCAATGGCTTCTTTTTTCAGGTGCTCGCGGCTGTACAAAAACAACCATTCATTTTCCTGGCCCAAAAACTTTTCATCACTGTCGCCGGTAATCACGCGACTACGCTTCGAGCTTTTGCGCGCAATGTAAAAGGCCAAATTGGGATGCAATCGCGAAAACAACCACTGGCATGTTTTACTCGCAAAAATACTGCGCAGTACTTTGTACCATTTGTCACCCGGACCTAAACCGTCGCCGTGACCAATGTAAAATTTCTTGCCGCTGTGTGTAAAGGTGATGGCCTCATGGTGCACCTGCACATTGAGTTCTTCGGTAAAATAATCCTTCATCCACAAATCGTGGTTGCCGGTAAAAAAATGCACCTTAATGCCGGCATCGGTTAACTCGGCAATTTTACCCAATAATCGGGTGGTTCCTTTTGGCACCGTGTATTTGTATTCGTACCAAAAATCAAAAATATCACCCACCAAAAAAATTTCCTCGGCATCAGCTTGAATGCTGCTCAACCAAGCGCATATTTTTTTCTCACGGGCTAAACTACTCGCCAAACTGGGCACACCCAAATGGAAGTCGGAAGCAAAATATATTTTTTTATTCGTCAATTAATAAAAGTTTGAAGCAATGAAATTTTTCGGGTCTAATTTATGAATATTAAATGTAAATCGAATTCGGTTAAAAAAGCCAATGTTATTGATTAATAAAGTGTTTTGAATGTCATTGCTGTAAAACAAAGGAATATAAATATCCATCACCTGATCAATCAACACAATATTTAAACCCGCATCCCACAACAATTTATCTTTCAATAAAAACTGTCCGTCGCAGCCCAACATATCACCGTAAATTTTTAAAGGCAATTTACCAAGCTTTGGTGTTTTAACTTGCAAGGATGCCATCCAAGTAGTACTGCGCCCAATAGGTGTCCACACTTTTAAATTACCGTCCTTTTCGGTAAACTGACTAAAGGCCAAACCATTGGTTTCGTTCCTGCCCAAATAATTGTAATTAAATAAATAATCATCATAACCGTTATATCCCGAAGGACGGAAAGCATAGGTTGAGCGCGACATCAATGAACCGCTTAAGAAAGAACCAAAGAAAGCCTTGAATTCAATTTGTTTATTCTGCGTCACATTATATCGGTAATTAAAATGCATCGAAATTTTGTTCACCGAATTGGCCTGCTGCAATTCAACGCGCAAATCAAATGGATCAAACAAACGTTTGTTCTTGATTTCATACTGCAAATTATTCACCATGCGAAAATCCGTTTTTTTCGCCAAGGTATAAGTTTCAACACCCACAGCACCCAAGGTAAATTTATTATCTGCCGACTCAAACATCACATTGGTGTTGATCAAACGCAAACTTTGCACAATTTTCGAAGTGGCCTTGCGCTTAAAATCAAAATGCACAAAATTATCCACTTTAAAATAACGGAATAATTGGTCCTGTTCGTGTATGCCCGCTACTATTGGACTGTATCGGTCGTAGTTGAACGATTTTACTTTGCTGCCAATGCTAATTTGTCGAAAAACATTTTTCGGTAAAATATTGTAATTGATTTCTGCAAAACCGGTTAATTGCTTCGAATTAAAAGCATAATAAGGCGCCAAGAGGTATTCAATTTTCTTTTTGTAAAAACCATAATTGTGCAAGGCCACTCCCAATTGCACCCCATCATAAATATTACTGCCAACAATGGGCAAATAATTAATTTGGTTTTTACGCGCATCAGGATAAGCCGTTAACAACGAAAATTGATATGGCTTGGCTTTTCTAAACAATCCCTTGCTGCGCGAATAATTATTACGTCGGTTGTTTTCAATCAATTTTTCATCACCGTCAATTTTAAAATAATCCACTTCGGCCGGCGGAAAATTTAAAGTTCTTTTTTTCGTAAAGCCATCAAACCAAACCTCACCCACCAATTGCCCCTTTTTGTAAGCACTGATGTTAAAGGGAATAATGAGTCCTGTTTTATTTTTAACGGTGATGGCATATCCCTGCGAAGCGTTGCCACGCACCTTTTTTATTTTGTAATCAAAAGGATCGGTGCTCGAAATCAAATGCGTGTTGAACCATTCTAAATTAAACTGCCCACCCTCTGCCAACACAGCATACAAATCTTGGGGCTGCGGATGTTTGAATTTAAATTTTTCATAATACTGCTGCATGGCCCGGTCGAAGTTTGGTTGCGTCATATAAGCCATCAAATAATCAAATACCAAAGGTGTTTTGCCGTATACAATGCTGCCGTAATTAAATGTAGAATAATCTTCCGAGGGCAAATTAATGGCTTGGTCAATGTTGTTTAAATGCGACAAGTAATACACAAATTCTTTTTCCTTCCAAATCGGCACCTTGTTAATGCGCAGTAATTTAAAAGTGGTGTCGCGGTCAATAAACTGAGTGAGCTTGGTGTTGGGATAATGCTTTTGAATGTAACGCATCTCATAAAATGAATTAATGCCTTCATCCATAAAAGGGTAACGCCTTTCGTTGCTGCCAAGGATGCCGTAAAACCAATTGTGTCCCACTTCATGTGCAATGGTCACATCCAAATCAAATGCATTGCCCATGTCGCCAATCACCGTAATTTCGGGATACTCCATGCCGCCCCCGGCCATAATGGTGCCATCAACCGCCGTAACATGGTTATAAGGATAATCACCCACCAAAGAAGAATAAAATTCAGTGGCTGCATTCACATAGTTGAGCGCATTTTTCCAGAGCTTAAAATTTTTATCGGTAAAAAACACCCAGGTGTCGACCGTGCGTTTGCTTTCAGGCAATTGAATTTGATCGTGCAATACATAAAAACGTTTGTCGGCAAACCAGGCAAAATCATGCACGCGGTATTGCTTAAAGCGAATGGTTTTATAGGTATCTGACGATGGCGGAAATTTCATGCCATCTTTAATGCGCGTGTCTTTTTCAAGGGCTTCTATTGTTTGTTTTACACGTCGGTTTAAAAAGTCTTCTTCTTTTTCCGCATCAATTCTATCACCCGTGGCCGCCAACACATAATTATCGGGCAAAGTAATGCTTACATCAAAACTGCCAAACTCCGAATAAAATTCGCCCTGATCCAAATAGGGCATGGCATGCCATCCTTCATTGTCGTACACCGCCGGCTTCGGGTACCACTGCGTGATAAAATAAGCCTCACCCGTATGGCCCATGCGCGAAAAACGTGCATCGGGTATCTTCACAAAAAAGTTGGTGCGAATTACAAGGGTGTCATGCGGCTGCAAAGGCTTGTCGAGTATAAGCTTGGCGATGTCGATGTTTTTTTCATCGTATTCCAAACGCAAACATTTACCGCCAACCATAAAGTTTAAACTGTCAATATAACCACGCTCTTCATCTTTGGCAAAAAACAATTCTGAATTACCTTGCAACACTAACTGTTTGCAGAGTGCCGTATTGTTATTTTTATAAGCATTGGGCCACAAATGAAAATAAATAAAATCCAAGGCATCGGACGATTGGTTGATGTATTGCATCTCTTCCTTGCCTTGCAAAGTATGCTTTACATCATTTAAACGGACGTCTATTTTATAATTCACTTCCTGCTGAAAATAGGGCTTTTGCGCACTTAGCAGCAAGGCACTAAAAAAAAACGCCCCGTAATACACGAAGCGCATTTTTATATTGTTTGTGATGGATTGCATTATTTTAATACCTCCGCCAATTTTTTATCCAAATCTTCACCGCGTAAATTTTTGGCAATAATATTGCCGGCTCTGTCTAACAATACTGTGTGTGGTATCGAGGTGATGTTGTAATTACGCACCACTTCGGCATCCCACTTTTTTAAATCACTCACCTGCGGCCAAGTAATACCATCTTTGGCAATGGCCTCAATCCAACGGTCTTTGTTGTCATCCAACGATACCCCGTAAATTTCAAATCCTTTTGCTTTGTATTTCGCATAAGCCTTCACCACATTCGGCATTTCTTTACGACATGGTCCACACCAACTGGCCCAAAAATCAATCAACACCACCTTGCCTTTAAAACTACTCAAAGCAATGGGCTTGCCATCCACCGAAGGCAAATTAATTTCAGGAGCTACTTCGCCAATGCGACTGCCCAATATTTTTGCCACCACGTCATGAAACATGCGCACGTTTTTATCGTTCGGAAACTTCGCAGTCAAGCCAGCATCCAAAGCCTGGTAAACATCTACATACTTATCGGTTTCCAACGATTGAATGGCCATTATCGACGAATACATGCTGGCATTTTCTTTCACCTTTTTGGCCAACTGATCGTTCGATGGATTTACAATGGCTTCATAAGGCGCTTTAAACAAGGCACTCAACGAATCCATGCGTTTATTGTCCATCTTATTGGCTTCCATCAATTGCTGAAATGCTTTGTTCAATGAATCCAAACGTATGTCGCGTTGTTTGGCAATGTCTTGAAAAGCCAAGAACAATGCCGTTTCCGGCGATCCTTCCGTTTTATAGGTATTTGCCAAATCTTTCATATCGGCCGTTACCATCACCTTATCGGCGCTGTCTAGTACCAACATCGCAAAATTTTGCGCGTTCATTTTAATGCGGTAAAAACCAATTTTTGGGGTGTATTGCAAAAAATCAAAGTCACCTTTGTCGTCTATCACGGCACTATCAACAATC
>CANGGP010000129.1 GCA_947453445.1 Sphingobacteriaceae bacterium
CAATTACTGAATGTATTGTAATCAGCGCCACCCACCAACATCATCGGCCAAGCGTACGTGCCGGTGCCGGTTACAGTCAAATTGGTAATAGCCATATAATCAGTGCCATTCAATAATAATGTCCATGCAGCAGTATTTGTTGAAGCAGCAAAAGTTATCGTATTCCCATTTCCATTTATTAATACACTATTGGTTGCTGTTGAACCTGTAAATTGATTAAAGGTCACTTGCTCAATATAAGGACCTGTATTCGCCACCACATTGACGGTTACTGCACCAGAAACGCCAAAACTATTGAGGTCATTTGACAAAGATGTAAAACTTGTGTAATTCGAACTTGATGATGGTGCAGAATTATTGATGGTATACAATCCACTTAATTGGGCATTAATTCTAATAGTCAATGACATGATCAAGACTAATGTTTTACAAATACTACTGTAGCGTTTTTTCATCGATTTAAGCTATATTATTCCAAAACGATTATTTCATTCGTGCGTCCCGTTAAATTCTAAAATAAATGAAATAAAAAAATAACAACTGATTTTAAAGAATAAGCCAAGCCTGACAATTCTTATAATTGGCTGAAATAGAAGCGATAAAAACAATAATAATATTGTTTGCTTTTATCCAAATAAATTATTTAGAAATAATCATTTTTCGAGTGTATGTTCCCCATGCACCTGTGCATTCGAAATAATACACACCATCTGAATAGCCAAGCAATTCAATTTGATGCATTTTACTTCCGAGTAAGAATTCATTTTGCAAAACTCTACCATAAATATCATAAATTCTTAGTTCACCGTCATATGGAAAAATTAAATTCACGTAATTAGTTAAAGGGTTTGGGAAAATTTTAATCATTGAATTGATTTTGAATTCTTTCGGAACTTGAGTGCAAGCGTCAACCTTTTGTTCTAAAGTATATGAAGCACTGCACATGAGTGTATTAGTGCCAACCACGGTATATGTTGTAGATACATTTGGATTTACAACCACCAAGCTAGATGTTGAACCTGTGTTCCAAAAATAACTAAATGCCCCGTTCACGGACAATGTTGCTGTTTCTCCAAGGCATATTCTATTTGATGTTGTATTCACTGTTAAACTTGGAATTGGATCAACAACTTGATTGTAAGTGAATGTCGCAACGCATCCCAATGCGTTCACAGCCGTTAAAGAATACGTCGTGTTCATCGTAGGATTGATCGTTGTTGAAGGTCCTGTAGAGCCGTTGCTCCATGAATAAAGATTAGCGCCCGAAGCTTGCAAAGTCGCAGAACTTCCTGCGCAAGTACGTGTATAATTGCTAATTATCGTCACAATTGGTAATGGATTTACTGATACCGTAATAGCAGAAGATGAACTGCAGGAAGTTCCACCTGCATTAATTGTATAAGTTGATGTAACTGTTGGTGAAACAATAGCAGAGGATGAATTGATTGATCCCGGATTCCAAGTATAACTTTGCGCATTTCCGATTGCATTAAGTGTTACAGCGCTTCCTGAGCAAATTAAAACACTTGATGAACTCGCTGTATATGATAATTGCTGCACTGATAATGTTTGTGTGCCGAGCGTGCACCCTTGTCTTGCAGTAACAGTTAAAATGCCTGTACTCGATACGGAAGTTATTGAAGTTGTAGCATTATTACTCCATAAAATTTGAGAATAATTACCCAATAATTGAACTTGGGCTTGCGAACCTTGACATAACACAATGTTTGGATAAGGATTTAATGACAAAGTTAAACTTGGGGTTGCTGTTGTAAATTCCGAAACAGAGAACAAACAATTATCTAAATACCTATAATTTGTAGTAATATCTATGTCATTACCTGTCGTTGTAAATTCACCATAAACAGGCGCAATTTTGTATGTTGAGTTATTTACAAAAACTTCTCGCGCAATATGAGGAAAATATATCTTACCGGAGGTGTTTGTTCCACAAGAAGAAAAATCTTTTACTTGAGTCCAATTGCCGGAAGTTACATCGAATCCTCTGCCATACAAATTGGGCGTATTATTTACTGAACCTAAACTACTATTTATATTGTCGACCCAAGTAAAAAAAACTTTTGTGCCATCGCTTGTTCTGGCGCATTGAGGTGACCATGCCTGAATCACTTGCGAATTCAAACTACCAACAAAAGTATTTTTACCTGTTTGTAAATTACCAATATCACGGATGGTCCAAACATCATTCAAATTTGTTAAATCAACTATATGATGCCAAGATGTTGCATCGACACTATATCCTGACTGCTTTCCTACTACACATATAATGTGTGCTGAACCATTCGCGTCTACAACTATACAATTCGAATTGTCAACAGCAACATTAGCCCCTCCCATATTTGTTGTCAAGCAACTGAATTGGTTAAGGTTAATAGTTGTTGGACCTGTCCAAGTTTGACCACTATTCGTTGTTTTGTAAACAACAGGTGAATAATAGCCGTTAGAATTTGGATCTGTTGTTAAAACAATATAGCCTATTTGCCCTGTTGGATCAAAACCAATGCTCGGATATCCCCATGCACCGGTATTAACTGCATTTGTTATAGTGTTATTTAATGTCCATTGAACATCATTCAAATTGTTATTCCAAATGCCCTTGAATACATAAAGTGAACCTGTCAATGAATTACTGCCATTACTAGCATAATCAAGTCCCCAATAAACTCCCTGAGACGATTTTACAACTGATTGTGGTATCAAATAATTGTTGATTCCCGGTTGATTATAATTTTCTGTATTTCCGCTTCCGTTTAATTGTCTCTTTCCTGAAACAATATAACCCCATGTCCCACCACTATTAAGCGCTGCACAAAAATAACCAACATGGGCGTTTACGGCCAAGGTATTATTTGTTGGGTTATAAAGAAGTGCATTCGGGTAACGAGCTCCATAAGTTAATGCAGGATTTAATACACCAATGTTAGAGGTCCAAGTTTGACCTGCATTAAATGAAACATCATATCGAAGATGGCCGGTATTCAAAGAAAATTGCGCAACACTATTTCTATGCACAAATGCTATTGTATTAATGTTGTTGTCAATGGCAATAGGAGTTGTTTCATTAATAATAACCCCAAACATATTTGATGCTGATCCCAGTATCACGGAATTAGGACACTGGGCAAGTATTTTCGAGAATATTAATTGGAAGATAATCACTAAAAGGCTAACAAACTTATTTTTTGACATAATCTTATTTTCGTTTAAAACGATTAATAAGTTCATATTTCCCGAAAAAAAATTGAAAGTTATTGAAGAGAATATTTCAGAAGTATGCTAAAACGAATCAACCTTTTAAATACTAATCTTTCCGGCTTATTGTTATAAGATTATAGGCAGCGTTTCTTAACCAAAAGACGTTGATTTTCAATTAAAATAAGTGAATTGGAAATAAGTGGTATGAAAAAATAATTTGCAACCATAGTAAAGATTCAAAATTTGAATGTAATTATCGATGATTTTGTTTTTTGATTGGAAGCTTTTTATTTTATAAAAATTATTAATAATATATCTAGATTAATCAAGGTTTTTCAACAATTCTTGCACTGCTGAGGTGTATTTTTGGTTGGTTGATTTTTTGATTTTCTCTATAAATTTTAAAGCTTCATTTGTACGGCCAATTTTAAAATAAGCATAAGCTAACTGAAAGTTTTTTGATTCTTCAAAATGCTCACTTTTGTTAATACGATTTAATTGCTCGATTGCCTGATTGTAATTGCCTGAATAAATATATGAACAACCCATATAAAAATTAAGCGTATCTGATTTTTGTTTAATCATTGATCCTATTGAAATTGCATTTTCGTAATTGGCTAGTCGGTATTCATTCATGAATTCATTGTATGTTGTTGAATATTCACCCATAAATACAGGCAATCCCTCTTCAATGACTTGGGCGTGATTTGATGATTTGCTGCATAAAAATAAAACTGTTCCTAAAACAAAAATCAAAATAGCAGCTACTTTCATCAAAAAACTTAATTTGTTTTTTTTTGGGACTTCAATATCTGGAAGATTCTTGATCGTACTCTGTAAAAGGCTGAAATCCCAATTTTTGTCTTCTAAAAAGGCTTTTGCGCCTTTGATCATTTCATCATCACCATTATAATTTTGAAGAAAATCTAGTATCTCCCTGTCAGGTTTTTCTACCGAACGAATGCTTTCCAGAAGCTTTTTTTTTATTTTTTCGTTTCCCTTCATCAAGCCATAAAATCTTGCCACAATAAACGCACTTTGCTCTTGGCTATTGTGATGTTGTTTTTAACTGTTTTTTCGCTCAGTGTAAAATTCTTTGCAATTTCTTCGTGGCTGTGACCATCTAAATGCATTGTTAAAATTTGGCTTTCTTTTTTCGGTAAACAGTGACAAAGGCTTTTAAAGCTTTCTTTGTCCAAGATCATATTTTCAAAAGCATATGTTTTGTCTTTATTAATCCTAAATAAATTTTGCTGAATTCGTCTTCTGTTCTCTGTGGTTCTGAGTATATCTATACATCGATTCTTAACCATTACTAACAAAAGGTGTTTAAGGTAGATTTTTTGCCGATCGAATTTTTCTTTCCTTCGCTCTATACTCATGTTCATGAGTTTTTCAAAGCAGTCGGCTAATACATCTTCTGCGTCATCAGAGTTTCGCATATAGTGGTAGGCTACCAAGAAAAGTTCTGCCTTCCATTCATTGTAATAGTGTGCTAGTGCGTCATTGTTTCCAAAAATAAAAGCTTCTATCGATTCAGTGTATGGCACTTCAAGTTTTTTTCAAAAATAGATGGGACTAATATACATAATTAAACGTTTTTATACGCAACATTACACATGTAAGATTAATATTACAAATGGAAAAGCAGCATACAGATTAATTTGCAATTTAGTTAGTGATAAACTCAGTACAATTAACGACGCAAAGGGAATGGAACGACGAAACAATATATTAATACTGATGATTGTGTGCTTTTTATCGGCAAGAGCGAATCTTGATTCGGCTACAAAATCATTGAGTATAGGAAAAATAGGGGCGGCACTAAAATACTTAAACTGTTTGCAGTATAAAAAA
>CANGGP010000130.1 GCA_947453445.1 Sphingobacteriaceae bacterium
CTTTTTGCTTACTTTTTTGACTAAGAAAAAAGTAAGAGAAAAATTGATTTCAATTAAAACAAAATTTGATTTTGTAAATTACTGTTAATCAAGTATTAAAAAATTAGTTACTTAAGAGAAAAAAGAAAAGAGAGAATTTTTTCTTAAAAATTCAAGAGCGGGTATGTAATCGCTTTCCTTGAAATTTTTGTCCACCGCTCAACCCCGCTCAAATGTGCCAATGCACATTTGCCGTTTTCAAGAAAAAAGAAGGTGAGAAATTTATGGCGAAGCAGATGAAAACTCAATCCAATTTCAAAGTGAAAATTCTCCGTAAAACTATCTAAAAGTAATCCCGATAACTGATTGGATAACTTAAGCTTTGCAGATTGCATGACGCAGTTGTGCGTAATAATTTATCGTTAACAACAATGATTTTTTTCAGCCTTGGCTTATTTATATGCAAGGGCAGCGCAAGTTTTTATTTAAAAGCATCTTCAAGCACTGCTGCCAAACGAAGGGCCGCCAATGCCAATTGCGTTTCGATGGTGTTTTTACTTTTTGCTGAGTAGGCCGCATCAATAAAATTATCTTTAAAATCATACACAGCAATTAAATGTGCGCGTGATTCATTCATCCAATTCAGCAAATCGATGTGTTGTGCTTTCATCTTATCTTGTTCGTTCATGCTTTTTAATTTATTAAAGCAAGTGCTTAAACTAATGTGTTCGCGCGCAATAATATCGGCATCCCAAAGTGTGTGTAAATTGGTTTTTTTCTTGAGATAACGCAAGTGTATGTCGTTACCGCCTCTGTCTTCGCCATAAGCCACATGCAAGGGTTGATGCAAATCACCAATTAAATGAAACAACAACAATAATTGCATTTTAATGTCTGCTTTGTTTAAGCCATGGCGGTGCTTGAGTTTTTGGATGGAAGTTGCGAGGGTATTGATGATATTCTTTTCATTGTTGTTTACATAGGTATGGTCCTTCGCCACATTCACATAATGCATTGGCTTGAGGTAATTAAATTTTGGATTTGTACGCACTTCATCCATCCACACCGCTGCTTGTTGAAAGTTGGCACTATCGAGGTAAAATTGAACGGAATCTAAAATGTTTTTTTTCAACAACGATTTCGCCATCTCAGCCACAATTTGATGTCCCTTTGAATGCCAAGCCAATAAAGGCTTTGGGGCGATTAATCCACAAAAAAGTACAATGATTAAAAATCGTTTCATCACAAAACAAAGGTAAGCAATGTTTCATCCACGCTTGCGAATGATGGTAAATAATTTGTTCGTTTAAAGCAATGATCTAATGATCATCCAAACGGTCTTTTTCCAAATACGATTGCACCAATTGAATGGCATTGTCAATTACATCACTGAGTGCCACAATATAAGAACCGGGTTTGGCCAATGAAAACGCATGTTTCAAGGCTTCCACTTCTTTTGGAATGTATTCGTACGATTGTTTTGGATTGCGTTCGCGTATGCCTTCCAATAACAAGTCTACAATTTCTTGGGCATCACGGCCGCGTAAAAATTTATCTTGACGGATAATAATATGGTCAAACATATCGGCTGAGATGCGCCCCAATTCACGGATGTCGTCATCGCGTCGGTCGCCGGTACCGGTAATGATACCGATTTTGTGTGTTGAATCAATTGATGATAAAAATTCTTTGATGCCGTTAAATCCATCGGGATTGTGGGCAAAATCGATCAGTACTTTGTATTTTTTGAAGTTAAAAATATTCATTCTGCCCGGTGTTTGCGCAGCCGAAGGAATAAATGTTTCCAAATTGGTTTTAATGTCTTCAATGGTAAAACCGTATGTATAAGAAGCAAGCGTGGCAGCCAGTACATTGGCAATCATAAAGTTTACTTTACCGTTAAACGTTAATGGTATATTGGTCACTTTATCCACTCTAAATTTCCACTCACCTTTTTTAATGGTGATATAGCCGTTTTCAAAAATGGCTGCAATGCCACCTTTACGACAATGTTCTTTGATTACCGGATTGTTTTCATTTAAACTAAAGTATGCCACATGGCACTCGGCTGTTTTGCCAAGCATCACGCAATATTCGTTGTCGGCATTTAAAACGGCATAACCATCGCGCTTAACCGCCTTCACCACCGTGCCTTTTACATTGGCCATGTCTTTTAAGGTGTTGATATCCGATAAACCCATGTGGTCTTCTTGCACATTGGTAACCACAGCAATATCGCAACGCCCAAAGCCCAAGCCAGAGCGCAAAATACCACCGCGTGCTGTTTCTAAAACGGCAAATTCAACGGTTGGGTCTTTTAAAATAAATTCGGCACTCTGCGGACCGGTAGTATCACCTTTGTTCAACATGGAGTTTTGCACATAAATACCGTCGGAAGTGGTGTAACCAACCCGGAAACCGTTATTTTTTACAATGTGCGCAATTAATCTTGTTGTTGTAGTTTTACCGTTCGTGCCTGTAATGGCAATAATCGGAATACGGCATGATTTTCCCGGAGGATACAACATGTCAATCACAGGGGCAGCCACATTGCGCGGCAAACCGTTGGCCGGGGCCAAGTGCATGCGAAAACCCGGTGCTGCATTTACTTCCAACACAACGCCACCCGATTCTTCGAGAGGTTCACTTAAATTTTGTGCCATGATGTCTATACCGCAAATGTCTAAACCAATCACCCGCGAAATGCGTTCGCAAATAAAAATATTGGTTGGATGCATGATGTCGGTTACATCTGTAGAAGTGCCGCCGGTGCTCAAATTGGCGGTACCTTTTAAATAACATTTTTCACCCTTCGGTAAAACCGTTTCCAAAGTGAAATTGTATTTGGCCAATTGATCTTGCGTTTCTTTATCAATCGAAATTTCGGTCAAAACATTTTCATGACCGTATCCCCTTCGAGGATCTTCATTTTCTTTATCAATGAGTTGTTGAATGTTTAATTTCCCATCACCAATTACATGGGCCGGTTCTCTCAATGCAGCAGCAATAAAACGGTGGTTAATCACCAACACTCTAAAATCGTGACCGGTAATAAATTTTTCGACAATAATTTTACGTGAATATTTTTTGGCATGGTGAAAGGCCTCAATGGCTTCTTCCATTGTTTTTACATTGATGGATGCGCCTTTGCCATGGTTACCGTCCAATGGTTTAAATACCAAAGGAAAACCCGTATCGCGAACTGCTTCCTGCACTTCACGCTCGTAAACAATGCATGTGCCGCGAGCCACAGGAATTGCTGCTTCTTGCAACATGCGTTTGGTTTCTTCTTTATTGCTTGCCAAGTCAACGGCAATTGAACTGGTGCGATCGGTCATGGTTGCACGAAAACGCACTTGGTTTTTGCCATAACCCAATTGAATGAGTGATTCTTTATTTAAACGAATAAACGGAATATCACGGGCTACCGCTTCATCCACAATTGAAGCAGTACTAGGACCAAAACGCTCGCTTTCGCGAATTTCACGCATGGCTTTAATATCAGCGGCTAAATTGTAAGTTTCGTTTTTCACCAAGGCTTCGGCAATGGCCACCGATGCTTTAGCAGCGTATTGCCCAACACGTTCTTCCATGTATGAAAACACCACATTGTAAACGCCGGGTTTGCCGGTTCCGCGGGTGCGACCAAAACCAACATCCATGCCGGCCAAGGTTTGAATTTCGAGGGCAATGTGTTCAATCACATGTCCCATCCAAGTACCTTCAACAACACGTTCAAAAAATCCACCTTCGTGTTTGGTTGAACAGCGGTGACTTTTCATGCTTGGAAACATGGCTTTTAAGCGATCGGGAAATCCCGGTATTTTATTGCTTGGTAAGGCTTCCAGCTCTTCCAAATCAAGTTTCATGACAATTAATTTTTTACGAAAATTTGACCAATAGTTAGGTCCGCGTAAGGTTTTTATTTCAATAATTTTCATGAGACTAGTGTTAAATGTGTGTGCCTATGAATATAGAACCATTTTTCGTTTAAACCAAATCTGTTAAAAATAGTCTGAAAACTGCAGTGAATAAAAATGAGGAGCAAATGGAATTAGTTTAGTTTTGCAGCAAACAATTCAACATGAACGAACCTATCGGTAAATTAATTATTATTGGCGGATCAGTAGACAAGGGCAGTTATTTTAAGAATCCGGAAGATCAGCCAAAGAACTTAAAATTTTTTGAGAAAGGTATTTTAAAGCGCATTAGTACCGAAGCAGCAAAAGGCAATTTATCCCGTATTGAAATTATTACAACTGCCAGCAGTATACCAAAGGAAGTGGGGGAGGAATACATTAAGGCATTTGAGCAACTGAGCATTTTAGATACGGCAGTTTTGGATATTCGCACCCGCGAAGAAGCCAATGCATCTGAAAATTTAGAGCGTTTAAAAAAAGCTGATGTGGTGATGTTTACAGGTGGGGATCAATTGCGATTGACTTCTATTTTTGGCGGAACAGCTTTTCACCATATGTTATTGGAGAAATACCAAAACGAAGCCTTTATTATTTCGGGCACGTCGGCGGGAGCAGCAGCCAGTTCAAACAACATGATATACCAAGGCAGCAGCCAGGAGGCATTGTTAAAAGGGGAAGTGAAAATTACCGGGGGATTGGGTTTTATTAATAATGTGATCATCGATACACATTTTGTGCAACGCGGTCGCATTGGTCGTTTATTGTATGCATGCGCCAGTAATCCGGTTAATTTGGGCATTGGTTTAGGTGAAGACACAGGCTTATTAATTAGCAAAGGTTACAGCATGGAAGCCATTGGCTCAGGATTGGTGATTTTGGTGGATGGCACCAACATGCGTGACACCAATATAACGGATGTGCAAATGGGCGAACCGGTATCAATCGAGAATCTAACGGTTCACGTAATGTCGCTGGGCGATCATTTTGATTTGAGAAGTAAAAAACTCACCCTACGCGCAAAAGCAGAGCAAGTGGTAGATTAGACATTA
>CANGGP010000131.1 GCA_947453445.1 Sphingobacteriaceae bacterium
AAAAGCAATTAAGAAAGTCGTGAAAAAGGCCGTTAAGAAGGCTTCACCAAAAAAGGCAATCAAAAAAAGTGCAAAAAAAATAAGCAAGGTTAAAAAAGTCACTAAAAAATTGGCAGTTAAACCGAAAACAACAAAAACAACAAAACCGAGTACTGTAAAATCTACAAAACAAGTTTTTGTCGCTCACCAAACCCATTTAAAGGCCGGTATGCCCGCCCCGTCTTTTTCGGGACTAGACCAAAACGGCAATGAAATAAGTTTAGCGCAATTAAAAGGCAAAACAATTGTCTTGTATTTTTATCCAAAAGATGATACACCGGGATGCACGGCAACAGCCTGCAGTTTAAGAGACGGTTACGAGCACTTAAAGCAATTAAATTATGCCATTGTTGGCGTAAATGCTGATGATGTTAAATCGCATGCCAAATTCGCAAAAAAGTACGATTTACCTTTCCCCCTAATTGCTGATACACAACACCAAATTTTAAAAGCATATGGTGTTTGGGGTAAAAAACAGTTCATGGGCCGCATTTTCGACGGTATCATTCGCACTACATTTATTATTTCAGCAAATGGATTGATAAAAGAAGTGATCACCAAAGTGGATACATCTGCACACACGGAACAAATTTTGGGAAATGTGTAATAAATTTAAAATATTTTTTGTGTTTTTAAATAATACTGTTACCTTCGCAATCCCAAACGAAAGTTAGGAAACGGATTGGTAGTTCAGCTGGTTAGAATGCCGCCCTGTCACGGCGGAGGTCGCGGGTTCGAGTCCCGTCCAGTCCGCAAAAAATAAAAGGTTTAAGCATCGCTTAAACCTTTTTCATTTTATCACCTTTTCAAAGGTTTTCAATAAACCCCTTTCAATAATAAAAGGTTGATTAACTCCAAAATTGTAATATATTTGTTTGAGTATAATTTAACATTCATTAATCCATATCAATTTGTTGTTGAATTGTTTTAATACGGTTTATCAAGTCAATCTTAAATGGTCGCAAAAGGCTGTTTGTTTTCTATTTTACTTGCTCATTATAATTCAATTTAAAAACCAAGCCCAAAGTTGCGCAAGCTACAGCGTGAGCAGGTTTACAGGCATAACATACACTTCCATTTCATCAAGTGCCACCAATTTTGCCAGCAGAAATGTGGCTACAAATTTTAACGACGATGCCAGAACCAATTTTACGCCAATTGGTTTCGATTTCTGGTACCTTGGAACACGGTATTCCTATTTTTCGGCTAGTTTAAATGGCTACATGGATTTTTCCCCCAACACAACCGACGGAAATTCAGTCCCATATGGTTCTCATCATAATAACCAATTTTCGAGTGGTGGCGCAAATGGAACTACCCTAGCAATTGCTCCATTTTATGGCGATGAATGGACCGCCACCGCCGGTACAGCGCCATTCTCATCAAGTCTTTTTTACAGCACCACCGGCACTGCGCCAAACCGAGTGTTAACAGTTGAATGGATGAATATGGACGAATGGGCCAGTCCGGCCAACACAACACCTGCATCGCTTAATTTTCAAGTGAAAATTTATGAAACAACAGGCATCATTGAATTTGTGTATGGTAACATGAGCGCTGGCAGCTCTGCATTTGCATTTGCCTGTGGAATCAATGCCTCCTGGCCCACCGGAACCCCAACCACTGCCCAGTTACTCACACAGCAGAACGTGAACACAACCTCCTTCAGTAATGCCGCAAAAAATAATTTGGGAAGTTTACCAAGTTCAAATTCTAAATTGGTTTTCACTCCTCCCGCACCAAATGCTGCGCCATCTGCTCTAAGTTTTTCATCGGTTGCAAATACAAGTATGGTGTTGAAC
The DNA here is from genome assembly GCA_947453445.1 of Sphingobacteriaceae bacterium. Classification (GTDB taxonomy): domain Bacteria; phylum Bacteroidota; class Bacteroidia; order B-17B0; family Aurantibacillaceae; genus Aurantibacillus. The sequence continues at coordinate 1,842 of CANGGP010000131.1, forward strand.
TGGACCGATAACGCAACAAATGAATTGGCTTACGTGATATATAATTCAACCGATGGTGTTAATTTTAATTTTGCTTCACAATTAAGCGCCAACTCTGTTTCGGCAGCAATTATAGGTTTGTTGCCTGCCACGAATTATACTTGGCAAGTTTTTGCTGTTACTGAAGGAAGTTTAAGCAGTTCGGTTTCGGGCAGCATGGCCACAACTGCAGCAGGCACTATTATTTCAGTTGGTTCGGGCAATTGGAATAATACAGCAACTTGGAATTGCACTTGTGTTCCAAATTCAGGTGATTTTGTCACAATCGACAATACACATACTGTTACCCTAGATGGGAATGGCGCTTGTTACGACTTATCAATAGGACAAAATACAACGGCATCATTTATTCTCGGTAACAACGGAACTTCGCGGACCTTGAGTGTGACAAACAACATCACTGTTCAAAGTGGAGCCTCTATCACGGTTGGCGCTTCGTCAGCAACACACAGTATTTTATTAACCGGTAACATCAATAACAATGGCAACTTTAACTTAGCGCCTTCGGCAACAAGGGTTTGTAATATCAGCTTTACAAAAAACGGCAACCAAAGCATTAGTGGAAATGGCAGCACAACAAATTTTAATTTAATTACTTTGGATATGGGTATTTCAAATGCCAATATCTTAGAAATCAACGCCAGCAATTTTTCTGTGTTGCCAAGCAATTTTCTTAACTTAATCGACGGCAGCATCAAAATTTCTACTCCGTGCACAATTACGCCATTTACCGCTGCAACAACCATGTCGAGTTCAACGGGTATATGGGTCAATCATTCTTCTGCACTACTCAACATTACAAATCCCTTAACATTAACCGGTTCGCTTCGCGTTAGCAGCGGAACACTAAACATTGGTGATGCCGCGGATGAAAACTTAATCTCGCACGTTGGCACAATAATCATTGATGGTGGCAACCTCAACATTGCTGGTCGCTTAAGTAAATTGGGATTCACCTCCTTAACGAATTTAATCATCTCGTCGGGAATCCTAACTTTACCTACAATTGGTTCAACAAGCGGCGGTGAGGCCCCGTTTAAAATGGACGAAAGAGGGTCAATTTTTAATATGTCGGGCGGAAAAATCGTTATCCAAAGACCAGGATCAGGCAATTTAGGCTTTCTAAACACAGGCGGTAATCTTGGAACCGTGAGTGGTGGAACATTGCAAATTGGCAATTCATCTACGCCCGCGAGCCAAACCATTCAAGTGAATGCCAGTATTCCTATTTATGATTTGTTGATTGGCGATGCAGTGGCCGTGAACGCTTCGCTTAACACTAATTCATTAACCGTAAAAAACAATGTAGTGATTAACACTGGTACGCTTAGCGCGAATGGCATAAATCTAACACTAGGCAATATTTGGAATAACACAGGTAATTTTTCAGCAGGCACAGCTTCAGTGATCTTTAACGGCACAGTAACGCAACAAATTAGAGGCGCTTCAACTACCACTTTTAATAATCTAAACGTTACCACTTCTGGATCCGGTGCCATCAGTTTATTTTCACCCGTATTTATTTCAGGTGCCTTAAACCTTAACAATGGTAAAATATTTGCCGACGCAAGCAATTTTATTACCATGATGGCCGGTTCAACTATAAATTCAGGAAATTCAAATTCTTTTATTGACGGACCTATCAGCAAAACCGGCAACACTGCTTTTACATTTCCTGTTGGTAGTGGATCAAAATGGGCTAGAATAGGCATAGGCGCACCAAGTGCATCTTCCACATTTAAAGCACAGTATTTTGCCTCTGCCTATACTAACACATCAAGCATTGCCACCAGTCCAACGCCGGCATTACACCATGTGAGCACAAAAGAATATTGGCAACTCGACCGAGCAGCAGGCACGGGAAGTGCAACCGTAACCTTATTTTGGGAGGATGCTTCGAATAGTGGTATCTTTGATTGTAGCACCACCGATTTAAGAATTGCCCATTGGAATGATGTTAGCTCAGCTTGGGAGAACGCAAGCGAGCTTGTGAACACCGGCGGATCATGCGTTGGTGCCGGGTCGGGTTCCATTTCAACAAATGCTGCATTGGGTAATTTTAGTCCATTCACCTTTGGTAGCAAAGGTCTTGCAAACAACCCTCTGCCCATTACCTTGCTTTATTTTACCGCATCGCAATACCTCGATCAAGTAAGTTTAAATTGGAGCACAGCAAGCGAAAAAAACTGTGATTGTTATTTTGTTGAAAAATCTATCGACGGCATTCACTTTACCGGCATTGGCATGGTGAAAGGGGCCGGTAATTGCAGCACCAAAAGAGATTACCATTTGAACGACATGAATCCAAACCCCGGCATTATTTATTACCGACTAAAACAAATGGATTTTGACAAACACTTTGATTATTCAAATACGGAATCCTTGGAATTTAAAATGGCATTTGAAACAAGCGTTTTCCCTAATCCCAATAAAACCAATCAACTGAACATCTACCTAAAAAACTATTACAGCGAAAGCATACTATTTTTAATATATGACACTTATGGAAGAATTATACTTTCAAAAAATATTTCCAATAACTTATCTGAAAAGAATTACCAAGCTACAATTCAATTTGATAACAAGTTAAGTCCGGGTGTTTATTTTTTAAAAGCAATTAATGACGAGGATTTATTTACAAAAAAACTCTTCATTGAAGCGCAATAAATTTCTATTACATAAAAACAATCAATCAACCCTGTTTAAGATTTCGTTGGTAGCGGGAATATTTTTCGATTCGAACCAAGGCCCTTCCCTCTAGGTAAGGGTATGAGCCCAACGAGCCATAAATTCTTTTATTAATTTATTCTTCAATTCAGATCCACGTCCTGATTTATAATATTTCTCACGTCTCAAGGCCTCCTCCTTCGTGTCGTAAAATTCAACATGAACAACCACCCAGGGGCGATACAAACGCGTGCTGTCCTTACCGTAAATATTGTGTGAATATAATCTTTGAATCAAGTGATTGGTGCAACCGGTGTAATTTCT
>CANGGP010000132.1 GCA_947453445.1 Sphingobacteriaceae bacterium
CTTGTTAAAGAAAAAATTAAATTTAATCCAATGCCTATAGAAAAATATATGGACAGCTTCAAAGAACAACAAATAAGAAAAATAAAACGTCAAGCCCAAAACCTTGGATTACTGGTGGTTAGCGCAACAGTTACTTAAGAGGCAAAAGATGTTACGAATACCTTTAATGGAGGGGCTTACAGCGATTTTTAAAATCTTTAACTTAAGGCCAATCCGAAAACTTACAAAGCCTTTCAACCCATTATCTAATTAAAACCGTTTCTGAAAAGAGACGGTTTTTTTTATTTATTTATTTGGGCGCCCAAGCGGGCCACTGCGGGCTCGGCTATCGCCTCGGTTTTTTTAGCGCCAAAGAGACAGGCGCTAAAAAGAACCAAGCCCTACGTGTCCCTGGCGCAGAAACCCATTTCCTACCCCACAAGCACCACTTGTTCTAAAGCTTCTTGTTCCAAAACACAAGCTTCCCAAATTTGATATCCGCCCGATAAATTCAACACCTTGTTGTAATGGTTTTGTTTTAAAATGCGATGACCCAAATAACCGCGTAATCCGGCCTGACAATAGATGTAAATGTTTTTATTCGGATCTAATTCTGCCATGCGATTTCTTAATTCATCAATGGGAATGTTGATGGCATTGGCAATGTGTCCTTTTTCAAATTCTTCAACTGTGCGCACATCCAACAAAATATCATCGGCAGAAATATCTTTTACTTGATTCCAATAAAACACCGACAATTTTTGTGTGAGAATATTTTCTGCTACAAATCCTGCCATGTTTACCGGGTCTTTTGCCGATGAGTATGGTGGCGCATAAGCATGTTCAAATTCAGTTAAATCGTACACGGTGGCTTTGGCTTGTATCATTAACGACAAAACATCCATGCGTTTATCAACCCCTTCAAATCCCACAATTTGCGCGCCCAACAAGGTGCCTTCTTTGGGTGAGAAAGCCAATTGAATGCTCATTTGTTGTGCCCCCGGATAATAGCCGGCATGCGATCCGCTGTGATTGGTGCTTACCATGTGCTTAAAACCCGCACGCTTTAAATGTTTTGAAGCCATGCCCGCTGTTGCCACTGTCATATCAAACACCTTTACAATGGCTGTATTGATAGCGCCTTTGTATACTTGGCTTGCACCATTCACCAAATTGTTGGCACAAATGCGTCCTTGTTTATTGGCCGGTCCAGCCAAATAAGTTGGCATCGATTGGTGGATGATGGGATTTTCAAATTCAATGGCATCGCCTAAGGCAAAAATATGTTCGTTGGATGTTTGCAAATATTCGTTCACCCAAATGCCTTTTGAAGGACCGATTTTTAGTCCTGCTGCCAAAGCCAAGCGTGTATCGGGTTTTACGCCAATGGATAAAATCACCAAATCGCTTTGAATGTGTTCACCGTTTTTTAAGATCACAATATTGCCATTTGTTGTTTTCTCAAAGCCGGTCACTGAATTATTCAGCATTAAACTCACCCCTTTACTGCGAATGTGTTGTTGTACCAATGCCGCCATGGGATAATCGAGGGGTGCTAAAATTTGATTGCCCATTTCAACTACTGTAACAGCAATGCCGAGCTGATGTAAATTTTCGGCCATTTCTAAACCAATAAATCCGGCACCAACTACCACAGCTTGTTTAACTTTATTATGCGACACATAATTTTTAATGTAATCGGTATCGGCCACATTGCGCAATGTAAAAATGCCTTCGTTGTTGATGCCTTCTAAGGGTGGACGAATGGGCTCGGCGCCGGGAGAAAGCACCAGTTTATCGTATGATTCGGTGTAGGTTTGACCTGTGCGCTGATCAAAAGCCACAACGTTTTTTTCTTCAGGATGAATGCTCATCACTTCGGTTTGGGTGCGAACATCAGCATTAAAACGCAATTTAAAAGAGGTAGCGGAGGTAACGAATAAGGCATTGCGGTCTTTAATTACTTCACCGATATAATAAGGTAAACCACAATTGGCGTAGGACATGTATTCGCCCTTTTCAAAAATCACAATCTCGGCTTTTTCGTCTAATCTTCTTAATCTGGCGGCGGTACTAGCGCCACCGGCCACTGCGCCTATAATAATATATTTCATTGTTCATTAATTTAAGGCGAAGTTCAGAGGAATAGAAAAATTAAAAAGGAACAATTGTTGGATTATGCGAAAATAAAACACAATTAAATCGAAGCATTCAAAAACAGACTGATGTCATGTGTTTTTAATAAAAAACTAGAAAATCGCTAAAACAATAGAGCATTTGAATTGTTTAATAGTTATTGTTAATTATGTATTGTATGGTACATTTGTGCGAATAAACAATTGAAAACCATTAACAAAGCATAATTTAATGCATTAGCTGATATAATCAGTTTGGTACATTATAAATTATTTGAATGCGAATAAATGAATAACAGCATTAAACATTTTATTATTATTGACGATGATTCGGTCAATAACATGATTTGCAAAATGGTCATCAACGCGGCCTTACCAAGTGCATCGGTTCGAACTTATACACATGCCAAGGAAGCATTGATGGGCGTTAAAGCAGATTTTACAAGTCCACAGAAAGAAAAGGTGATTATTTTGCTCGACATTAACATGCCTGAAATGAGTGGTTGGGATTTTTTGCAAGCCTTGGAGGAAAATGAGCATTTAATTCATGAAGGTTTTATGATTTTTATGGCTTCCTCTTCAGTAAATCCTGAAGACAAGCAAAGGGCGAATTCAAATCCACATGTGATTGATTTTATTGAGAAACCCTTAACAAAAGAGATTGTATTGAAGCTCTCATCAAACTATTTGACTGTTTAAGAGCACAAAATCAGAAGTTAATTCTGGATATTTAATTTAGCTCCCATTGCCTCTAACACAAAGGATTTATACAATTTATCTTCCCAACCTTTAATTTTTACTTTGGCTGTTTCAAGCGACAATAAAAAATCCATTCGGTAATTTTTAGGATCACTTTTATCGGCCAAGTTAATGGGATCAAATTGGGCTGTACAAGTCAAATTGAGACCATTAAAACTCAAAACCCCGGTCATATCGTATAATTTTTCATCGTTTTGGTTTTTGTTGTATTCCAAAATATTTTGGTTGACATTTCCTTTAAACACCAAAATTTGTTCTTTGCCTGCCAAGAGCAGTGAATCGGTTTTTGCATCATTGCTTTTTAAACCCGACATGTCGGCACGTAACAAAAAATCGCCATTTACAAGGTTTAACACCATGTAACATTTATTGGTACCGGCGCTAAATTTGTTACCTGCACTGTCTTCCGAACTCAGTATTAACTTACACATTTCATAAGCGCCGCCCGATTGGGCTTGGTGTGAGGCATTGAAGAGGAAAATAAATACAATGAAGGCGCGTATTTTAATTTGCATAGAATTTTAAAGTTTGAGAAACAAAGGTAAGAAGAATTAAAAATGAAAAATTGAGAATTAAAAATTAATATCCCGGTTTTTTAGTATCATTGATTTATCAATTGCATTATAACAGGGTTATTTCAAGATGCTTGGTAAAGGCTGCGGAACCTGCCTTTTTGTGCTAATAAGCTGAATCACATAAACTTTAAACAACTTTATTTTCATCACTATCTGAATACTTCTTTTTAGGATTCCTTTTGTGATGATAAATGGAAAAAACAACAATTGTATGAATGCTTTCTTCAATGGTGTAAATAATTGAGTAAGGATAATTTTTAATGATTAATTCGTAAAATTTGCTGAAAATATTTTTTTGATGCTAAGGTTGAAGGCAAATAAAATCAAATGCAAAATCTGTATTGTTAACAAAGTTTACAGCTGCTTTTTGGCTTCGCTTTTGATACCACTTAATTGCTTGTTCATACTCATCTTGTGCTCTGGGTTCGAGTATGTATACATACTGAGCCATTATCTCAAGTGCTTTTAAGGATTTTTTTTATCCTTTGTTTACTTTCAGAGGCCGTAACCATTTTTACCTTACCCGTTTTATATTCACGCTGCCTTTTTTCCATTTCATTTTTAAAATCAGGATGATAAGCGCCAATTTCATTTTCTAGGTCTGATTTAAAAATGGTATAAAAGGCTTTGATTTTTTTGTCCTCTACCTTATCGAAATAAAGGTGTAGTTTTTCTCGAAGCGTATCTATTGCTGCACTCATGGCTTTATGTTTAAACAAATTTAAGAAATATTCAATGCTTTTCTGATATCACTTTGTTAAGATAATCATTCATTTTTATCATTAAAAGTAGAAATGCTGCGACAGGGATGGAGTTCCGATATGAATCGGGATTTGAGCACATTTTTTGTAGCGTTCTTTTTCTACAAAAAATTGCGAGTAGCGACAGCCCAGTGACAAAACCTTAAATAATTAAAAATCATTGCTGTCCTGAATAAATTATGCCTTACTGCTTTTTCATGCAATCTGCAAGAGTTTCAGGCTGATAATCTGTTAGTGGGCTTAATTTAGAAAAGGTACACAGTAGAACTTCCACTTTGAAATCGGAATAAGATCTCACCCGTTTCGCTAATTGATTTCTTACTTTCTTTTTTATTGATAACGGCAAATGTGCTTGGCACATTTGAGCGGGGCTGTGCGTTGAACAAAAAATCAAGACAAGGCGCTTGCCAGGACAATCTTGAATTTTCAAGAAAAAATTCTCTTTTTTCTAACTTTCTTTTTTCTCTTAAGTAACTAATTTTTTAATACTTGATTAACAGTAATTTACAAAATCAAATTTTGTTTTAATTGAAATCAATTTTTCTCTTACTTTTTTCTTAGTCAAAAAAGTAA
>CANGGP010000133.1 GCA_947453445.1 Sphingobacteriaceae bacterium
AGGTCGCGTTAGGTCGCTCAAATGCAATAGTTGGTTTAGCGACTGACCGCGCGCGAGAACGGCAGAAAGCTGCGCCTTGTTTTCTTACGAAATTTCCCGAAGGCCAAACGGATTTCAAGGACTTTAAAAACTTCATGCAATTCGTTCTTTTAATTTTCCTTAGCACACAAAGTTCTCAAAGGCAAAATGATTCAATTATCTCAATTACCCGAGCGGTGGGCTTGGCACGGCGCGATGCCGAAGCGGGTGAATTGTTTTTTGCTAGAAAGACTGCAAAGTCCGCAACGCGCAGGCTTTGCGCAAGCTGCGGTTTCAAAACTGCTGTGTGCGAGAGACAGTATGATTGAATGCAACTTTGGTTACTTTGCTAGTCTTTCAACAAAAAACAAGAGCGGGAAGGGTTCGCCTTGCCTTGTTTTCATACGAAATTTCTCGAAGGCCACCCCTGACCACCATTACCCGAAATCCGTTTAGGGTAGCAGAAAATTACAGTAATTTCTTAAAGCAAATTGCGGCCTTGCTTATTAACTTAGAGGTTCGTAAGCGCAATATGGAAAAAATGCTCTAGTTCTTAAAAATGCTAATTAAAATTATCCCGAACAGTAGTGATTTTAAATTACGAATTGTTCGATTGTTTAAGGGCATAGAAGGGCCAGGGATTGAACGAGAGCCCGCCCGCAGCAGAAAGCCAAAATTTGTTGGCCGAAGCGGCGGTTACGCCTTAGCGGATAAGCCCCTGCAGGCTTACAAATTTGGCTTTGTGCAAGGGAGGCGAAGTGAAAGCCCGGCCGCCTGATACAGTGGTGTTTGGGATTTATACAGGCGGGGCCCCAAAATTATACTTTGTACTTCGGTGATTGATTTGCATGCGCTAACAAGCCAATGATGTTAGCGAAGAAAAATTATTTGATTGAAAGATTAGATGCTACGGTTAAGATCCCATTGTTCGAGGTAATCGGCCACACGGCGCAAGAAGCTGCCACCCAATGAACCATCTACCACGCGGTGATCGTAGCTCAACGAAAGGTACATAAATTGACGCACGCCAATCATATCGCCTTGCGGTGTTTCGATTACAGCCGGTTTTTTCTTGATACTACCAACGGCTAAGATGGCCACTTGGGGTTGCAAAATAATAGGGGTGCCCATTAAATTACCGAAGCTGCCAACATTGGTGAGTGTAAATGTTCCGCCTTGAATTTCGTCGGGTACCAATTTGTTTGCTCTTGCGCGATTGGCTAAATCGTTTACATTTTTAGTGATGCCCAATAAATTTTTTTCATCGGCATTTTTAATCACCGGCACAATGAGGTTACCGCTTGGTAAAGCAGCAGCCATGCCGATGTTGATATTTTTGTGTTTGATAATTTTAGTTTGTGTTTGATCGACCGACACGTTAATGAGCGGGAAATCTTTAATGGCTTTGGCAACGGCTTCGATGAAGAGCGGGGTGAAGGTTAATTTTTGGCCGTCGCGTTTTTCGAATTCTTTTTTGGCTTTGTCGCGCCACATCACCAAGTTGGTTACATCGGCTTCAACGTATGAGGTAACATGTGGAGCCACGTGTTTGCTCATGACCATGTTTTCGGCGATCATTTTGCGCATGCGGTCCATTTCGATGATTTCGTCACCGGCGCCAACTGCAACGGCAGGGCGGCTCACCAAGATGGTGTGTTCGCCGGCATTGATGGCTGCAGCGGGTTTGCTTTCAGTTTTGGCAGGCGCTGTATTTTCAGCTGCAGGGGCAGCAGCGGCTTTTTGTCCGCGTGTAGGAATGTAGGCTAAGATATCGGCTTTGGTTACGCGACCGTCTTGTCCGGTTCCTTTGATGCCGTCTAATTCGCTGAGTGATATGCCTTCTTCTTTGGCAATACTTTTCACCAGTGGTGAATAAAATTTATCTGAATTTTTAAAATCTTGAGAACTAGGCGCGGCGGCTGCAATTGGGGCGGCTGCTGCGGTGGTTGTTTTTGTTTCGTTACTTGGCGCTGCTTTTGGTGCTTCGGGTGCAGCTGCACCGGCTTCACTGCCAATAACGGCAATAACGGTGCCCACTTGTACGACATCACCTTCTTTAAACAAACACTTTAAGAGTGTGCCTTCGAAAGGAGATGGAATTTCGCTGTCAACTTTATCGGTGGCAATTTCAAGAACGGTTTCATCCACCTTAATTTTATCGCCAACATTTTTACTCCATTTAATGATTGTAGCTTCTGCTACACTTTCACCCATTTTGGGCATGATCAAGTCGAAATTAGCCATGTGTATTGTTTAAAGACTCACAAAAATAGGTTTCTTGACTGCAACTCCCAATTTTTTATTTGAATATTTTTTTTATTTTAAGGGAGTACTTTGTTTACCTTGGCTTTTTAATTGTAGCGCACATGAAGCCGTCGGTAAAACGTTTTTTCAAAGGATTATTTGCTCTTTTGTGTTTTGTTCATTTTAATTTAAAAGCGCAGCCGCCTTGTGTTTCAACACCCTTGGTGACAAATCTTACTTTAACACCAAATCCTTATTGTGCCGGCTCAACCGTTACTTTGGGTTTAGCCAATCAATATACGGTAAGTGGTTTGCTTTACACGTGGTCAACAGGTAATAGTTCGGTGGCTTCGAACTTTAGTAACTTCACAATTGGTACTAGTCCTACAATTGGCATTAATCCAACTGCGGCCATATGGCTGCGCGTGGCGGTTACCTGCACCAATGGGAATCAAACCACCACCACGCAGCCTGTATTTTTAAATGTGGCGACCAATAGCATGACAGTGAGTAACGCCCTTGTTTGCAGCGGACAGCAAGCCAGTTTAAGTGCTTTAAGCGCAGGTGTTTTAAATTGGTATTCGTCGCCAACATCGACGGTTTCATTGGGCAGTGGCAGTGTTTTTATAACGCCAACTTTGTCAGCAGGCAATTATACATATTATGCAGAAGCAACAAACGCTTGTACTTTTGCGCCATTTCGTTTTCCTGCCACGGTGAGTGTGAATGTGAGTCCAACCATTTCCGTTTCGAATGTTACTTTATGTTTGAATCAAAATACACATACCATTTTTCCAAGTGGGGCATTAAGCTATACTTTTTCTTCGGGCAATCCCATTGTATCGCCCACGGTAACCAGTGTTTACACTGTGTCGGGCACCAATTCGGTAGCTTGTATCTCATCTTCAACCTTAATGGTGACCAAGCTTAATTTTTCATCGCCCAATGTGGCTGTAAACAGTGGTTCCATTTGTCTTAATTTTGTTTTTACACTTCAACCATCGGGTGCCCTTAATTATACCATTGAAGGTGGGTCGGCCTTGGTAAGTCCTAGTATTAGCAGTACTTATACGGTGGTGGGTAAAGATGCCAATGGCTGTTCTGCCATGGCTACATCAAGTGTTACGGTGTGGCCTTCACCAATTATTTCGGTGACTAATGCAAGCATTTGTATTGGTAAAACCCATAACATAAATCCAAGTGGCGCTGTGAGTTATACCTATGCCGGGGGAGGACCGGTTGTGAGTCCTACCATCACTTCTTCATACGCAATTATCGGCACCGATGCCAATGGATGTGTAACGCCAAGTGCTCAAATGGTAACGGTTTTTGTACACACTTTGATTCCAAATGTTACAGTCAACAGTGGCACCATTTGTTTGGGCAATACCTTTTTTATTACACCGTCAGGGGCTGATACATATACATATTCGGGTGTATCGAATTGGGTGTCGCCAATTGTTTCAACTGTTTATACGGTAACAGGAAAATTATTTACATCGGTGTGCACGGCCACGGCCACTTCAACGGTGATTGTGCAGCCCGGACCTTCACTTACGGTTAGCAATGTACCGTCGGTAATTTGCGCAGGTGAATCGGCCAGTATTACTGCGAATGGTGCCTTGAGTTATACATGGAACAATGTATTTAACGGTAATTTTTTAATTGTGAGTCCGCTAGCCAACAGTAATTATACGATTGTTGGAATGGATGGTTTTGGTTGTATGACATCGACTGTTGTTACACAATATGTGAACAAATGCTTAACCATTGAAAAGCTACACAAAGAAACAGATCGCTTGGTTGTTTATCCGAATCCGGGTGAAGGCCATCTTGTGATTGAGGTTCCTTGGGAGTGTGAATTAAGGTTGTTGGGATTAGATGGGCATATTTATTTTAGTCGAACTTTGGCTCAGGGTGAGCATGCATTTGAATTTTCGAATTTAGCAGAAGGCTTGTACATTATTGAGACAAAAGGGGATTTTGAAACCCAAAGGTTGAAGTGGTTGAAGTATTAGTTGAAGTCGGGATACAACAAGTATTTTTTTCTGATGCGTTTAAATTTTTCGATGTCATCTTGCCATGATGCACGGATATCGGCTTCGCGCATGTGGTTTTTGATTTGTTCTTTTAATTCGGCATTGCCTGCGTGGTAATTAAAATTGTCGTCAAAAAAATCGTTGCGATCTAAATCACCATAAAATTTAATGAGCCATTGGATATTGATTTTTTTAGGGTGATTTTTTAAGTAGGGATCGTTGCGGAGGTCGATGCCGTAACATTTTTGGTTCACATATTTGGGTGAGGCCGACAAGTTACTTGGTTTTGGTGTAAAGGCAAATGCGGTGTCGCTATAAGCCGGGTGACCGATTACTTGAAAGGGCCAAGGGGTGCCTCTTCCGAGGCTGATTAAGGAACCTTCGAAAAGTCCTAAAC
>CANGGP010000134.1 GCA_947453445.1 Sphingobacteriaceae bacterium
AAAAAAAGCAAAAAATGAATATTTTTGATTTTAGAAAAGAAACCCAAATCAAAATTTCTTCAGAAAAAATGCCTTTCCGGATTCATATAACGTATGACTATTGGCGCAAGCTAGCTTGGAAAATAAAATTGATGTGTGCTTTTTTTATGATCACGCAAACTTGCATTCATGCCCAAAGCGATAGCAGCCAATTTCTTTCAAACAAAACCGACAGTTTGGATGAGCTGCAGCAGGGTATACTTTTTAGCAATAGCGGTGCAGAAGTTGAATCAGACTTAAATGAACAAGATGCCTCCGCTTTTTTACAAGCCTCTAAAGATGTGTTCACACAATTTGCTTCCTATCAATTTTCTAGCTATAGATACCGCGTGCGAGGCTACACTGCAAAAAATCAAAACCTAATGATCAATGGCATAAGTCTTAACGAGCCTGAAAATGGTAATAGTAGCCGCGAATTGATAGGCGGCTTAAACGACATGACGCGTTTTACCGAAAACGGACTAAATACCGGCGCTTGTCGTTATGCATTTAGCGGCATAGGCGGATATAGCCAAATTGATTCAAAAGCTTCTTCCTTTAAAAAAGCGCGGCGATTTTCTGTTGCCCAATCGAACCGATCATTTGCGCAACGTGTGATGTGCAGTTTTACAAGCGGGCTGTTAAAAAATGGATGGGCTTTGGCTTTTTGTTTATCTGGTCGTTACGGTGAAAATGTATATATCAATGGAAAATCGATGGTGGCGAATGCTTTGTATTTTTCGCTTGATAAAAACATACGCGATAAACAAGTATTTAGTTTTGTAGGATTTCTGTCTTCCGCTGAACAAGGCCGTGTAAGCGCTGAGCCATTGGAAGTGTATGCATTGAGTAAAAATAACTATTACAATAGCAATTGGGGATTTCAAAACGGCAAAATGCGCAATGCCGGCATGGCGCGCAACAACCGTCCGGTATTGATGCTCACGCATGTATTAAAATTAAAAAAATCAACGCGCATCAATACCGGCTTGTTTTATTGTTTCGGAAAAAATAGCTTGAGCGGCTTAAACTGGAACAATGCGGCAAATCCACGTCCCGACTATTACCGATACTTACCAAGTTACCATGAGAAAACCGGCGACAGTTTAAGCGCCAAGCAATTACAATTGGCCTGGTTCAATGATGTGAATACTCGGCAAATTAATTGGGATAAACTCATTGCCATGAATCAAAATAATTTGTATGTGTTGCCCGAAGACCTTGGTCAGGGCCTTAACACCACAGATAGTCGAGCACGTTTTATACTTGAAAACAAAATAGAAGCAGTGCAGCATTTGCGTTTTAATGCTTTACTCAATACGCGCATTAAAAAAACATTTTTCTCTGCAGGATTTAATGCTGTTTGGTATCAGAACAAAAAATACAAAGTGTTGGAAGACCTTTTGGGCGCAACTTATTGGCTGGATTATGATCAGTTCGCACAGAATCTTGGCATGGATCGAAGCATACAACAAAACGACATTGAACATCCCGATAAAAAAATAAAACAGAATGAAGCCTTTGGATACAATTACAACATCAACATCCGTCAAGCCGAAACATGGTTACAAGCCGAATACAGTAGTGGAAAAATAGATGCTTACGCTGCAAGTAATTATGTATTAAAAAAAGTGTGGCGCACAGGTTTTATGGCCAACGGAAAATTTCCAAACAACAGCAAGGGTGAAAGTCAGCATTTGTTTTTTAATAATGCATCTACGAAAACCGGCATCACATATAAGATAAACGGTCGACATGCTTTGGTAGCAAATGCTGCTTATATAAAGCGTGCACCTGAAGTAACAGCTTTGTTTATTTCGCCACGCAGCCGTAACGATTTACTTGCCAACACCGGTAATGAATTGCTGATGTCGGCTGATTTATCATACCACGCAAAATTTCCGGCTTTTAAATGCAGGTTAAGTTTGTACCGTACACAAATCAACAATCAAACACGCATCAATACTTATTGGCATGATGAATTTAACGCCAATGTGAATTTAATCATGCGGCAAATCAACCAAAGTTTTCAGGGTTTGGAATTGGGTTTGGAAAAAAACATCAATTCTGCACATTTAATTCAAATGGCCATTGGCATGGCACAGTGCATTTATAGCAACCGCCCTTTAATTGATGCTTGGCAGGATAACAATGCTGCACCGCTTTTTGAGAATCGAAGGGTGTATATAAAAAATTACAAGGTGGGTGCTTTTCCACAAAATGTTATGGGTTTAACTTACCGTTACAATGCAAAAAAACATTGGTTTGTTTCATGCCAAGGAAATTATGTGTCTGATTATTATTTAGAACCCAATCCCGATAGGCGAACCCAAGAAGCTTTGGCAAAATATTTGGAAAATGAAGAGGAAGTGTATCAAAACATTATCATACAAGAAAAGCTACCTGCATATTGCTGCTTTGCTTTTAGTTTTGGAAAATCATTTCGCCTTAAATCCAAACAAAATTTAAACCTCACTTTTAATGCAAGTAATTTAAGTTGGAAAAACATACTGGTTGGCGGCTTTGAGCAATTGCGTTGGGATGCATCCGACATCAGCAAATTCGCCAACAAATACACTTATTTGCCACGCAATACTTATTTTATTCAAATCAGTTATTCCTTATGAAAAAGCAACACGTACCATTATTCATTGGATTATTTATTTTTGTTTTTTTAGTCGGCTGCGAAAAAAAATTCGATATCCCGCCGCTTAAAAGTTTAGAAAGCAACAATAAAATTAACATCAATCAAATAAAAAATAAGTATAACAAAGGCACTTACCGTTTTAAAAGCGACAGTAATTTGTATTGCTTGGTAATTGCTGATGAAGTGAGCGGTAATTTGTACAAGGACATTTATGTTCACGATGTTACCGGTGGCATCCACATCAAATTGGTGAACAGCGGAGGATTATTTATTGGCGACAGCATTCGCATTAATTTAAAAGACTGCATTTTAAATGACTACAACGGTTTAATACAATTGGATTCGGTGGACACAGAAAAAAGCATTGTGAAACTCGCCAGTGGATTGTTACCAAAGCCAAGGCCCGTGAGTATAAAACAAATTGTACCGAACAGTAGCTTACAATCGTGCTTGATTCAACTATCACAAGTTGAATTTATAGATACCGATAAAAACACACCTTTTGCCGATGCCATCAATAAAATATCGGGAAATCGTATTTTAAAAAGTTGTGAAGGTCAAACACTAACGGTTCGCAGTAGTGGTTTTTCATCTTTTGCAGCAAAGTTATGTCCTGCCGGCAACGGAACCATAAGCGGCATTTTAAGCCAGTTTGGTACAAGTATGCAATTAATATTGAGAAATTTAAACGACTTACAACTCAATGGCCCTTTGTGCGGCAGTGCAGGCAGTGGTGGCTTTGTGTACCTCAGCAAAGACTTTAACGACAATAGCATCAATACTGGCGGCTGGACAAGTTATACTGTGAGCAACAGTGCGGTAAAATGGGCTTGCAGCAGTTTTAGCGGCACGCCAAGTTATGGCTACTTCTCAAAAATTTCGGGTTATGTAAATGGCAGCAATAACAATGCTGAAACTTGGCTGATTTCACCCAGTGTTGATCTTTCGAATGCAAAAAATGCAGTTTTAAATTTTGAAACTGCAGCAGGAAAATTTGCGGGCGCGCCATTGGACATTTATATTTCACAAGATTATGTTGGCGCTGCTCCAAGCACAGGCAAATGGAGCAACCTCTCTCCGCTTTGTGTTTTATCGCCTACCACCAGCAGTTATTTGTGGACCTCCTCCGGTGATGTGTCCTTAAAAAATTATCAAACAGCCAATGTGCATCTTGCCTTTAAATATACAAGCACAGCCGCCGGGGCCTGCACTTATGAATTAGACAACATTACAATAAAAGAAAAATAAAAAAAGCTGATTAAGCCAAAAGCACCTTTTTGGTTTCTGCTAAAATTTCATTGGCAATGTCTTTGGTGGCACCCTCGGCGTAAACCCTTAGTACAGGCTCGGTTCCGCTGGCACGTATCATCATCCAAGTATTGTCGTCGAAGAAAAATTTGTAACCATCTAAATCTTCCACACGACTTACTTTGTATTTTCCGAAAGCCGTGTATTGTCCGTTTTTACAATTGTGCAATACTTTTTGTTTGATGGATTCATCGATGTGCAAATCATTTCTTTCGAAGCAGAAAGTGCCGGTAATGGCATATACTTCTTCAATTAATTGATGTAATGATTTACCTGTTTTGGCCATAAATTCCCAAATGGTTAAACCCATCCAAATACCGTCGCGCTCAGGGATGTGGCCTTTAATGGCAATTCCGCCGCTTTCTTCTCCACCCACTAAAACATCCTCATTCACCATGATGCTGCATATGTATTTGAATCCAATTTTCACCACATCCAATGGTAAACCGTAATGTGCACACATGTTTTTAATTTTTACGGTGGTGCTAAACGCTACGGCCACCTTGCCACTTTGGTTTTTGTATTTCACCAAATAATGAATCAACAACAAAATGATGTGGTGCGAATCCACAAAATTACCTTCGCTATCGTAAAGACCAATACGATCGGCATCGCCATCGGTTGCTAAACCGCAAGAAATATTGCCTTTTGCTTTGATAAAATTACTGAACTCCAATAAGTTTTTATGAATGGGTTCAGGTGCTTGCCCGTG
>CANGGP010000135.1 GCA_947453445.1 Sphingobacteriaceae bacterium
TGATTTTAATGGGATTGGTCGGTTTGTTTTGGGGATGATGGATCAGGTCGAGATCATTAGCCCGAAATCCTTTAAAGATTATTTAAACAATAAGATAAAGGTGAAAATTTTCTAATTGACGGTAGTTGACAATTAAATAAAATATGTTTGTTTTCAAATTTATGGGAAATTAATAGAGATGCAGAATTTTGACAAAATATTGGAATTGTTTTCCGAGAGGTTTGAACACATTGTACCCGATAAAACGGATGCTCGTGTCATTTTTTCGCTTTATGTAGAGAGTAAAGAGTTTCCGGATAAATTATCTTTTTCAGAAGTCGAAATAAAACAGTTGATAAAAAAGTATCATAAAGAAGAGACCGAAACAGAAAGAGAACAAAGACAAAAAATTGAAGAGAGGCTTCAAACCTTATTAAGACAGCAGTTTATTGATAGGAGTACCGATAAAAGAATTGTTCTTACCGATTATTCCATAAAATTATGTGATTTGTTCTTTGACAAGATTCAACCTCTTTTAAATCCCTCTGAGATAGAGAAAACCCTTGAAGATATTTTTATAACTCTTGAAAAAAGGAGTAACACGATAGAAAACCTTCAGCATTGGTATGAAAAAGATTTTAAAGGAAAACTCAAGTCCGAAATAGATACTCAGACTAGGGCTTTGGAATTTCAAATAACAGAACTAAAGAATGATTTAAATGAGAAATTTAAATCTATGTCTTTCATAGAATTAACAGATTATTTCAGTTCAAAAATGGATACTGTTATTGAAAACAGAAGAAAATTAACTAAATCCTTTAATGGATTGGATAGCATTTCGGATATTCTTTCAGAAACACCATTGAATAAATTAGATAATATAGAGTTTATCCAAATAAAAAGCCACCTTAATGAAACTTTAAATCACTACAGACACAAGTTGGATAGGGCTGGAGAAGAAATTTCACAAATAAAGAGAATTGCCAGTAGTCTTTTTGACAAGATTGATAAAAAGCCATTTTACAGAAAACTTGAAAGTTTCTTTTTCTCAATTTTAGCGCAATCCGAATCTGATAAAAAAGCTAATAGAACAGATAAAAAGGAGGATGTTCTTTATTACACGGTTGACCTAAAATTACCACAGGAGATTAACAATATTGAAATAATCAAAGGTACTCCTGATTTATTTATCTATCCTGAATTTCACGAAAATTTCAATATTTCCAAAAATCAAAAAACAGAATCTATTCAAAAAAATGTTGAACACCTGAATGCCGCTGCCGAGAGAAGCACCAAAAGAAAACAACAGGCAAGGCGAATAGAATATTGGTTGAGCGATATCAAGGAACGTCTTAAAGTTTCAAAGGAATTTGATTTTGCCCCATTCTATTTAGAGATGCTGAACACCGATCAAGATATTGAAGTTGCAATTAAAGGCATGGAACATATTTTGAAAACACTTAGGCAAGAAAAGTATGAAATTATAATGACAAATGATTTTTCTATTAATCACAGTAATACAAACAACGCAATATGGAACATCAAAATAAAAAATCGTATTTAACGCTTACAGATAACAATTTCGAGCGTTTTGCTGATACAGATACATTACTTCGGTCGGGAGTACATGTGCAAAATCATAAATCCCAAAGTAGAAACTTTCAGTTTTTAGAAGACAACTTTAATACACTCTTCCCATTTTATGAAGAGCTATATCAAATCAAGTTATCTTCCTCCTTGTCCAGCAATGAGAAATTTTACTATTTGGATTATTTTGATGAGCAAAAGAGTAAATTAAAAAAGGATAAATTGGACTCTCAAGTAACACTATTTTCCATTTTCCTTTATTTTTTACACAAGGTAGAGAAGCGATTTTCCTACACTCTTACAAAATCTGAAATAATCGAGGTGCTAAATTCCCATCATAAAATTAAACCTCATATTCAGAGATTATTCCTCGGTTCTGATAAGGAAGAAACAAATACTACTGTAAAGACATTAGATAAATGGGTAAGCGATAGCCTTAGACAATTGGAGAAAATTGGATGGGTATATTTTTTAGAAGATGAAAACGAAAAATTTGAAATACTTCCGGCTTTTGAACGAATTGCATTAATATATAGAGATGCAATAAATAGTATTGATGAAATTAAAACTACGAACGATTAATAATTTATACAATGAATCAAATCGGAAAAAAATATCCAAGAATATTTTCAATATCAACTGTTGGAATTAGACATCATAATAATTCGGATTTCCTTATACATCCTTTGAGAACAGATTTTACAGGTCAAAGTGGAACGGGTAAATCACTTTTAGGAGCAGATTTGCCTCAATTAATTCTAACCGCAGGAAAGTTTTATAAATCCGCTACAAAACCAAAAGGAGATGTTCAAAGAGATATTTATACAATGCCTCTTTCAAAGGTTAATTTTGCGTATGCATTTATGAATATTGAAGTGAGTGAGGGTAAGTTTATTGCAATTGGCGTACACATCAGAAAATCACCAAAGCAAATCCATCCTTTCATTATACAGGGAAATATTGGACTAGACTCGGAAAAAAATCCTGTTTTTAAACCAATGAATAAAATTATTCGATACAAAGATTTTATATCTAATAACGAAGTTCTATCACTTGATAATTTAAAAACACACTTTGATGATCAAAAAATTTATCTTAATAGTTATTTTCAAAAAATTCCATTATATCACAAGTTATTATTTGAAAATAAAACATTGCATATCGATCTTAGTAAAGACGAAAACCTTTTAAAACAGTTCGCTAACACTATTCAATCATTATCTAGAGGGGAAGACATCGATACTTCCGGTAATAAATTCAAAAAATTCCTATTTCATTATGATGATGAAATAGAAAACAAATTTACACAACAGGCTGAAGATATAGAACAGTCACACCGAAAATATGAGCAAGATAGTAAGTCCTATCTGAAATTATCCGACCAAAAGAACCTGCTCATTCTTCTGTCAGATTTAAAAAAGAACCGGGATAAAGCTTTTAAAGAAAGGCTTTCAAATGAAACAGCCTACTATTATCAACAAAAACAGCAAAAAGAAGCCGAGCTTGTTATAGCTAATAAAAATTTATTTGAAACTGAACTTGGGATCATTTCAATAAATGAACGGAAAATACAGATAGAGATTGACACACTCCAAAGTGATGTTGATGACAAGACTGCTGAATTAAAAAAGCAAAGCGATATTTTTACTATAGCCGAAACTCACTTCAAAAATTTTGAAGAAGAATTCAATTCCTTATGTGAGATATTGCCGGGTATTGAAAAAGAGAAAGATTATCTTAAAGATATCTTTGATAAAATCCAGTTAGTCAATAATTGGTTGAAAGTTTATAATTCAGTTGATTCCGTGACAACTAAATATAATACTCAAAAAGAATATAGTGCCCAAAAGGAAAAATTGGATCAGCTAAATGAATTTTTAAGAAAAAATAATTTAGTTAAGCAATTTGAAGAATCAGAATACAGTAAGTCCATTCCAAGAGCAATTGAATTGTATTCACAAAGAAAAAAGGAACTTTTAATACAAATAGAAAATGTTAAAAAATTAAAGGACATAATTCTAAATAAAGACCCGGAATCTTTCGCTGGATGGGCGGTAAAGGAAAGTATTAAACTGACTGAGTTGCAGGAGTCAGTATTGTTTCATTTTGCAACACACCCGACAAAACCTAATGCGATAAACAATTACATACCTGATCCCAAAGTTTTCATAGGCGCATTAAATAAAACAGATGAGACTAAATCAGATTTTGTATTAAATCTTTCCGGACTACACTATCATATTAAAAAAAGAGAAAAATACATTTTTGATAACCCAAAACAACTTAAGTCTGAAATAGAAAAAATAGGCACGAATTATCAAGCAGAGATTTTAAATTTGCAGAAAGAAATTACAGAAATTGATTCTTTATCCAATTTATTGCTGAATAGTTTGAAATATTCAGAGGAGCATCTTGCTTCTTATTTGAATAGGAATAATATCGAGTCCTTTATAGAAGATAGTTCTCTGAGCCTCACAACGCAACAATTTACAGAAAGAATAACGCTATATGAAAATGATATTAAAAACTTATTAAACGAAAGAATAGATACTTTGTTTAAGGATAAGCTTAAGGATTATACAGAAAAACTTGGAAAAAAAGCAACCAGCGAGAGCAAAAAAAATGAATATGGAACTCAGAAGAATGGAGCTGAAAAACTGATAATTGAGCTTGGAGCTTTGATCAAACAAAAATCCGAGAAAATAGCCTCCTTGCAAACTAAAGGTCTTAATGATATTGAATCTCAGATTTCAGTTTGGCGAGACAATGTAGAAAATCCGTTTGAAAAAGATAATGATGATTTGATTAAAAAATCCAGGTCGAAATATCGTCCCTTTAAAGACTTAGGAAAGTTAAATGACGAACTAGGAGATTTGAGAGAAAGCAAGGGAACATTAAGCACTCAAATAAAAACTATTAACTCAGCGCTACCTAGCTTAGAAAGTAATCTTCTTAAAATTGTTAAAGAGTTTAATAGTTACTTTAAAGAGAAATTTAATTCCGAAAGTTATTTGCAAATCATTAGTAAAGACGCAATAGAAGGTTTAAAAAAGGAAGAACAAAGTACTAATCTAAAATATAAAACTAA
>CANGGP010000136.1 GCA_947453445.1 Sphingobacteriaceae bacterium
AATTACAGCTATCATAGCGTCGGCGAAATAAGTTCAATAAGTATCACAAGTTCTCTGTCACCCAACCAATCTGCCGCCCATTCATTTTCATATAATGCAATGGGACAAAAGGTCAACACCACTGATCCCTCACATGGCAACATCAGTTACCAATACAACTCCTTAGGTGAATTAACACAAATAACAGATGCGAACGGTACGTTCAACTACACTTATGACATTTTGGGTCGCACTGTCAGTAAATCAGGTACCCAAAGTGGCACTTACACTTACCAATACATCACATCCGGCAATGGATTAGGACAACTCTATAAAATTACAGGGCCAAACAATGTGAACGAATACAGTTATGATGCATTCAACAATTTATTACAAAGCAAAGAAAGTTTTCCTGCCGACAACAAAGTGTTCATCAGCAATTTCACTTACGACAATTATGGTCGTGAAATAACGCATACATTTCCGAGCGGCTACATAACCAGAAACACTTACAATGCACTTGGCTACATCACCAGTATCAGCGACAACAATAACCAAGTGTTATGGGAACTTAAAAAAACTGATGCATTGAATCACTTTCTCGAATACAATTATGGAAATGGCATTGTAAATAAAATTAAATACAACGACTTAAACCAATTAGAAGAAATAGAACATGGTGCATTGCACAAACAATATTATGCTTATGATGCGATTTCAGGTAATTTAAATTGGAGAAGGTTTAAAAATCTCATTACGAACACCGACAATCAGGAGTTTTTTGGATTAGACGCCAACGACCGATTAACCCAGAGCGCACAATTTGATCCCATTAACAATACATTTCAAAACATCAATAACATCTCATATGATGTGATGGGAAACATAAGTCATAAGGACGATGCGGGCGACTATCACTATACTAACACAAACAACCCATTCTTACTGACACAAATGAGTAATTTAACAAACAACGTTAGTTTAAATACCCTTTCATTGAATCATAACGATTTTGACAAGGTGAATGCCATCAATGAAATGGGCACAAATAAGAATATGAGTTTTGTTTATGGAAATGACGAAGAGAGAATTCAATCTGAATATAAAGTGAATGGCATAACCCAATTTAAACGTTACTATGCCGAAAACTTTGATCGCCAAGAAAGCGCAAGCGGATATAAGGAATGGACCTATATTTTTGCGCCGAATGGTTTATGTGCAATTTATTATAACAACAATGGAAGCAGTAAATTAATGTATGTAAACACCGATCATTTAGGCAGTCCGATTTTGATTACCGGCACCGTCGGCACCAATCCACAGGCAATTTTGGAAGAAAATTCATTTGATGCTTGGGGAAGAAGAAGAAATCCTAATGATTGGTCTTTTAACAATTTATCAAGCAGCCATCTCATCCCACGCGGATTCACCTTTCACGAGCACATTGATGAATTTTCACTCATCAACATGAATGGTAGAATTTATGATGGCATACTGGGTCGCTTTTTACAACCCGATAATTTTGTTCAAGCACCGGATAATTTGCAAAATTATAATCGGTATGCGTATGCTTATAACAACCCTCTTTTTAATAAAGATCCCGATGGTAATTTTATCCTTGCTGCTCTTGGAACATATAATCTTTACTTTACAAACCGAGGTTACCAATTCCAAAAAAACTATTCATTCGTTGCAGTTAATGTAGATGCCAGTTTTGGTTCTGAAAAAAGAGGTCTTGGCATTAACTTCTCCGTTGGCTTACCGCAAGCAATTGGCGTAAGTTACAGAGTGCATGGTGGTGTAGGTTATTATTGGAAAAACAATGGCATTACGCCAGGCTGGGAGACTAATTATGGAAGCGAATGGGCAGTGGGTGCCGGTTGGGGAGGGATGTCTTACTCAACAACACATTATAATTCCCCCGGTTCGAAATTCGATCAAACAACTGGAACAATTAGGTTCTTTTCAGGCTCTGGAGGAAACCTAGAATATCAGAATGATTGGCAACCTGACATATTTAACAAATTACCATTAATGTTGGATGCTGATCATGGCGATAGACATCGGACTGCAGCAATGCAATTGAACACTGCAAGATTAAACATTGGATTTAATTTATTCACAGGCGATCCAGGACTTGATTGGAAAGATCGACAAACATTTAGTGACCCAAGCTTTAACAATCGAATGACTTATGCTTCAAATTCACAAGGAAACAATCCAAATGAGTATCGAACAGGTGCTGCATATGCAGGGATGGGTCCTATTAAAGTGGGCTGGAATAGTGAGAAAATTAGGCACGTTATACAAAACAGATTTGCTCATGACAAGTTACAGCATGGGAATTCACCTTGGTTTCAACAATTAGATATAAAACCTAAGCTTTATTTTAACATTGGGAGTAGTGGATATGGAAATGGCTTATATTAAAATAAAACTTAGTAGGATAATTTTTAATTCTCAAAAAATAAAAGTTAAAAAAGCAATTAAAATTTGAAATTGAATTTTATTGAAATAAAATAATTTATATATTTGATTAAGGAACCCATAAATAGTTGATAATGACAAAATCAATGTTTACCTACTTAGCAAGTGTCTTTTTAATATTTTTAAGCCTTGGATGTATATTTTGCTGCACCAAAAAATTAAAAAAGACAGTAATCGGTGAAGATGATTCACTAATTCTTAGTCCTACAGTGTATAAAGGCACTGAGCTTAAATTAAGTGGATATTACTATTCATTAGGCAACAAAAGAATTCAACAATCTTATTTCTTATACAATAACGGTTGTTTAATTTGTGGTGGCGGCTCAGATGAAAGTGCCAATCCTAATGCCTTTCTTGAAAATGTTTTCACCTCAAATTCATTTGACGCAAATATCAAAAAGACTAAGAGTTATTGGGGATTATTCAAAATTGAAGGTTCTAAAATTTTCCTAGAACATTGGTACCCTACAGAGCCACCACTTAAGTCTGCCTTAAAAGAAGGTGTCATATTGAATGACACAACTTTTAAAATAATGAGCATTCAAAGAAGCAATGGAAGTGAATTCAAAGAGATCACTGAATTTTATTCATTTAGACAATTCAAACAAAAACCTGACAGTACCAACAGTTTTATAAAGTGAATGAAAAGCAGACTCACATTGATTCAAAATAAATTTTGCATCTTTCTAACTTCAATAACATTATTACTATCAACCTCCTGCAAAAAAAACAAATTCACTTTCTCCCCTCAGGCGCAGGACAATCCACCCCTAATGTTATCAGGTTATTACGATTTTGTATATAAGCGTATGAATGACAGTCTGGAGCATAAGATTATTTTTTTATATGCAAATGGTGTGGTTTTATTTGCATCCAGCGATCATAGCCAATTAAACGAAACCGAAAATGATTTTAAAAACGGCAAATATTATGCGTTGATAAAAAACGAAAAGAACAGTTGGGGTCCTTTTAAAATCAATGATGGAACATTAGAATTCCAACGCTGGTATGCCGGCCAAAATGTCCCAGTGCACAATTTCACTTGTAGAATTTTAAACAATCAATCCTTTGAAATTTACCAAACAGCCTCGATGGTGAGGGGCAAAAAGAAACAAACAGAAAACATGAGCGAAGTGTATACCTTTAAAGCCTTTGCCCCTAAACCTGATAGCACAAATAAATACGTAAAATAAATGCATAACCGCAAAAATATTTATTTTAGTTTATGCTATAAAACCTTGCTATTGGTGTTTGTTGCCATTTGCTGTTTTGCCTGCAAAAAAAACAAGTTCACTTTCTCCCCTCAGGCGCAGGACAATCCCCCACTCTTGTTATCGGGTTATTACGATTTTGTTTATAAGCGTGTGAATGACAGCCTGCAGCATAAGATTATTTTTTTATATGCAAATGGTGTGATTTTATTCGCATCCAGCGATCATAGCCAATTAAACGAAACTGAAAATGATTTTAAAAACGGCAAATATTATGCGGCGATAAAAAACGAAAAAAACAGCTGGGGTCCTTTTAAAATCAATGAGGGCACGCTCGAGTTCCAACGCTGGTTTCCGGCCGAAAATGCACCTGTGCATTTTTACACTTGTAAAATACTCAACAATCAATCCTTTGAAATCTATCAAACAGGCTATATGGTAAGGGGTAAAAAAAACCAAGCAAGAAACATCAGCGAAGTGTACACATTTAAAGCCTTTGCCCCCAAGCCCGATAGCACGAATAAATA
>CANGGP010000137.1 GCA_947453445.1 Sphingobacteriaceae bacterium
CACAAGCACCAAGAGTCAAGACAGCAAGAGATAAGACGGTGTTCGGAAGTTATGGAACGCTGATGACGCAGATGGATATGATTGAATGGGATCGAAGCCAGCGATACAATTGATAAGATTAGTCCAACTAGTATTGTGCCTTCGACGGGCTCAGGCACCGGTCATCTGCAATCTGTAATCTGCAATCTGTAATCTGAAATTTGTAATCACTAAATATCTAAATCACGTTCTCTCTTCACGCGTCTTTCTTTCATGTTAAAGAGCTCGATGAATAGGGCGAAGGCAAGGGCCAGGTAAGCGTAATTTTTATTGAGTTCTAAATGGGCTTCTTCGGGCAGACTAAAATTATAACAATCCAATAAACCTTCGGCGAGTAATATGCCGCCTATCACCAATAAAAAGGCAAGGGCAATCATTTTAATACCCGGATTTTTATTGATAAAATCGGCCACATAACCGCTGAATAAAATCATGAGCACCATGCTCACCACTACGGCACTAATCATTACCAACACATTGCCACTCACGCCCACGGCTGCTAAAATGGAATCGAAGCTGAAAATAAAATCAATGACTATGATTTGCAGAATGATGGCCGAAAAAGTGTTCTTGCCATTGTCCTTTATTTCAGTTTCTTCACCTTCGCTGTGAATCTTTTCTTGAATTTCTTGCCAGGTTTTAATGAGCAGGAATACACCGCCGCCAATGAGGATAATTGATTTGCCGCTAATGCCGTAAGGCCCAATCATAAAAAGCGCATCTTTTAAGCCGGCAATCCATCCCACAAACAAAAGTAGAATTGAACGCACGATTAAAGCCAGACTTAAGCCAATGGTGCGGGCACTGCTTTGGCTTTTAATGGGCAATTTGTTTACCGCAATCGAAATAAAAATGATGTTATCGATGCCTAAAATGATCTCTAAAACCGATAAGGTGATTAATCCGACTAAACCATTGAATGATAAAAGGGCATTTAAATCTGCCGACCAACTGTGCATTTAATTTATTTTTAGCAAATATATTAAAAATAGGCAGAGCGGTCTAATTTTTTTTGCCTTGATAATCAATAACTTAAATAAATTATTAAAAATATTTAGTACTTTGTATTGCATAGTACTAAATAAAATATTTATATTTGTATCGCCTAATAGCTACAAATTAAAAGTACCACGATATTAACCAATAAAAAACAAGAATTATGAAAACAAGCATTCAATTAAAATTAGTCCTTTTATGCATCGGCACTCTTTTTACTTTGCAATCGCTTAAAGCGAGCAATGGTTTTAATGAAGGACCTAAAAAAACAGAAACCGAAAAAACGATTCAGCATTATTTTAAATTTCCGCAAATTTTAATGCCGCAATTGGCTCCCACTAAAAATGAGGTGGTGAAAGTGGAAGTATTATACACCACCAATGCCAAAGGTGAAGTTACATTTGCTTTGGCCAAAACCGAAAATCAAGAATTAAAAAAAGAAATTGAAAGTCAATTTTTAAAACTCAAAATCAAACAAGTTCAAACTGAGGTGGTGAATTCGGTTATTTTACAATTTAGAAGTATTTGATTTTTTACAACGCAAACATGTCAAGCATAGAACAAAATACAAAAAATTCCGGCGGCGATAAGGCCGCAGCACAGGCGCAAATGCGTAAGGGTGTGTTGGAATTGTGCATCCTTTCGATTCTTTCGCAAGGCGATGCATATCCAACGGAAATCATTGATAAATTAAAAGTCACCAAACTGGTGGTGGTAGAAGGCACTTTGTATCCCTTGCTTACCCGCTTAAAAAATACAGGTTTGCTGGCTTACCGTTGGGAAGAGAGCAATAGCGGTCCACCGCGCAAATACTACAAACTCACCGATGAAGGCGAATCGTATTTAAAAGAGCTTCAATTCTCGTGGAAAGAAATGGTAGAAGCTGTAAACCAAACCATAGAAAACGGAAAAAAATTATAAATTTAAAAAGCAGATGCATGCATCGCTTTACAAAAACAAAACACCATGAATAAAACAGTCACCATTAACATCAGCGGCATTATTTTTCATATTGAGGAAGATGCTTATGAGAGTTTAAGCAAGTATTTGTCAGTGATTAAGCGCTATTTCAGCAGCACCGAAGGGGGCAATGAAATTATGGCGGATATAGAATCGCGTATTGCGGAATTGTTGCAGCAAAAATTAAATGCCGGCAAGCAAGTGATTTTGCTTGAAGATGTAATGGCCGTGCAAGAATTAATGGGTAAGCCCGAAGATTTTGGCGCAGAGGCCGAAAAAACGGAAGAGCAACAAAGCGCGTACCGTGAGGAGACCGTTTACAACGAGCGCATCAAGCGCCGCTTGTTTCGTAATCCTGAGGAAAAAGCCATTGGCGGCGTGTGCAGCGGATTGGCAGCCTACTTTGATGTAGATACAGTGTGGGTGCGTTTGGCCATGTTTCTATTAATCTTTTTTGGCGGATTAAGTTTATGGGTTTACATCATTATGTGGATCATTATTCCCGAAGCCAAATCAACCGCCGATCGTTTGGCTATGAAAGGCGAAGCAGCCAATGTAAACAGCATTTATAAATCATTTAAAGAAGAAGCCGAAGATTTAAAAAACCGTGCCAATAAATTTGGTCATAGCATGCGCGAACAAAACTATGGTGAAAGGGTGCGCAGCAATGCAGGTATTTTTTTATCCAATTTGTTTAATGTGATGGGAAGACTGTTTGGTTTGGTATTGGTGTTGATAGGCGGTGCTTTGTTGTTGGCTTATTTAACTTCATTAACCGGCATCACATTTGTAAGTTCAAATTCTGATTTACAACATTGGAAAGAAGTGCTCTTTCAATCACAAGGCATGTATGCATTGAGTGTGTTGGCTTTTATTGTGGTGATTGGTGTGCCGGTGTTTATGCTTTTGTACGCCGGTGTAAAATTGTTGTTTCACATCCGTTACAGTAACCGATGGATTAACTTGAGTTTGGGCATTGTTTGGGTGATGGGTTTGGTTTTGGCCGCTTATGTTTCGGTACTTACCATCCGTCAGTTTGGTGAAAATGCCCGCACAAAAGACAGCGTTGAATTGCACCTGCCGAGCGATACCATTGTTGTGAAAATGCGCAGCGGTTTAGATTTAATCAAAACTTTACAAGCCGATAACAGTGATGATTTAGAAAATTACCTTTCGAAAAACCACGGTGGTTATGCCTTTGCGGAGTTCGACAAAACATTGGGTATTTTGGGATATGCCAAATTAAATGTGTCGGAAAGCAGCAGCGACAGTGTTGAATTGGTGATTCACCAAAGTGCACGCGGGGCCGCTAAAAAGGAGGCAAATGAAAATGCACGCGCCATTACTTACCATTATGAAATTAAAGATAACACCTTGTTTTTGGATGAATTGTTTTTGGTTGAGAAAGGCGTAAAGTTTAGAGCGCAAGAATTGGAACTCAAATTAAAACTGCCTAAAGGCAAAGTGGTTTATTTTGACAAGAGCGTGAAATATTTATTGGATGACATCGACAACACCACCAATACCTGGGATGGCGACATGGTATCGCGCCGATGGATGATGACCGAGAAAGGTTTAAAGTGTTTGGATTGTAAAAACCTCACTTCGGTGCGTGACCACGACGAGGCCGATGATGCCGACAAAAACATTGAAATCAATGAAGACGGCATAAAAGTGAAAGACAAAGAATCTGAAATCAAAATAGATAAAGATGGTATTCGAATTAAAACAGAGGATGGGGAGAAGGTGATTGAGAATTAGAAATTTTAAATGTTGAATTTTGAATTTTAAATGGGAAGGTAATTGATAATTAAAAATTAAAAATGTTGAAGGGTAGGGACTGAAGAGACAGGTGGCAAGACAGCAGGAGATAAGACAAAACCCGGTGGCTGAGTTTATCAAGAAGCCCGGTGGCTGAGCTTGTCAAGAAGCCCGGTGGCTGAGTTTATCGAAGCCAACCGTTAGAAGAGACTAAAGGGACAGAAGAGATTTAAGAGTTAAGAGTCAAGACAGCATGAGATAAGACGATGATTAATTCACGTTGAGCGAAGCGAAACGCACTTAGTGATCTTGATTCAAACAAAAATTCACCCTTAGTGACCTGAGTGCCTTTCCTGAAACGAGTTCAGGACAAGCGTGGTGAAAAGAGCCAGGAAGCAAGACAGCAGGAGACAAGAAGGTGTTCGGAAGATATGGAACGC
>CANGGP010000138.1 GCA_947453445.1 Sphingobacteriaceae bacterium
AAACCCTTGCTCATCAGCATCGGCTACAGTGCTTGCCATTGGTGCCATGTAATGGAACACGAAAGTTTTGAAGATGAACAAGTGGCGGCCTTGATGAACGAACATTTTATCAATGTTAAAGTGGATCGTGAAGAACGCAGCGATGTAGATATGTTGTACATGCAAGCGGTTCAATTAATGACCGGCCATGGCGGTTGGCCTTTAAATTGCTTTGTGATGCCCAACGGTCAAGCTTTTTACGGTGGCACTTATTTTAAAAAAGACCACTGGATGCGCATAGTCCAAAACTTATCGGAACTCTATCACAATGATCCTGAAAAAGTGATGCAATATGCATCCGAATTAAATAAAGGCATTATTCAATCTGAATTACTGCTAAGTCAAAAACAACACGATGAACAAATAAACCGTTTAGTGCTTCAAAAAACAGTTGCCAAATGGAAATTAAGCATGGATGATGAAGAAGGCGGTCCAAACCGTGCCCCTAAGTTTCCAATGCCCAGCAATTATCGTTTTTTGTTGCGTTATGCCATTCTTGAAAACGACCAATCACTTTTGGATTATGTAAAGTTAACTTTAAACAAAATGGCTTGTGGCGGTATATACGACCAGTTACATGGCGGTTTTGCACGGTACAGTACCGATAAATACTGGAAGGTGCCACACTTTGAAAAGATGTTATACGACAATGCCCAATTGGCAAGTTTATACACTGAGGCTTTTTTGCTCACCGAACATAGCCTTTACAAAGAAATTGCCACGGATGTGTTGCAATTTGTTGAAGACAATTGGTGGCAAGAGCAAGGTTATTTCTTTTCGGCTTACGATGCCGACAGTGATGGGGAAGAAGGTAAATTTTATGTTTGGAACGAAGCCGATTTAAAAGATATTTTAGGCGAAGAATTTAACTTGTTTGCGCGTTGTTACGAAATCAACGAAAAAGGTTATTGGGAAAATGGCAATTATGTGTTGATGCGCTCCGAAAATCTACATCAAGTGATGAATGACTTTCAGCTCGGTGCCGATGATTTAAAAAAACGTTTACAAATATGTAAGGATAAACTCAAACAAGAAAGTAAATCACGCATCATGCCGGGCTTAGACGATAAGTGCATTACCGCTTGGAATGCCATGATGTGTAGTGCTTTTGCACAGGCGTATTTGGCATTTGGTATCAACAAATACAAACACATTGCGATTAAAAGTATCGACTTTATTTTAGAAAAGATAAAAAACAAACAAGGTGCCTTAAAGCGCAGTTATAAAAATGGAGAAGCGAAAATTGATGCTTTTTTAGATGATTATGCTTTTGTAATTGCAGCTTGTATGGATGTTTATTTGTTGACCAAGGATGAAAAATATTTACAGGAAGCAAAAAGTTTAACAGACTATTGTTTAAGTCATTTTAAAAATGATGAAAGTTTAATGCTGTTTTACACCTCTTCAAAATCAGAAGCACTGGCCGCAAGAACTTCCGAAATAGCCGACAATGTAACGCCATCTTCAAATTCACAAATGGCCATTAATTTGTTTTTGTTGGGCCATTATTATGGCAACAACGCATGGCAACAAAGGGCAGAAGCCATGTTGCAATTGGTTTTACAAGACATGTTGCATTATGGATCGGCATACAGTCATTGGGCCTGTTTGGCGCTGCACCTCACACACCCCTTTAAACAAGTCGCCATTGTTGGTAAAACTGTTGATGAATTGTTGTTGCCATTGTATCAGCATGGCTTAACAAATACGATGTTTGCCCTAAGTACCCAAGCATCTGATTTGCCTTTAATTAAAAACAGGTTCAATAATTCGCAAACCATGATATATGTATGCGAAAACAACACCTGCCAATTGCCGGTAAATACAGTTGAACAGGCACTGGCTCAACTTGCGTAAAATTACTTCCATACTCTTTTTTTGTTTAGCCCTTAGCTTTAAGGCCCAAGTGCTATTGCCCGGCACCGAATCGGCCTTCGAAACACAATACAATTTTAATCCCGATGTCATCAAAAGAAAAGGCATCAAAAAAATTACTTTCGACATTATCGATAAAAAAGATTTTGAAGTAGCCGTTGACAAAAATTTAGTAGAGACCTATGAATTTAACAACGATGGATTCATCACCCGCTTTTATTTTACCACCATAGTTAAAACAAACGAAAAACACGTAACGCATTATGGCAAAAAAGGTAAAACCAGCAGCCATGTAGAACTCGATTATGTTTTTGATACCATTAGTACCACCTATTTTTACAAAGGGAAAAATTTAATACTCAAACGTTTTCATGATGGCAACAATTATTATGAAAGCCGCTATTACCGGTACGACAAGCAAGGTAACCTCACCAAAGAATTACGCTTTAAAGAAACAAACAACAGCAATAAAAAATCAGTTTTTATTTTAGGCAATCAAGTGCTTTTAAGTGAAGATAGTTTTCAATACCAAAAATATGGCGCCTTTCAAATAAAACGTATTTGTTTAAACAACGAAAACCGATCTTACAAAGAACAAATCATCAATTTAGATTCCTTGGGTCGTACAAAAAACATGAATGAAGTATACACCGCGGCCTCTTGGATAGTTCAAAAGCATCAATTTGTATATGGCAAAGATGGCTTGTTAAAAGCCGAATTTGAAGGTAATGCAAGTACACCGGTACTCATGAAAAACATTTACGAGTACGATGAAAACCATGAACTTTATGTCGAAAAACAATTCAAGAATGATCTTTTATTAAGAGAAATAAATTACGTGAATGATAAAAGCAACCACCTCCTTAACTCTTTTATAATTCGTGATCCAGCCGTAAAAAGCCTGCGCATTGTGAAACTCAAATACGATTTTACTTCCTTCGGCGCAAGCGCTGATTAATCCAACTTAATCAACAAGCCAATACTGATGTTCACCGAATTAATTTTTTGGGAAAACGTATCCTTTGTGCTACTGCCCGAACTGTTTTTGCTCACCACATCAACAAATGTTGGTCTGGCTCCAAATAAATTTGCCGATACTTGAAAAGAAACCTCTTCCGCCATTTTAAAAGAGGCGCCCAAACCCATAAAATAAGCAAAGGATTTTGCTTCTGCTGATCCAATGCTGGTGGAGAGTATACTGCCCATATAAACTATGCGGGTGTCAATGGGTGGACAAGTAAATTTTGGAAATCCCATTTGGTATTGAATAAACACAGCTGTTTTTTTACTGTCTTCAATTGGCAAATTAACATGCAAGCCGCCAAATACACCATTAACGAGCCAATGCCCTGCGGTACTTGTAAATTTTGGACCCGGATAAGCAATGGCCAATCCGGCATCTAAACTGGAGGCGTCAAACGGATTGTCTTGGTAAAAGTATGTGCCCAATACACGAATGTTTTTGTTGATTTTTAAACCCAAACCTGCATTCACCATCCATCCCGTCATCGCCAATCCCGATTGATTGTTATTAACGTCGCTCGATCCAAAATTACCGGTCGGAATGGCAACAGCACCGCTAATCAGTAATTTGATGAATTCGCCTGAACTCACTGTGTTTTGAACCACCACCGGCGTTGGTGTTGCTGTTGGTGTTTTTTTCTGATTCCAATCAAATACGAAACGTAAAACATCCGATTTATCTATCTTAATTTCATTGGGATCATTCGAAATGGTATAATAAAGTGATTTCACATTCACATACACAATCTTACAATAAATTTCGGTGCTGTCTTTTTTTACAATTAAATCTTGCGCTTTAATTTCTCCAAGTAAAACAAAAAGAAAACAAATAATTTTTGCAGGGTTTTTCATATAATAAATAAAGTAAAGATAAAAAAAAATCAATTCTGGCCTTTACAAGTGATTTAATTATAAAAACGCTTGTGATGAATGGACATGTTGCGTCCAACAGGTGTTTGTCCCTGCCATGTATAACAAGGGTGCACCATGCGCTCAATGTATTTGCAAACCACGCTGCTGTCCTGCAAAACATACATCACTTCAAAACGCTTCGATAAAAAACTTGAATCGTTTGAGCGAATCAAAGTATCGAAATAAGTTGGGAAATTTTTGCGGTAAACAATTTTAATAAATGTATTGCTGTCTTTTTCTGAGCGCTTAATCAAACACAATGCCTCATCTTCTTCAAAGGCAACAGTAGCCTCAGTAACTTTGATGCTGTCATAAATGGCCCGTAATTTTTCT
>CANGGP010000139.1 GCA_947453445.1 Sphingobacteriaceae bacterium
GAAAAAAAACCATTTGCCTTGCGCATCGATGCAGAGACCATGAAGGCCATTGAGAAATGGGCTGCTGACGAATTTCGCAGTGTAAACGGACAAATAGAGTGGATGCTTAACCAAAGTTTAAAAGAGAGCAAAAGAATAACACCGAAAGCACCGCAGAAAAAATAATTTCATAATTGGCACTAATTAGAACATTACGATTAGATGACACTTCAACTGCGGAAATAAGGATGTTTCTGTGTAATGCACTTGAGTGGTAATTCCAAATGTATTGGGTACAGTTGTTTTTTGAACAGCTTTGTTCATTAGCAGGAAACCAAATTCTGGACTCAAATACAATTGACTAATGATTTTAATTTTGAAACCTAAGCCTGTAAAACAGTCGAAGCCATTTGCGGTACTTTGATAAGTTTCGTTTGCCCCGCGAATTCCACCTGTAAATGTACCATGTGATTTCACATGGCGATAGTATAAATCCAAACAGGTATACAACCAGTCTTTTTTCTTCAATAACAATGCCTGTGCGCCAATTCCGATTCTAAAATCTGAGAACTGATCCGTTCCGCTAAAACCATCATAAGAACCAATAGGTGAAGCATAGGCATGATAATAATTGTTATAGCTAGTTGCGAAACGGAAAGCCTTTGCTTTGGTGTTGAAGCGAAAAAAAACCGCATTTAAAATTTCGGCAGCTGCCCTTTCTTGATAATTATCTTTAGAATTCTTTAATGCATTTACCGTAATCAGTGTTGTACCATATTCAAAATGCCGCGATTCAACCTGTGCTAATCCACTTTGTATTAGAAAACACAAAAAGAGTAATGTAGAACTGATACGCATGAAAATAAAACGCCTTTAAGTCAACATTATTGTTGAATTGGATACTTGTCTAGGATAATAAAGCACACAAAAACTATTCTTTAACAAATCAATAACAATCTCGCCTGACCGCTTTTTTCTTCAGGCGCACGGTGAATACATGGCAGTACATTGCTGCCTTTACAGTCTACCGCCAAGCGCCACATATTATACAAGCCCAAGTTCACCGGCTGCGCATTGTTTTTGGCTTGGTAATGTAAATTATAAAATGCCTCTTCCAAGTAATTTTCAAATTCATGGTCCGGACCATTGAACTGCTTTTTTAATTGTGCACGAATTTCAGGCACATGAATTTTTTGTTCTGCTTGAGCGTTGGGTAATATTTCGCTTGCATCACCATGGTAAGTGCATAAAAAGGTACTGCTAGGGATAGGAGCACGATCAACATGAAAAGAATACACATCGGTGGGAAAAATAGGATTGTCGAAATCGCGATCATATACTGAAATGAGGTTGAGCACCGGTGCTGCGCCATGGGTTTTTAAAAAGGCCATGTCTTCAAGAATCAATGCACGGGCCAATTGCCCTTGTTCGCTTAAAATGAGCGCATTCAAATCACTTTCTTCAATTTGAATGATATTTGAATGGACTTCAAGTTTATGTACTATGTTTGAAAAGTCACCCAGAGGATGGCGTTGCCAACACAGGGCATTTTTATCGCCTTTTAATGGCGTATTAATGAGTTCCTGAAAACTTGACACCACACGAATTTGACTATTCACAAACATTTCCATCAGGCTTTTGCTTACAAACAAATTACGGCATTGCAATTTAGATTGACAAAAGTGAAACAACACATTTTGTGCTTGTTTACAACTGTGATGAAGCTTATGCCTTTATTGTATTCGAATTTAATTTGTGATAATACACATATGACAAGGCCAAAATAACAAACACAACTAATGGGAAAAAGGTTTGTCCATTGATGCCATCTACCGCACCATGACTTATGCTTGCAAAAATAAAATCAAAAGCCAATCCGGCATAGGCCCATTCTTTTAAGCGTTTTGGTATTTGCGGAACCATTAATGCCAACACACCCAACACTTTAAAAACAACCAAGGCATTTCCAAAATATTCGGGATAACCCAGGTGACGAATGCCTTCTTTGGCTAATTCGGTTTGCGAAGTTAAAGCCGGCATGAGTCCTTCAAAGAGGGCAATCACTGTGGTGGCCGACCAAAAAATAATTTTATCTTTTTTCATATTGCGTTTTTATAATTGTGTTGGGTTTTGAAAATTAATCATCCAATTGATGCCGTATTTATCTGAGAACTCTCCGAAGTAAGCGCCGAAAAACATATCCGCCATGGGCATGGTCACAGTACCACCTTCCGACAAAGCATTAAATAGTCTGTCGGCTTCTTCTCTTGTTTCGGGCTCAATGCAAAGGTGCATGTTGTTTCCTTTTGTTAAAGTAAATCCCATTTCTTTTGGCGCATCGGTACCCATTAACAGATGGTTGCCGGTAATTGGTAATTCAACATGTAAAACCATTTTCTTGATGGCCTCCGGTATGGGCGGTTGTTCGGGACCTGCGGGAATGTCGCTAAATCTTTGTAAGCCTTTTCCGGTGAATGGTGTTTTAAAAACCGATTGGTAAAACAAAAATGCTTCTTCTGTTTTGCCATCAAAATTTAAATAACTCGATACCCTGGCTTTGTTGTTTGTTTTATTTTGTTGACGAAGTTGAAACTGCGCCGCCAAATATTGATCGAGGTTTTCAAGGGCCATGGTGAAGCCCTCTTTAAAGCCCATTTCAATAATTTTTTCGAGCATGTCGAGACTGGCATATTTTGAAGTGATGTTCACGATGGTTTTGCCATTGGCTTCATTAAACACATTTTCGAATAAGGTTTTAGGAAGGGCTTCGTTCACCAATCCTTTATCGTCACAAAAACTATCGGTACCTGCAAAGCTTTTTTGCAAAACAATTTTTTGATAATCTTGTCGTCCCCAATGTTTTTCGTTGTTCGGACCAACCATGGCGTATAACCAGTGGCCCCCTTCACGGAAGTCCATACTTTTTGATTCGGCACGCCAAGGTTTTGGTGCCCACCATTGGTCAAGAATTTCGGGATTTGTCCAAGCTTCCCAAACCAATTCGAGGCCGGCATCAAATTCGCGTTTTACCAAAACGGTATTGTTTTTTTTGTCGACCTGAAAGTCGAATTGAAGGTGCTGATTCATTTTTTCTTGTTTTTAAGGTTGGCTAATACGGTATCGAGTTGATTAAATTTTGTTTCCCAAATTTTGCGGAACTGATTTAACCATTTATCTATTTCTTTCATTTTGTTGAGTTCGAGTTGGTAATAAATTTCTCTGCCTTTTTGTTTTTGGCTGATTAATTCGCATTCGCTTAAAATGCGTAAATGCTTTGATACGGCTTGTCGACTGGTATCGAAGTGCTCGGCAATGGCATTGGGTGTCATGGCCTGCAAGGCTATGAGTGTAATAATGGCCCGTCGGGTAGGGTCGGCGATGGCTTGAAAAATATCTCTTCTTGATTCCAATTTGAAACTATTTGGTTGCAAATATAATGCAATCATTTGGTTTCGCAAAATAATTTCTAAAAAATTGCATGAAAGAAGAGTTGAACCGGAAAGCAGTTTGCTCAAATGGGTGTACTGAGGGTTGGCTTGTGTGAATTGCAAATGTGTGTGCTTTGTGCTGTTGGAAAATAATTCACTTTTTTCTTGTCGGTTACGTATTTGTCCGTAAATTTGTCCGTGTCCGTAAAAATGTCCGCAATATGATAAATGTAAAGTTCTACCTAGATAAAGCCGATAAAAGTAAAAGGTTTCCGATACACCTTGTTATTAGGCAAAAAGATGTCCAAGTAAAAGTTGCCACTGGTGAGAAGATTCTGAAAAAAGATTGGGATAACAAAAACCAAGTTGTCAAAGAGTCGGAATACACTTATAGGTCGATAAATAAGTTCTTGTCGTTTTTAAAGCAAGAAGTTGAAAAATATTTTGATGCCGTTCCACATTCTCAATTTACGGATAGGAAAGTCAAAGAGAAGATTTTGTCATTAGTAAATAGTCGAAAAGTGAATACCGATGTAAAAATGGTCTGCGAAGATTCTGCTGAATACGAAGGCAAAACAAAAACTACTTTTGTCGATTTGTTTGCTGGAGCTGGCGGATTTAGTGAAGGTTTTTTGCAAGCGGAACACGGAAATAGATATTATGATTTTTTGTTGGGAAGTGATATAAATGAGAATTGTGAATTAACTCACCTAGCACGTTATAA
>CANGGP010000140.1 GCA_947453445.1 Sphingobacteriaceae bacterium
AAGCAGCTGATTAAAGATCGGCTGTCCGCTAAATAAATTACTTTTGCTCATGGTTTTTTTAGTTGTCGTAAACCAAAATTACCATTGCGAAGGGAGTACTCAAAAAGTATTCCCTTTTATATTTTTTTTATTTTCCCCGGACAGTAGTGATTTTAAATTAAAAATGTTGAATTATAAATTAAGTATGATAGTATATGCTAATTACTTACAAAAATTCACCTTCATTTCTTCAGCGGCTTGTGAGCCTTGTTTGATGGCCTTTTGAATGACCTCGCAGGCCATGCTTGTGTTTTTTTGCTTTTGATAAACAAAAGCCAAACCAATGTAAGCTTCAAAATTTTTTGGTTCCAAAACAATATTGTGTTCGTAATCGCGAATGGATTCTTTAAAATTGCCTAGGCTCTCATGGTAATAGGCCCTTGAATAATAAGCCGCCGCAAATCGCGGATAGAGGCGAATACACTGATCCAAATCTTCAATGGCCGCATTCGCCTCATCCATTAGGCCAAATGCCAATGCCCGATCATAATAAGCGCGCCAATCATTGGGATTTTTTTTAAGCACTTGGCTTAATTCAAAAAGACTTTCATGGTAACGCTTCTGGGTGTAATAAATCAATCCTTGCAAATAATGTGCTTCCCAAAAATCGGGAAATTCATTCACCAATAATTTATGGTAACGGATGGCTTCCACAGGCTGATTGATGCGCAAGTTCACGAGTCCTTTAAAAAACAAAGCACTGTCGCGCTGGTAATTTTTAAACAAACATGAATCTAAAAAAGCAAAAAGCACTTTGGCGTTTTCACCATTGATGTGCTGCCGCACCCGCTGAAAGCGCGATTGGGCATAAGCAAATGAATAGAGCAACAATAAAACCGTGATCAGTTTATGTCTCATAGCTGGTATTTATGGCAAAGCAATCACCGCCCACATTCTTCCCGTTTGTCCTTTATCACGACGGTAACTAAAAAAATCATCTTCAAATGTACAACGCTGCATGGCCCAAATATTGTTTTCGGGTACGCCGCTTTTCAGCAACACTTCTTTATTACAAGCCAACAAATCTATCTTATTGTCTCTCCAAAGCGTGTTGCTAAAGCCTGCTTTTTCAAATTGTTCAATTACTTCCTTACCAACTTCGAATTTGTTTTGTGAAATACCCTGCCCAATGGCCACTTGAACAGCACTTACATCAGCACCCAGGGCTTGCATTTGTTTTAAGGTATGTGCAGCAATTTTTCCCACAGTGCCCCGCCAACCAGCATGCGCAGCGCCAATCACACCATTGTTTGCGTCGTAAAATAAAATGGGATAACAATCGGCCACACCAATGGCCAATGTTTTGTTTTTTTGATTTGTCACCAAGGCATCGCCGGTTTGCACACCTGCTTTGGCAATACAAACTGCAGTGCCATGCACCTGATCTAAATAACAAAGTTCGTTCGAAGCAATTCCCAAGCCTTGTAAAGCCAATGCTCTGTTCTGCAAAATGTTTTCAGGCTTGTCGATTGATCCCCCAAGATTTAAGCTCTTGAATGGATGTGGCGAAACGCCACCCTTTCGGGTTGAAAAACCATGATGACAAGTGATGTTATTTGAATGAAGCCACATTGTAAGAATTTTAAATTTTGAATGTTAAATTTTAAATGAGATCTCATCACTTAAGTTTTTCGAACAATGTAATTTTCGGCAGATCAATTTGAAACCCTTGAGTTTTAAATTGATCTGCGTGTTCAAAACCTTAAATTATAAATGAAATATCGGTATTTATTCGGTATCACAATTCAACATTCAACATTTAGCATTCAACATTTAATTAATATAACTCAGCTTCATCATATTCGTTCTGCCTTTTTCTTTCATAGGCATACTAGCGATGTTAATCACCAAGTCATCATCCTTCACCAAACCTTTTTCTTTAATGATGCGTTTTAAATCGTCGATGGTTTGATCGGTGCTGTCGTATTTATCGTAATAATAACCACGCACGCCCCACACCAAACTTAAAGTGGTCAGTAAAGTAACATTATCAGTAAAAATAAAAATGGGTGCTTTTGGTCGGTGACTCGAGAGTTTAAAAGCGGTGTAACCACTATTGGTCATGCTGATAATGGCTTGCGCGCCCGCATGGTGCGCCAATGAACAAGCATTGTAACAAATGCTGTCGGTAATGTAAGTAATGGTTTTAATTTGAGGGGTGTGTTCTTTGTAATAAATGGTTTCGTGTTCTTCTACTTCGGTAATAATGCGTCGCATAATTTCAATCACCTTTGCCGGAAATTTTCCAACGGAGGTTTCTGCACTTAACATCACCGCATCAGCCCCATCCATCACGGCATTGGCAACGTCGTTCACTTCTGCCCTGGTGGGTGTAAAACTGGTGATCATGCTTTCCATCATTTGTGTTGCAATAATCACGGGCTTACCCACTTGCACACATTTACTCACAATCATTTTTTGTAACAAGGGCACACGCTCCATCGGCAATTCAACACCCAAATCACCACGGGCCACCATAATGCCATCGGTCACATCAATAATGTTATCAATTTCTTTAATCGCTTCAGGTTTTTCAATTTTAGCAATCACGCGAGCGCGTTTGCCTTTGTTTTTAATGATGTCTTTTAACTCAACAATATCGGTTACGCTGCGCACAAACGACAAGCCAATCCAATCCACATCTTGCTCCAAAGCAAACTCTAAATCACGAATGTCTTTTACTGTTAAACAAGGCAGCGAAATTTTTGTGTTGGGTAAGTTCACTCCTTTTTTCGACGACAAGTAAGCACCGTTGGTAATCAAACAACGCACTTGGTCTTTGCCATTGGTGTCAATCACCCTTAAATGAATTTTACCATCGTCAATCAAAACCGTTTCACCTACTTTTACATCCAAAGGAAATTGAGGGTAGGTCATAAAAAGTTGTTGATCATCGCCTTCACATTCTTTGGTGGTAATTAAAATTTCATTGCCGGTAATGAGTTCTACGCCGCCATTCTTCATCATGCCAATGCGTAACTTCGGACCTTGTAAATCGGCCAAAATACCCACGTGGCGGTTCAGTTTTTTATTTAAGCTGCGTATGTTTTGAATGGTGCTTTCAACGGCGGAGTAATCCCCATGCGAAAAATTGATGCGGCAGATATCGAGTCCTTCGTTAAACAAGCTTTCAAGCACATTAATATCAGCAGTAGCCGGCCCCATGGTGGCTACAATTTTTGTTCGGTTAAATGGTTTCATGGTTCAAATGCAATTTGCGAGTCCTAAGTTAGGAAAATGGAAATTGTAATGAAACTCTATTCCTATTATTAAATGATTATGAATTGTTGGCTTTGATTTGGCGCCTTCCGAAGCGAAAAGCATTTCGGGCCTGAAAAATTAATGTTGGCACGAACATGGTAAAATTTTCTATTTTTCGCTTCGTAACCGCGCTTTACGCGCCAAGCCTACTTCGTAAAATAAAATGCCTGTGCGCTGTGGTGGCTTCCTTCGGTCGCCTCCTCGCTGCTACGGCATTTTTTATTTTACAAAGCAGGGCTTTTCGCTTCAATCGCTGGCGCAGCCTTTGTGGCTTTTTGCCGCTAAAGAGGCAGGCGGCAAAAGAGCTAAACCCTGCCTACCGTCGCGCTGGCTGAGCGATGGCAGGCAGGCCTGCCTACCGTCGCGCCGGCAAAGCATTGGAAGGCAGGCCTTCGCATCCCTTGCGCTGGATTTCGTCAAGTTTTCGTGTTAATTCGTGCAAATAAATTCCGAGTTGCGGGTTGGCAGCATCAATTCGTGTAATGCCATTATTTTCCTCTTTGAAAATTTGTGCTTATTCGTGCTAATTCGTGGCAAATAAATTCCGAGTTGCGAGTTGCGAGTTTCGGGTTGGCAGCATCAATTCGTGTAATGCCATTATTTTCCTCTTTGAAAATTTGTGCTTATTCGTGCTAATTCGTGGCAAATAAATTCCGAGTTGCGAGTTGCGAGTTTCGGGTTGGCAGCATCTATTC
>CANGGP010000141.1 GCA_947453445.1 Sphingobacteriaceae bacterium
AATTATTTGTTGGATGACGAAGGCATGTTACAATTGCGTTCGCGTGAGGTAAAATTACGTTTATTGGATAGAAAGAAAATTGAATCACAACGCGCTAAATGGCAAATGGTGAATGCGGTCTTGCCATTGGTATTATTAATTGTTTTGGCCTTGGTTCAGTTTTATATTCGCAAGAAAAAATACGCTGCTTAATGCTTGGCTTCTCTTAATCAAACAAATTAAAATTTGTTTCGAGTAATTGGTTTTTTACAGCAAACATTACCACGCCTGCAGTATTGTTTACGCCCAATTTGGCCATGATGTTTTTTCGGTGGGTATTTACGGTGTGGGTACTCAAATGTAATTTATCGGCAATCAATTTATTCGACAAACCTTCGGCAATACAGCGAATGATATCGATTTCGCGCTCAGTAACAGGGTAACCGTCGCAACCCAATGATTTGATAAATGAATTGTTCACCACTATTTCGGAAGCTGCCGTGATGATTGAAACCACCTTGCCGCAAATAAATTTTTGTCCTTTGATGGTTGAATTAACCGCTTCAAGAATTTCACTTTTTTCGCACTCCTTTAAAAGATAACTGGTGATGCCGCTATCCAATAATTTTAATAATTCTTTTTTTGGTAATACTTCGGTGATGATTAAAAATTTGGTGCGGTTGTACTTTTTTGTAAGTGCACTTAGTTCTTGAATCGACATGCCCAAGGAAGTATAATCGGCCATTAAAAGATTGGGTTTTGAGAGATTTAATTGGTTGATTAAATCTTCTTTATCACCACAAACCGAAGGCACTAAATCAAAGCCTTTTAATTCGCCAACAAGCAATTCAAGACCAATTCTTGAAAGAAAATTCTTATCGGCTATTAAAACTTTTATCATCGGGCAAAGATACGAATATAGTAAAATTGACCTCTAAATTTTGATTTTTTTACCATCTGTAGCCAATTCGCAAGCTTCAAAAATGGTTTTCGCTTCGCTTAAAAATTCCTCAATTTTTCGGTATCTGGCCGAAAAATGGCCCAATATTAAATGGTTTACTTCAGCTGCTTTGGCAATGGTGGCAGCTTGTTGTGCGGTGCTGTGAAAAGTTTTGGTGGCACGTTCGTGCATATCGTTTAAAAAAGTGCTTTCATGGTAAAGCACATCAGCGTTTTTTATGTAATCCACCAC
Source organism: Sphingobacteriaceae bacterium (assembly GCA_947453445.1). Lineage (GTDB taxonomy): Bacteria > Bacteroidota > Bacteroidia > B-17B0 > Aurantibacillaceae > Aurantibacillus. Next base: position 1,172 of record CANGGP010000141.1, read on the forward strand.
ATTTAAATCGAAGATAGTATCGCTGCAATAAGCGTATGTTCTGGCTTTTGGCGGATCGAGTGTGACCTCGGCATTTTTAATGAACAGGCCATCGGCATTCATTACATCTTCTCCGTTTTTTAAAAGGTTGATGTCGGCCTGCGATAACTTGTGTTTTTCCATTAAAAATTTATCAATTTTACGGGGTAAGTTTTTTTCTTTGAATAAAAAACCGGTGCATTGAATACGGTGTTTTAAGGGGAAGGAATACACCTCTATTTTTTCATCCTCAAACAATAAATTTTTGCCTTTTGCATTGGTAAATACCCATTGAATGGAATAATTTAATTGTGTTTCGCTTACCTCAAAAAGGAGGTCCATCATTTTTTTTAAATTCTCAGGGCCATATATATATAAAGTTTGTTTGCGGCCTAACAAATGCATGCTGCTTAACAATCCGGGCAAACCAAAAAAATGGTCGCCATGTAAATGAGAAATAAAAACATGGTCGATGGCTTGAAACTTGGCTTTGAACTTGCGTAATTGTATTTGGGTGGCTTCTCCGCAATCGATTAAACAATAACGTTCGGCGATATTGAGCAATTGTGCACTTGAATTGCGATCAGAGCTGGGGCTGGCAGCAGTAGAGCCTAAGATTAGCAGTTCGAAACTTTGTTTTGACATTGATATTTAAAGTTCAAAAGTACAAATACAATTGTTATGGCTTGATTAAATTCGTTTTTTAGTGGGTATGCTTTGGGTTGTTAGCGCTAGGGATTGCAGTGGAAAGCCCACAGCCCTGCAACGATAGTGAAAGGGCGAGGACTTGGAACGTAAAGCCCGACCCCCATGAAGTGGAAAAAACACCCAACACATCCAAGGTTTTTTCACTTCGTGGGGGGAGCGCCCAAAAATGACAGAAATGCCACATATTTGTATTAAGCAGCTATTTTACGTATTTTTGCCAGCCAAAATAAAAGCAAATGACAGGAAAGATAACTTTTACAATGATTAAACCGGATGCCGTTGAAGCCAACAACATCGGTCCAATCTTAGCAATGATTAATAAAGCAGGCTTTACAATCAAAGCATTAAAATATTTAAGTTTAACCAAAGAACAGGCCGGGCAGTTTTATGCTGTGCATAAAGAGCGTCCTTTTTACGGCGAATTGGTTGATTACATGAGCAGTGGACCTTTGGTTGCTGCCATTTTAAGCAAAGACAATGCTGTGAGTGATTATCGCAAATTAATTGGTGCTACAGATCCTACCAAGGCTGAAGAAGGTACCATTCGCAAGATGTTTGCCAAATCAATTGCTGCCAATGCGGTGCATGGTAGCGATAGCGATGAAAATGCACACATTGAGTCGGATTTTTTCTTCTCTCAATTGGAGCGTTTTTAAGTCGGTTTTAACCAAAATTATTTAAAGGCTGTCAGCAATGAACAGCCTTTTTTTTGCCATAAAAAATGGAAAGTTCACCACTTATAAAAGCCTGTATAATTTTTTAATAAAAAGAAGCTAGCTTTATTTTGGATTTTCGGAAATATTTAAACAAATTTGTTAAAATTTAATAATATTTCAGGATATTTGAATCTTGGTCAATTGTTTAAATTGTAAGGTTTTTACAAAGGACTAAAAATTATAAAACAACATATTACACACTATGAAATACAATTTATCTATTAAACTCAGCTCACTATTTGGCACTTTGGCACTGGTTGCTTTTAATCAATTGGTTGAAGCACAAACAAATTTTGACTGGAAATTAGCAGGACCTTTGTACACGGCCGGAAGGATTAGAAATTTGGTTGTAGATAAAACCGATAATACCGGCAAAACCATGTATTGCGGCAGTACTTCCAGTGGTGTGTTTACATCTACCAATGGTGGGATTAGATGGTTTCCGATTAATGACCAAGCCAAGGTGAGAAACATCTCATACATGGGCCAAGATAAAAGCAATAATATTTGGGCTGCTACCGGTGAAGGTTTTTTAAGATATGGTCAAAAAGCCAAAGCACAACGCGGTACGGGCTTGTACAAGCTTGATTTGAGCACCAAAACCTTGGTTCAAGTAAAAGATAGCATCGCTTTGGGTGCGGTGATCAATCGTATTGCCTTCAGTCCTGCTAACGCCAGTTACATTGCGGTAGCGAGTAACTTGGGCATTTTGGTGTCTAACGACGGTGGATCGAGTTTTAATTTGGCCTCAGGCATTACAGCCAGCGCCAATGTGATTTTTGGTTTGGACGTGAAATTTGACAATGCCGGTATTTTATATTGTTCTGTAGGTAACGAAAGAGGTGGTACAGGTGTGAATGCTGCTTTTGATGCAGTATCATCTAAAGTTTACAAATCAACCGATGCATCATTGGGTTCTTTTACGAACATCACACCCATATCAAGTATTTTAACAGATTCTAAATACGGACGTATTGAATTGGCCATTGCGCCTAGCGATAACAATGTGATTTATGCTTCTTGCGCCAACAAAAATGTGAGTCAACCAACCGGTGCTCCTGCAGCTAATTCTGCCTCATTAAAAGGTATTTTTGTTTCTTATGATGCAGGTGCAAATTGGGGATTAATTGCCCAAGGCAGTGCTCAATTGGATCCACTTTCAAACAGTGGTTCAATTTCAACAGGTGATTATTCGCATTGTTTATTGGTTAATCCTTCTAATTCAAATCAACTTTTTATTGGTGGTTATAAATTCTGCATGTACACACGTACAGGTGGTACCGATGCCAATCCTATTGGAAATTGGGTAACAAACATGGCACAAAACTTTTTCACCAGTTCACCAAGTTATTTGCATGAAAACATTCACGAC
>CANGGP010000142.1 GCA_947453445.1 Sphingobacteriaceae bacterium
CATAAAACCATGTTAGATAAAATAAAAGAATTTAAACCATCGAGTTGGGCCATTGATAATAAAGTGACAGTTTATTTGTTGACCATCTTTATTACCATTGCCGGTATCATGGCTTATAACTCTCTACCTAAAGAGAACTTTCCGGATATTACCGTACCGACCATATACATTAATACCGTGAATGGCGGTAACTCTCCAACCAATATTGAAAACACCATCACAAAGCCAATTGAAAAGCGTTTAAAGGCTTTGTCGGGTGTAAAAAAATTCAACTCCACCTCATTACAAGATGTATCGGTAATTATTGTTGAATTTAGAACAGATGTAAAAGTTGATGTGGCCAAACAAAAGGTAAAAGATGCGGTGGATGAGGCGCGTGCAGAAATGCCGCAAACACTAACCCGTGAGCCCATGATTAAGGAAATTGCTTTTAGTGAGATTCCAATCATGTACATCAATCTTGCCGGTAATTACGATTTAAAACAATTAAAAAATTACGCCGAAGATTTACACGATGCCATTGAAAGTTTAAAAGAAATCAACGAAGTAAAAATTGTAGGTGCCTTGGATCGTGAAATTCAAGTGAACATTGATGTTTACAAAATGCAAGCGGCCCAGTTAACTTTAACCGATATTCAAAGGGCCATTGCTTCCGAAAACTTGTCGATTACCGGTGGTAATGTGCCTTTAAACGGCATGAAGCCAACCCTCAGCATTAAGAGTGAGTTTAAAGATCCAAGTGAGATTGGCAACATTTTAGTGACCTCTCAAGTAGGTGCCAAATTGTTTTTAAAAGATGTGGCTGAAGTTAAAGATGGATTTAAAGAAAAAGAAAGTTACTCGAGCTCAAAAGGTAAAAATGTAATTACACTCAACGTGATTAAACGTTCAGGCGAAAATTTAATTGATGCAGCCGATAAAATTAAAAAGGTAATTGCCGACATGAAGAAAAAGCAATTGCCTGAAGGTTTAGATGTTACCATCAGCGGCGATCAAAGTGCCAAAACAAAAACCACCTTGCAAGATTTGATCAACACCATTATTATCGGATTTATTTTGGTAACCATTGTGTTGATGTTTTTTATGGGTGTTACCAATGCCTTGTTTGTGGCCTTGTCTGTTCCTTTATCAATGTTCATCGCGTTTTTATTGATGCCGAGCATTGGATTCACCTTTAACATGATTGTGCTGTTTGCCTTTTTACTGGCCTTGGGTATTGTGGTGGATGATGCCATTGTGGTAATTGAAAACACGCACCGTTTGTTTGCCAATGGTAAACGTGACATTAAAACTGCAGCGAAGATGGCCGCAGGTGAAGTGTTTTTACCTGTATTGTCGGGTACCATTACAACTTTAGCACCATTTATTCCTTTGGCCTTTTGGAGTGGTATTATCGGTAAGTTTATGTACTTTTTACCAATCACCTTAATCATTTCATTATTGGCTTCCTTGTTTGTGGCTTACATTATTAATCCTGTGTTTGCAGTTGATTTTATGAAATCGCATGAAGAAGAAGCAATTGAGCATGGCAAAATTTCTAAGAAGGGAAAATTACAATTGTTGTTGTACGCAGTATTGGCTTTGTTTAGTTATGTAAGCGGACATGTGGGTATTGGCAACTTTATTGTGTTCTTGGCTTTCTTCTTGGTATTGCACCGCATGTGGTTGTATAAAGTAATTGAAGCATGGCAATTTAGAGTGTGGCCTGGTATTGTAAACAGTTATGTGAAGGCTTTAAAATGGTGTTTAAGTAAACCATGGAGACCTTTGTTAATGGTGATTGCCTTGTTTATTTTCTCATTGTTCTTTTTTGTAGCACGTGGACCAAAGGTTGTGTTTTTCCCGCAGGGAGATCCAAACAACATTTATGTGTACTTAAAATTACCTGAAGGCACCGATCCTTCTGTTACCAACGGCATCATGCGTCAGGTTGAACACAAGGTAAAATCAGTGTTGGGCGAAGATAATCCTATTGTTGAATCAATGATTAGTAACGTGACCATTGGTGTAACCGATCCGCGCGATGGTGATCAAAACTCTTATCCAAACAAAGGTAAAATTGCGATTGCATTTGTTGAATTTGAAAAACGCGATGGTGCTTCAACCAGTGATTACCTCGAAAAATTACAAGCTTTAAAGTGGGATATTCCGGGTGCTGAAATTACAGTGAACAAAGAGCAAGCCGGTCCGCCGCAAGCCAAACCAATTAGTATTGAAATAAGTGGTGATGACTTTAGCGAATTGGTATTGAACTCAAACCGCGTGAAACAATTTATTGAGGATTCGGAAGTAGATGGTATTGATAATTTAAAATCAGATTTTGTAAGCAATAAACCTGAAATTATTTTTGACATTGACCGCGAGCGCGCACAGCGTGAAGGTTTATCATCTTCACAATTGGCCATGGAAATTCGTGGTGCAGTATATGGTGTTGAAGCCACTAAGTTTAGGGATGTGGATGATGAGTATCCTGTACAATTGCGCTACCAAATGGACCAACGCAACGATATTGAAACCATTCGTAATTTAAAAATCACTTACCGCGACATGAACTTGGGCGGCGTGGTGCGCAGTGTGCCTTTATCGGCTGTATGTAATATTCGTTATGATTATACTTATGCCGGTATTAAGCGTAAAAACAATTCACGTTTAATTACTTTGTCGTCGGATGTAAAACAAGGATATAACGCCAATGAGGTTGCCGCAAAAGTACAGCGTTTGTTAAAAACGTATCAACCGGTGGGCGATGTATTGGTGAAGTTTGGCGGCCAATCGGAAGACCAAGCAGAAACCGCGCGCTTTTTGGGAGGCGCCATGTTAACCGCCATTGGTTTGATGTTATTGGTATTGGTGAGTTTATTTAATTCATTGGGTAAACCACTCATTATTTTATCTGAAATTTTATTTAGTATCATAGGTGTTTTATTGGGTGTTGGTTTATTTAGAATGGAAATGAGTATTGTAATGACCGGTGTGGGTATTATTGCCTTGGGTGGTATTGTGGTGCGAAATGGTATTTTGTTGGTAGAGTTTGCCGAGTTTGCCCGAGAAGGTGGCATGAGTTTATACGAAGCTACAGTTGAAGCAGGCAGAACACGTATGACCCCAGTGATTTTAACGGCCATTGCAGCTGTTCTTGGATTAATTCCTTTGGCGGTTGGATTGAACATTAATTTCGAAACCTTGTTCACCGAATTGCATCCGCACATTTTCTTTGGCGGCGACAGTGTAGTGTTCTGGGGACCATTAAGCTGGACCATGATTTTCGGATTAATCTTCGCAACGGTATTAACTTTATTGTTGATTCCTTCGATGTATTTAATTACAGAGCGCTTAAAACGTAAATCGATTGTGATACTTGATCATTTTGAATTACCAAAAATTGCCATGTATGTGCCTTTCTTGATTTTAATCTTAAGAGGCATTTTAGCAATTCAAAAAAAGAAATTAGATTACGGTAATCTAGACAGATAATATTCATTAAGAAATTGAAGCCCTTGTAAGCAATTGCAAGGGCTTTTTTTTGCCGATAGTTTTTGAATACTTTGTCACATCGAGCAGCCTGCCCTGAATTCTTCTGGCCCATCTAGCGGCCTGCCCTGACCTCTCCTGTCACATCGAGTAGCCTGCCTATACTTCTCCTGTCACATCGAGCGGCCTGCCCTGAGCTTGTCGAAGGGGAGTCGAGATGGACAGATACAGAAAATATTTAATGTTATCTACACGGTCTCTCCCGATAACCATCGGGATCCGCTCGACCTGACACCACGGGTCACCCTGAACTTGTTTCAGGGTCTCAGTTGCTGAAACAAGTTCAACCTAACTTCGATAATTTTACCCTATGCCTGACACAGCTCCGCTCGACCTGACACGACTCCGCTCGACCTGACATGACTCACCGAAAACGGCGCACTTGAATA
>CANGGP010000143.1 GCA_947453445.1 Sphingobacteriaceae bacterium
TCGGCAGGAAAACTTTCTTTGCTTTGTAATAAATTGTTGAATGCATCATAACTGTATTCGTTCACATTGTTTGGCCCTGTAATTTTATAGAGTTGTCCTAATCCATTGCCGGATGTGATGTATTGGTAAATGTAAGTGCCACTTTGGGTACCTGATTTACTGACAGTGCGACCCAAAATGTCATAAGTGTAGTTGAACGTACCGTTCGCATCAGTTATTTGTGTTAATTCACCTAGCGTGTTATATTGATAACTGATGTTGCCATGTGATGGATCAGTGGTGTTGACCTTTTGTCCCATTGCATTATATGAAAATGAATGGGCGGCAGATTGGTTGGGTGACAGAGAACTTGTGATACTTATTGAACTTATTTCGCCGACGCTATGATAGCTGTAATTCGCAACCTGATTTTGACCAGTTGTATTATTTATGGTTTCAAACAGCTGCCCGGCTGAATTGAATGTTTTTTTAACTTTTTGACCATTCTGATTTTCTGTTTCATTAAAGGCAAAATGGTAAGTTGATAAATTACTGGCTTGGTTATAAGTGGTTTTTGAGTAATGGCCGGTGTAAGTTTCACTGCCTGCATTTACAGTGTATGATTTAACTGTTTCCGGTCTAAAATAATTGGTTTCATAATCGTTTTTTGTTTTACCGTATTTTGTTTGACCAATATAATGCGCTTCGGTAGATTCAATTAAAAGTGCGTCAGGTAAATTGCTTATCCCTGAAGAATAGGCATTGTCGCTGATTACAACATTGCCTTCAAAATCTTGACTTTCTTTTCGGATTGTTAAACCATTACCGATAAAATAAGTTTTGTTGTATGGGCTGTTGTCACTTTCTTGTGTGACTGCATATGCACCAATGCTTTGTGTGGCATAATTGTAATTATTGGGACTTTCCCAACTAATTGTTTGCTTCTCAATTGTATTATTTGGAAAGATTGTTTTTTTTAATCGACCTAAGCCATCGTATTCGTACTTTGTAATTAGTCCGTTTGCTTCGCGTTGTTCAATAATATTACCATCATTTGGTTCAACAGTATATTGAACAGAATTACCTAAAGCATTTGATTTGATAATGATGAAACGCCCGGTATTATCATAATCGATGCTTGAAGTTCTCGCGGCAACATCAGGTGCAGATACAGTTGTGACTTTAGGATTTCCAAATGCATTAAATTGAGAGAATGTAGTATTGAGAACATTGTTACTGAGTGCAGGAATATTGTTATCCTTTAAGATTTGTGTGAGGTGCCCAAGGTTGTCATAAAAGTACTCTGTTTCCCGCACATAGCTCGATTGATTCATTTGCGCTTGAGCACTATTTTCCTTTACTAAACGGTATACATTGTTCAGCAAGACGTAATTGAATGTGGTATTTGACTGACGGATTGGCGAACTTGAATTCCAACCATAGGCATCATGTTGTTGTTGAATATTGCCTCTTGCATTCATGTTATAACTGAAGCTTGTTTTGTGGCGAGTGGAATTCAAAAAATCAGTGTTTTCGGTCGCTTGTAATTGAATAAAGTATGAATTTGAATTTACCATGGTGGGTACGATGGTGTTGATTTTTTGCGTGATAATTTTCGATAAATTAATCGTGTATGTCTGTGCATTCGGTATGCCGCTTACTTGCGATGGCCCGTATTTGGCGCTTATTATTCTGTGCTGCAAAGGAACAAAATACTGCCCATTCACACTTGATGTAATCTGTGTGCCTATGTTAGTTTTTACATCAATGGCATTTATTTTTTCAAATCCAAGAAATCCTTTACCAAGTAGATGAAAGATTGGGTTTTGGTAAATGTATTTTTTTGTTTTGTTGAATTGTCCGTTAAATCCGGAGAGCTCGGTTACTTGGCTAACACAATATAGATTGGGGGCATATTGTGCCAGGCCGATTGTGTTGGCGATAACATTAACGGGTTTTAATACTTCTTGTTTTATGCCATTGGAAAAATTAAATTTAGTGCTTAGGTTGGTGTATTTAATTTCTAAATTATTGCGCATTGGCGTGTATACTTTGCTTAGTGATTGTTTTACTTCTCCATTTACATTATTGGTAATAAGATAATCAGTTCCCGGGCCAAAGTTTGGATAATCAAAAATACCATCGCCATTAAAGTCTGCATTCGATATTTCAAATGATGTATTCACTTTAAAAGATTCTGAATAAGGTGTATTTCTTTTGTCAGATAGATTTGATCCTGAATTGTAAAATATTTTTGTGGCCATTCCTACTTGCCAATTACCTTGGTATGAGCCGCCCTTGAGAATAACATCTCCAAAGGATAAATAGGCGTAATAATTGGTTGTATTGCCGGTACCAATTTGTTCATTGATCATTATATCCATTTTTCCATCAGCATTCAAATCATTGCAACTGATGTCGAATGCACTATTTACATTCATTGCAGTATAACAAGAGATTTGGTTCGCAGGTAAAAATCCTAAACCAGTCCCATAGCGCACCGACAAGCTTGCATTGTATTCATCCATATAAACAATGTCATCGATTCCATCACCATTTAGATCACCAAAGCTGATGTGTTTAAGGAGATTCTTTTGTAAGATTCCATTATTAGAAAACGGAATGCTAAAGGATGAACCGGGTATTGCACTGAATCCAGTACCGTTAAACTTAACAAAATAACAATTCAGTACTGTTGCATTGTAGCTATAAATGATGTATTCCGGAATTCCGTCATTGTCGTAATTAAACGGACGAGCAATGGTATTAATCGTATTTGGCAGAGCGAATGTATATGTGTTCATGCCATTAAATAGCGTGATTGATTCATTGTCGATTTTAAGTTGGTCATTATAACCATCACCAGTATAATCCTGCACATTATACATAAAAGGACTGGGGCTTGTTTGTAAATTAAATACGTTTGAAGTATAGTAAGTGCCTTCGTTACTTACAACAACATTGTTGTTAATGTCGTAAGAAGTCTTTAGGACATAATACTGATCGCTGTAAATTGATCCATTAGACAGATACATACTTGGCGAAAAAATGCAATAGAGTTCTTGTTTACCGTCTTTATTAACGTCTGTGATACTTGAACTCAACATCAACTCATTGGCGCCAACTTGTAACGGATTATCGAAGATCTTTGAAAAACCAATGGTATTATTATTGGTGTTAAACGTACTTAGAAAATTGTTTTGGTAAATTCTTAGTCGCCCGGCGCTAGGGTTAAAACATGCAAAGTCAGAAAAACCGTCTGCATTAAAGTCTGCCGGAATATTAATCATGTCGATGTAATCGTTGGTGGTGAAATTGGTATTTAAGCTTTGGGTATTTGTGTTTACGCCACGCAATTCATCAGGGTTTTCGTAACAAAAAAAAGTAGGGTTCAATTCTTGACCATTGGCGTCTGTTTCTTTTATCATTGATAAATAAGTGCCTTCTTTCCATTCGTAATCAAATGTGTATTTCTTGAAAATTTTTGTACCGGCCCAACAAGTAATTTCCTTTAATAATTGTGTTTGTTTGAATACTGCACCATTTAAAAATGATGTGTTACTTTCGGCGAGTGGGATATAGTTGAAACTTATTTTATTATATGTTTGCAATCCTGCATTCGCATTACCTGTGTATTTAATCTCATCAATAACAATTTCACCTGATAGTTGTTTGTATTGATACTCCATGTAATTGCCAAACTCATCCGTAAA
>CANGGP010000144.1 GCA_947453445.1 Sphingobacteriaceae bacterium
CAAGTTACTTGGTTTTGGTGTAAAGGCAAATGCGGTGTCGCTATAGGCGGGGTGACCGATTACTTGAAAGGGCCAAGGGGTGCCTCTTCCAAGGCTGATTAAAGAACCTTCGAAAAGTCCTAAACCAGGGTATAAAAGCACAGCGGAAGCATTTGGAATATTGGGTGAAGGTTTAACCGGTAAAATATAAGAAGCCTCGCGGTTATACTGTTGCATTGGTACAACAGTTAATTTACATTTTAATCCATTTTTAAGCCAAGCCTCTTCGTTTACCATTTTGGCATATTCGCCGCAGGTCATGCCATACACAATGGGTACTTGGTGCAGACCCAAAAAACTTTTCCATTCTTTTTTTAAAACAGGTCCGTCGATGTAAAAGCCATTTGGGTTAGGACGATCGAGTACAAAAAATGATTTGTTGTTTTCGGCGCATGCCTCCATGGCATAGGTGAGTGTTGAGATATAGGTGTAGAAGCGCACACCGAGATCTTGAATGTCGTATATCAAAATATCAACATCTTTTAATTGTTCTTTACTTGGTTTTTTGTTTTTGCCGTAAAGCGAAATAACTGGCAGTTTTGTTTTGCTGTCCTTGTGATGATTTACTTTTTCACCGGCTTCGGTATTGCCTCTGAAGCCATGTTCGGGACCAAATATTTTGACAATGTTTACATTGAGTTTGAGAAGGGTATCAACAATGCTGGTGCTACCAATGAGTCCTGTGTTGTTTGTTAATACCGCAATCCGTTTGTTTTTGAGTAATGGTACATAAAGATCGAATTGTTGGTTGCCGCAAACAACGCTTGTATAATCGAGAATTGGCGGGTATTGATTTTGGGCAGGCGATAAGTAGCAAAACAAACAAAGCAGTTTGAGAAGCAAAATGTTATTTTTGTATTCTTTAATCTTTAGCATTGAGTGCAGTAAAAGTTATATCGGATAGAATTTTTAAATCTAAGCAAAACAAAGGTAATATCTCAAGACCGATTGTAAAAATTGGCATCATTGGTATTGCGATTGGTTTGGCGGTGATGATTTTAACGGTGAGTATTGTATTGGGTTTTAAGCATGAAATTACCAAGCGCATCACAGGATTAACCACCGATATAGCCATTAGTAATATCACCATTAATCCGGGTAACGAACCTGAACCAATTAGGATATGTGATGATACATTGGCCAAAATAAAAGCCTTGGATTTTGTGGAGCATGTGCAAGCCACAACTTTTAAAAACGGTTTATTAAAAACAGACACAGAAAATGAAGGTGTATTATTAAAAGGGGTTGATAAAAATTATGATTTTAAATTTTTAAAAGACCATTTAGTGGGTGGATCATTGCCGAATTTATTGGGTGCCGAGGCCGGAAAAGATATTCTTATCTCACAAAGTTTGGCGGATAAATTGAATTTAAAGTTAAACGATAAGGTATCCATTTATTTCTTGTCGCAACATGATGTAATAGATTCGGTGAGTGGATTAACGGTAAGACAGTCGGAGCAACGCAGTCGGAAGTTTAGTGTTTGCGGTATTTTTAAAACAGATTTTACAGACTTTGATGAAAAATTGAGTTTGGTTGATATCAGGCATTTGCAAAAGATTAATTATTGGGACTCGTGTATGGTAGGCAATTATGAAATTAAGGTGAAACGATTTGAGGACGTGGATGCCAATTTGGAAGCGATGAAAGATTTGATGGGCTATAAATACAGTGTAAACAGTGTGAAGGAGATATATGCCAACATCTTTATTTGGTTGGAGAAATTGGATGTGAATGGTGTGATTATTGTTGTGTTGATGATATTGGTGGCGACCATTAACATGATCACTGCACTATTGATTCTCATTTTGGAACGTACCAATATGATAGGATTATTAAAGTCGTTGGGGATGACCAATGCATCGGTTCGCAATATTTTTTTGAGGCTTAGTTACAGATTAATAGGGCGGGGCATGTTGTGGGGAAACATTGTTGGAATTAGTTTGTGTTTGCTGCAATATTATTTTAAGTGGGTAAAATTAGATGGCGAGACTTATTATGTAAATTATGTGGCCATCCAAATAAATTGGCTCTACATCGTTTTATTGAACATCGGCACCTTTTTGGTATGTGCTTTGATGTTGTTGTTGCCAACATTAATTTTGTCGCGATTAACGCCGCTTAAGACATTAAATTTTGATTAGAAGAATAGGATGGCTACTTAACCTGAGTAACCGAAATTTTTTAATCGCTTTTCGTTGTTACGCCAGTCTTTGTCGACTTTTACAAACAGCTCAAGGAAGATTTTCTTATTAAAAAATTTCTCCATTTCAATGCGAGATTGAGTGCCAACGCGTTTTAATGCTGAGCCTTTATCGCCAATGATGATGCCTTTTTGGCTATCGCGTTCAACCAGAATATCAGCTTGGATTTTGATGATGTTTGGTTCTTCTTTAAAGGAATTAACAACGGTTTCAACGCTATAAGGAATTTCTTTTTTGTAGTTGAGAAGAATTTTTTCGCGAATGATTTCGCTAACGAAAAAACGTTCGGGTTTATCAGTGAATTCGCTTTTGTCGTAAAATGCTTGGCCTTCGGGCAATAATTCAACAATGCGATTCATGATTTTATCGATGTTAAATTTTTCGAGTGCTGAAATGGCCATTATTTCGGCTTTAGGAAGTTTATCTTTCCAATAGATTAATTTTTCCTCTAATTTTTCTTGGGGTGTGATATCAATTTTATTGATTAAAAGAAGAATGGGGGTTTCTGTTTTTTGAAGTTTTAGAAGATAAGATTCTTCGAGTTGAATGTCGTCGAAAACATCAACGATTAAGAGAAATACATCGGCATCGCTGAGTGCGCTGATAACGAATTGCATCATTTTCTCTTGCAGTTTATACAAGGGTTTGATAATACCCGGGGTATCGCTAAAAACGATTTGATAATGTTCATCACTAACGATGCCCATGATGCGATGACGTGTGGTTTGGGCTTTTGAGGTTATTATGCTCAAACGTTCGCCCACCAAGGCATTCATTAAAGTAGATTTTCCGACATTCGGACAACCAATGATGCTAACGAAGCCGGATTTATGCATAAATAGGAGTGTTAATAAGATTAATTTGTATTACAAAGAAAGTAATTATATATTTGCACTCCAATTAAAAGGCGCTTATTTGCGAAAGAAAGCGTCGATTGAAGCGGATTAGCTCTTAGGGCTTAAAGGCTTTCTGAAAAAAGAAAGTATTTTGTTCGAATAGAGATTGACATTTTGAAAATAGCATTAAAGAAATAGTGCGGGATAGTACCGATAACTATCGGTAAGGGGTAGCTCGTTGGGCTCATACCCTTCCTAAAAAGGAAGGGCGTTGGTTCGAATAGAGATTGACATTTTGAAAATAGCATTAAAGAAATAGTGCGGGATAGAGCAGGGGTAGCTCGTTGGGCTCATAACCCAAAGGTCGTTGGTTCGAATCCATCTCCCGCTACCAACGAAACCCTCGGCAAAAGCCGGGGGTTTTTTCATTAAATGGAGTTTGTAGTTTACATACTTTATTCAAAAAAATCGGATAGAAATTACACCGGTTGC
>CANGGP010000145.1 GCA_947453445.1 Sphingobacteriaceae bacterium
ATGCAAGGATTTCTGTATAGGACAGATCCCCATTTTAAATTTTCACATTTCCATTCAGCAAAAAATCATGAAAATAAGTTGCATGGAACCTTTGTAATGCAAAAAAGTGTCAACTTTTGATGTTTTAATTTTGAGCTATTTTTCTTCCACCTGTATAATTTTCACAGGACAAGTAGCAGCAGCCAACATGAGTAATTCATACTCTTCATCATGCACATCGGCACGGTAGATGCCTTTTTTTTCGGTGGAGGATAACAAATTACTTTTACCGTCGCTGCGTGAAATGCGCCAACGGTGTTTATCGGCTTCCACACAAGCATTGCAACCAATGCATTTACTGCGGTGAAAAAAAACCCTGATCATTTTGCCGGCACAATTTTGTAGAGTTTATCCGATGAACGAATTTTTGATTTGATAGGGAATGAAAAAACATCTCCCTTTTTTACACTGTCTTGTTTTTGATCGTTTACGCGCAATTCGGTAACGGTGCCTTGTAACAGGCCGGTGGTTGGACCACTGATTAAAAATTCATCGCCAATGGTCAAAGCATGCGATTCCATTTGAAATTCGCCGATTTCATTTTTGGCAAAATACTTTAAGCCTTTGCCAATGTATATTTTTTTCTTGGTGGCTTTTGATCCGTATTCATCATTCCATTCACCCATTTTTTTACCAAGGTAATAACCATCCCAAAAGCCTCGGTTAAACACGGTGGCCAATTCAGTTTTCCATTGCTCAACTTTTTCTTTGGTGTATGTGCCTTGCTCAATGGCATCAATGGCTTCGCGGTAACACTTGGTGGCGGTGTAAACATAATCCACGCTTCTGCCCCGCCCTTCAATTTTTAAAACCGAAATGCCGGTGTCGGCTATTTTATCTAAAAAATCAATGGTGCATAAATCCTTTGCCGACATGATGTATTCGTTGTCGATTTCCAATTCATTGCCATCTTCTTTATCAATCACTGTGTATGTTTTACGACAGTTTTGAATACAAGCCCCACGGTTGGCGGAGGCAAAATTGGAATGTAAACTCAAATAACATTTACCGCTAACGGCCATACACAAAGCGCCGTGGCCAAAAATTTCTATTTTAATTAAGTTACCCGATGGTCCGGTAATTTGGCGGCGCTGAATTTCGCGCACAATTTGTTTTACTTGCTCGAGGGTGAGCTCACGCGCCATCACCATTACATCGGCAAAATGCGCGTAAAATTCAACTGTACTAATATTGGTGATATTGGCTTGTGTTGAAATGTGAACCGGCATAGCCACTTTTTTGGCATAAGCCATTACGGCATGGTCGGAAGCAATGATGGCATCGATGTGGCAAGCTTTGGCCTTATCTACAATGGTTTCCATGAGTTTTAAATCATGGTCGTATACAATGGTGTTTAAAGTGATGTAGGTGCGGATTTTATTTTTTTTAGCAATGGCCGAAATTTTTTCAAGATCATCCACCGTAAAATTAATGCTCGATTGAGAGCGCATGTTTAATTGTTCGATGCCGAAATATACAGCGTTACAACCGGCTTGAATGGCGGCAGTGAAAGATTCCCATGAACCACATGGCGATAACAATTCGATTTTAGAAGATGAATCAGATTGAACAGACATTTTTTACAAGAATAATTTACAAAGGTAAAAAAACCATGTCATTAAAATCTTGACTTATGTCATTAACCAGGTGCTCTGGCTTTTGTTGCTGGCCGAATCTTTTAATTTTGTTTTTAAAGCGATGGCCGTTTTTTTGGCTAATTCAAAAGCTGCAGATTTACTGCGGGTTTCTTGCACAATGATTCTACGGGTTTTATTGTACACCAAACTTACCTGGTAATAAGCATTTGGATTGGCATCGGTATCTTCAATCGAACAATCTTCGCATTTGGCGTAGAGGGAACGAAAAACCAAGACGTAATCAATTTTTGGTAAAGGTTTAAAATCGCCCCATTTAAAAATGCCGAATAAACCCTCTTGTAATTTAAACAATCTTTTTTCCACATCAATAATGGTGATGAATTGTCTCACCCAATTGTTGAGTGCTTCGCGTTTACCAATAATGAGTGCTTCCATGATTTTTATAATTTGGTTTCGTTTAATAAAGTGGCTTCATCAATTTCACCATTGTGCGACCAAACCAATTGTCCCTTTTGATACAATTGTAAAACCGGCACCGATTCAATGCCTTTGGCCTTGATCAATTTTGGATTTTGATCAGAATCAATGGGTAAAAGAATCATTTTATCGGCACGTTGCTTTGCAATTGATTCGAGCATGGGTGCCATTTTAATACAAGGTTTACACCATTTGGCTCGGTAATCAACCAATACGGCTTTGTCGCTTTGTATAAGTTTATTGAATTCCTCAAGCGACATGCCATCCGACACAGGTTCATTGCTGCTACGAACTGTTTTTTTATCGGCTGCATTCCATTTCATGATACCGCCATCGAGGTTGTAAATTTTGCTGAAACCTTTGCTTTCGAGAATTTCGGCTGCATTGGCGCTACGGTGACCACTGTGGCAATATACCATAACCGCTTTGTTTTTATCTAAGGCAACAATTTGATTCTCAAAATTTGCATCCTTCACATTGTAATTGATGGCCCCTTCAAGATGGCCTTCTTCAAACTCTTCATGTGTACGCACATCCAGCAATTGAACAGCGCTTGAATCATTTAGTTTTTGTGCAAAGCTTTCTACTGATACCGTTTCAATTTTTCCAGCCCTGGCATTTTTACCGCCTTGACAGCTGATGAGAGACAAAAAGAGTATAAAAAGAGATGGAAGAAGTAACTTTTTCATGTGTAAATGTTTTCGATGTGTTATGGATTATAAATTATTTTCGATGATTGACTTTAGATGATCGACGGGCACTACACCCGACTGACGCCATTTTACTTCACCCTTTTTAAAGAGAATAAGTGTGGGCACGCCCATCACTTTAAAGGCCGCGGCGGCCGATGGATTTTTATCCACATCTACTTTAATAATATTGGCCTTGTCGCCAATTTTAGCTTTCAACTGTTCCAGAATTGGTGCCATCATTTTGCATGGTCCGCACCACTCTGCCGAAAAATCAACCAACAAAGGTTGTTCGGATTGAATGAGTTCTTGAAAAGTTTTATTTTTCATATTCTTTTTATTTAATATTCGTTGATTTTTTTTCAGGTGCTTTTATTTCTTCGAAACTTGGTTCATCATTATTTTGTTCAATGTTATTCGGCGATGGAAGGGCACAACCTTGACTGCCACAACAACCGGTGTTTGTAAGCGACTGAAACAAAAATACAGCGCCTACCGCACCTGAAAATAAATCATGCATTTTAAATGCTTGAATGGCCAACATAATGGCAATTGAAAAACGAAACCAACGCATGAAGCTCCAGTTTGTCAATAATGTTGTTTTGATGGTTGAAATGTTCATGTTGATTATTAACTTGTACATATTTTGTGCTTACAAAGATACACGCTTCGATTGTGACTATTCGGAACAAATGTTGGATTTGAGGCAAATAAAAAAAGCAGAACTTTTTGTCTGCTTTTCTCTTTTTGTTATTG
>CANGGP010000146.1 GCA_947453445.1 Sphingobacteriaceae bacterium
AGCGAAAAGCCCGACCCCTGAAGCTGAGCGCATTGGATCTGATTCACGATGGCGCGAGCTTCAGGGGGCACGCCCAAAAAATTATAGAGGAATGATTTAATGCAATAGAAGTTCAGATGTTGATGTGTTCGCAATTTGATAAATAGATTGTTTGCGTGAGGGATTGCAGTGAAAAGCCCGGAGGCCCGCCTGTTCTTGCGGGCCGAGGACTTGCAGCGGAAAGCCCGACCCCTGAAGCTGAGCGCATTGGATGTGATTCACGATAGCGCGAGCTTCAGGGGGCACGCCCAAAAAAATAACAGCAGAAAAAACAGTATTAACAAAGGCTTTGCACTTGTTTAAAATTAAATGCGGCACTTTTACATTTGAACTGTAAATTCGTGGTCCTTGATGTCGAAAACAGCCGAAACAAAACAAACACCTTTAATGGTGCAATACAACAGCATTAAAGCCAAGTACCCTGATGCCATTTTGTTGTTTCGGGTGGGTGATTTTTACGAAACTTTTGGTGATGATGCGATAAAGGCTTCCAAAATTTTGGGAATTGTATTGACCAAACGTGCCAATGGCTCGGCCTCGCACATTGAATTGGCGGGTTTTCCGCACCATTCGTTGGATGCTTATTTACCCAAACTTGTTCGGGCGGGTTATCGTGTGGCCATTTGCGATCAGTTGGAAGACCCCAAGATGGTGAAAGGCATTGTGAAGCGCGGCATTACTGAATTGGTAACGCCGGGGGTAAGTTTTAACGACAAGATTTTGAATCATGAACAAAACAATTTTTTGGCATCGATTCATTTTGAAAAAGAAAGCGGCGGCATTGCTTTGTGTGATGTATCGACCGGTGAATTTTTGGTGGCACAAGGAAGTTTAAATTACATTGAAAAATTGGTTCAAAATTTTAAGCCCAATGAAATTTTGTTTGAGAAGAATAAGCGTGGGCAGATGGATGAGTTGTTGGCAGAGAAATTTTATTCTTTTGGATTGGATGATTGGGCCTTTACTTACGATTACGGCTACGAAAGTTTGACCAAACATTTTGAAACCACTTCGCTGCGTGGCTTTGGTATTGAAGACCATCGTTTATCGGTGCAGGCTGCCGGTGCTTTGTTGTATTATTTGAATGATACCAAACACGACAAGTTGAGGCACATTAATAAAGTGAGTCGTATAGAAGAGGATGCCTATGTGTGGTTGGATAAGTTTACGATTCGCAATTTGGAGCTGTATCAAAGTAACCATGAAAACGGGCGGAGTTTAATTAACGTCATTGACAAAACCGTTAGTGCCATGGGTTCGCGTTTGTTGAAGCGGTATTTGGCTTTGCCTTTAAAAGACATTCAGCGCATTAATGAACGATTGGATGCGGTTACTTATTTTGTTGCTGAAGAAACGGTGCGTGAAGATTTATTGGCCTTACTAAAAGAAGTTGGTGACTTGGAACGTTTGATTTCAAAGGCTTCGGCGATGCGCATTAATCCACGTGAGTTGGTGCATTTAAAAAAATCGTTGGTGTTGATTAGTGAGATTAAAGAAAAGATAAAAGGCAGCGGCAATAAAAGTTTGGAGCAGATTTCGGACCAGATTAATGCCTGTGATGTTTTGTACGCGGAGTTAAACAAGGTGTTGAATGATGATGCGCCGGTGGCTGTTTTAAAGGGACAGGTGATTAATACCGGGGTGCATGCCGAATTGGATGAATTGCGCAGCATTGCTTACCATGGCAAGGATTATTTATTGCAAATTCAGCAAAGAGAAATTGAAAACACGGGTATTTCGTCGTTAAAGGTGGCCTACAACAATGTGTTTGGTTATTATTTAGAGGTGACGAATG
The DNA here is from genome assembly GCA_947453445.1 of Sphingobacteriaceae bacterium. GTDB lineage: Bacteria > Bacteroidota > Bacteroidia > B-17B0 > Aurantibacillaceae > Aurantibacillus. Next base: position 1,835 of record CANGGP010000146.1, read on the forward strand.
TGCACAAGGACAAGGTGCCACAGGAATGGATTAGAAAACAAACGCTCACCAATGCGGAACGTTATATTACACCTGAGTTAAAAACTTACGAGGAAAAGATTTTGGGTGCTGAGGAAAAGATTTTGGCCATTGAGCAGCATTTGTATGAGGATTTATTAAAAACGGTTGGGCAATATGTGTTGCCGATACAGCACAACGCGCTATTGTTGGCCAAGTTGGATGTGTTTTGCGGTTTTGCCGGTTTGGCGATTCAAAACAATTATCATCGACCTGTTTTTAACGAAGGATTTGCACTAAAAATTGAAGAAGGGCGGCATCCGGTGATTGAGAAACAGTTAGCTGTAGGGCAGGATTATGTGAGCAATTCGGTGTATTTAGACAATGAAACTTGTCAGATTATGATGATTACCGGTCCGAACATGAGCGGTAAATCGGCCTTGCTGCGTCAAACCGCATTAATCGTTTTATTGGCGCAAATAGGTTGTTATGTACCAGCGCGTTCGGCCGAATTGAGCATTGTAGATAAAATATTTACGCGAGTTGGTGCCACGGATAATATTAGTTCGGGCGAATCGACCTTTATGGTGGAGATGAATGAAACGGCGAGTATTTTAAATAATTTGAGTAATCGCAGTTTAATATTGTTGGATGAAATTGGCAGGGGTACATCGACCTATGATGGTATTTCGATTGCTTGGAGCATTGCAGAGTTTTTGCATAATCAACCTGACAAACGCGCCAAGACCTTGTTTGCGACGCATTATCATGAGTTGAACGACATGTGTCAGTATTTTCCGAGGATTAAGAATTACAATGTATCGGTGAAGGAAAGCGGCAATAAAATTATTTTTTTACGCAAGTTGGCGGAGGGTGGCAGTGCGCATAGTTTTGGGATACATGTGGCGCGTATGGCCGGTATGCCGGCTTTTGTTATTGACAGGGCGAATGTGATATTAAAAAAATTGGAGAAAGAACATGAGTTTGAATTTGAAGGAGAGGGCGGCTTGGAGGTGAATGGCAGTGCGAAGATAAAGGCGGCGGGGCAATCGGATATGCAGCTCAGTTTTTTTCAATTAAACGACCCGGTATTGCAGCAATTGAAGGAAGACATTTTGGATATAGACATTAATACTTTAACGCCTGTGGAGGCCTTGTTGAAGTTGAACGAAATAAAGCGTTTGATAGGTGGTTAGGGAAATTAAAAAACATTGAAATTTTTTTTTGCAGAATTAAAAATATCTGTACATTTGCAAACCCAATCACAAAACAGAGGCGTTTATGCTGATGTAGCGGGGTTGAATAAGCGAAAGTAGCTCAGTTGGTAGAGCGTAACCTTGCCAAGGTTAAGGTCGCGGGTTCGAGACCCGTCTTTCGCTCAAAAGAAGGAGCTGTAAAGCTCTTTTTTTTAATATCACCTTGCCTGGGTGGTGGAATTGGTAGACACGCAGGACTTAAAATCCTGTATCTTCACGGATGTACGGGTTCAAGTCCCGTCCCGGGTACTAGATGAGACAAGTCAGTTTTTAATTGACTTGTCTTTTTTTTTGAACCTCTGTAAACCTTATTGAACGTGGCAACCAGTTCAGGATCAGGACCAAAACCTGTGGAGTAAAGATCTTAAGCATACAATTTAGTAAGTCTAAACAAGAAGAAATTTACATCTGTAACACCTCTGTGTTGGGATCTGAAGG
>CANGGP010000147.1 GCA_947453445.1 Sphingobacteriaceae bacterium
AATTAAATTAATATTTGATTTTAATTGCGCCAAAAGAGCAAAACAGTTTTAAAACAACAAGGCTTAAAATTAAACGGCTCCGGAGGAGCCGAACAGAAAGGAGTTTAGCAGCGCCGAAGAATTTTTTATCGGCCTTTAATTTTTAGAAATGCTTGCTTCATCCGAAACCGGAATTTAATTCCACAAAAAAACCCCCAATCATTTCTGATTGAGGGCTTCATTTATTTTCGTGTTAATTCGTGCAATTAGTGGCTATTAATAACAACTTACTGCGCTTCCAATTGCTTGCTCATGCGCTTACGGGTGTTTTCATCCAAATGAATTTTACGTAAACGGATAAAGTTTGGTGTAATTTCAACGTACTCATCAGCTTGAATGTATTCCATCGATTCTTCTAAACTGAATTTTATTTTTGGTACAATGCGCATCTTCTCATCGGTTCCACTCGCACGCATGTTGGTTAATTGTTTTTCGGTACATACGTTTACCACTAAATCATCAGGACGAATGTGTTCGCCAATGATCATGCCCGGGTAAATTTCATCACCTGCTTCAACAAAAAACTTACCGCGATCTTGTAATTTATCAATACTGTATGCTACTGCCGTGCCTTTGTCTTTACTAATTAATACACCTGCAATACGGCTAGGGATATGTCCTTTCCAAGGTTCAAAAGCTTTAAAACGGTGCGCCATGATGGCCTCACCTGCTGTGGCGGTTAATACATTGTTTCTTAATCCAATGATACCACGTGCAGGAATTTCAAATTCCATGTGAATTAAATCACCTTTTGGTTGCATCACCAACATGTCGCCTTTGCGTTGGCTTACTAAGTCAATCACACGACTCGAAGATTCTTCAGGCACATCAACAGTTAATACTTCTATCGGCTCACATTTTTGACCGTCAATTTCTTTAATGATAACTTGTGGCTGACCCAATTGCATTTCGTAACCTTCGCGACGCATGGTTTCAATTAAAACTGATAAGTGTAAAATACCACGACCAAATACCAAATACGAATCAGGAGAACTTGTTTCTTCAATGCGCATGGCTAAGTTTTTTTCTAACTCTTTATATAAACGATCACGCAAGTGACGTGAAGTAACATACTTACCATCTTTACCAAAAAATGGAGAGTTGTTGATTGTAAACATCATACTCATGGTAGGCTCATCGATGTGCATGGTTGGCATGCCTTCAGGATTTTCAAAATCAGCAACCGTATCACCAATTTCAAAACCTTCAATACCTGTAAATGCACAAATATCGCCTGTTTCAACTTCACTCACTTTAACTTTACCTAAACCATCAAATACAAAAAGTTCCTTAATACGAGATTTTTGAATTCTGCCATCGCGCTTCACAACTGAAACTGGCATATTCTCTTTAATAATACCTCTATAAACACGTCCTACCGCAATACGACCAATAAAAGAAGAATAGTCTAAAGAAGTTATTTGAATTTGAAGTGTTCCTTCACGTCTAGGCGCAGTTGGAATTTTCTCTAAAATTGTATCTAATAAATAAGTGATGTCGGTTGTTGGATTTTTATAATCAGGACCCATCCAGCCTTGTTTGCTAGAGCCGTAAACAGTTGGAAAATCTAATTGATCTTCGTTGGCACCGAGGTTAAAGAACAAATCAAATACACCATCGTGTACTTCATCAGGACGACAATTTGGTTTATCAACTTTATTAATCACCAGCAAAGCTTTTTTACCAGCTTGAATGGCTTTTTGCAACACAAAACGTGTTTGTGGCATTGGGCCTTCAAAAGCATCCACTAATAAAATAACACCATCAGCCATGTTCATTACACGCTCAACTTCACCGCCAAAATCGGCGTGACCGGGGGTATCGATAATATTAATTTTAGTTCCTTTGTAAGTAACCGAAACGTTTTTAGCTAAAATTGTAATTCCTCTTTCGCGCTCTAAATCGTTGTTATCGAGGATTAGTTCCCCAGTTTGTTGGTTATCTCTGAATAATTTACAAGTGTGTAAAATCTTGTCAACCAATGTTGTTTTACCGTGGTCAACGTGGGCAATAATGGCAATGTTTCTAATGATAGACATTTAATAATTTTTAAGGCCGCAAAGATAGGCAATTAATATGAATTTGCCGCATGCCATTGGATAAGCAGCTAAATGCCAAAATAATGGGCAGTTTTGGGCATTGGTAAGCGGATTTAAGCAAAGGCATAAAAACGCAAAAACTTAAACAATTGACCGGGTTTTAGCAGAAGGATGGCGTATTTGCGGCTGAAATTGCGTTTACATTGCAGCTTAACGTTTAATTTGTTTGTATCTTTAAAATCAAGGGCAAGTAAAATGTTAAAAAAAGCCCTGACTGTAAGATTCTAAATAGTAATGAAGCTTGTTTTGTTTCAAATAACAATTGTAATTAGTTTGTCAGTTAGATTGCATGCCCAAAATATAGCTAATTTTATAGGCAACGGATCATTTGAGCAATTCGCATTAAATTGTACTTCTAATGAATTAAAAGCTGCTAAATATTGGAATTCAATAGATTCCATCAATAACAATGGTGGTGGTTTATTTAGTTACTGTAATGGTTCAGTTCCCAATCAGGCCAACACCGAATACCAATTACCTAGGACTGGTAACGTTTTTTCAGGAACAACATTTTATTACCATAATTACCTTAAAGAAAGGCATTACCTTAAAAACAGGCTTAAAAACAATTTAGTAAATGGTAAATTATATTGCGTGAAATTTTATGTGAATATTATGAATACTTCTAGTTTGGGCAGTGATGGTTTCGGTATTTATTTCGGAAATGAGACTATTGATACTATTACACAAACTATTAAGGCACTAACATTTCTAACCCCACAGGTGCAATCACCAAATGGTATTCCTATAGTAGATACTTTAAGCTGGACTGCGGTTATGGGTACTTTTGTCGCGAATGGAAATGAAAAATATGCCCTGATTGGAATGTTTAAGCCGAGTGGTTCAATGGACACCGTTCTTGTCAATCCTAATACATTGCCGCTAATATATGTTGATGCTTGCATAGACGATGTCTCCTGCATCCCCATCGATCTCCCCGCCTACGCCGGTCCTGATAAAAGTTGCATTGTGGGGGATAGTGTTTTTGTTGGTCGTGAGCCGGATGTGGAGATAGATGAAAGTTGTGCGTGGTACAAACTCAATAGCAATGGCACTTTGTCGGCACCCATTGATACTGTGGCGGGTTTATACATTAAACCAAAATACTTAAGCAGCAATACAGAAACTTTTGTGGTGCGGCAGCAGTTGTGGTGCAGTGGGGTGAAGTGGGATACGGTTTTGGTGCATCAGGATTTTGTGGGGCTTCCGCATGTCGTTCTCGACTCCGCTCGAACTGACATTTCCGCTCGAACTGACATTCGGGTATTCCCCAACCCTGCGAATGACAAATTATTTTTGGAACATAAAGATGCTCTGTCAGTGGA
>CANGGP010000148.1 GCA_947453445.1 Sphingobacteriaceae bacterium
GAGCTCGAAATATTCGACCGTTGGGGCGCCAAAATGTTCACCAGCAACGACCCTAATAAGGCTTGGGATGGAACACAATACAACTTGGGTATTACAGCACTTAAACAAGAAACTTACGTGTACAAACTCAAGTTTAAAGACCTTAACGGCAAAAGTTATTTTAAAACCGGCGACATTACCCTCATAGGCCAGTAAAATTTTTCATTTTTTTTAGTCATAAATCTTACTTTTGATGTCTGCATGAAGTACAGCAAGGAAGATTTTATTCAAAGCATTTCAAGTGCCTACACCGGTAAAAACAGCATTTATTTGGGTAGTGCCATCTATCAACAGGAGCTGTGCCCCGAAGCACAAGTTAGCATTCCATTAAAAACATTAAATCGACACGGTTTAATTGCAGGCGCTACCGGCACAGGCAAAACCGTTAGTTTGCAATTAATGGCTGAATCGCTTTGTAAATCGGGCGTTCCGGTATTGTTGATGGATTTAAAAGGAGATTTGGCAGGGCTTTCACAAACAGGTGATTTAAAAAGTAGAGCAGCTGAAAGAAACCAAAGTTTGGGTTTAACTTTTGAACCCAAGAAAAACAGTGTTGAATTTTTAAGTTTAACACACAAAGGCGGTGTGCCTTTAAGGGCAACTGTTTCAGAGTTTGGTCCTGTTTTATTTTCAAAAATTTTAGATTTAAACGACACACAAAGCGGCGTTGTGGCCATGTTGTTTAAGTATGCCGACGACAAAGGGCTTTTACTTTTGGATTTGGATGATTTTAAACAATTGTTGCAACACAGTTTACAAGAAGGCAAAAAGGAATTGCAACAAGCTTATGGTAACATCAGCGCCACAAGCATTTCAACCATTTTAAGAAAAGTTGTAGAGTTGGAAAGCCAAGGTGCTTCGGTTTTTTTTGGTGAAAAAAGTTTTGAGGTAAGTGATTTGTTGATGAAGGATGAAGCCGGAAACGGGCAATGCGGCATTATTAGTTTGGCGGATATTCAAGACAAGCCCAAACTATTTTCAACTTTTATGTTGTGTTTGTTGGCCGAAATATATGCCACCTTTCCGGAGGCCGGTGATCTTGAAAAGCCAAAATTGTGTTTGTTTATTGATGAAGCCCATTTATTGTTTAAGAATGCCAGCGATGCTTTGTTGGAGCAGATTGAGTCGATTGTAAAACTGATTAGATCGAAAGGCGTGGGCTTATTTTTTGTGACGCAAAACCCCACAGATATTCCGGATGCAGTTTTATCGCAACTAGGATTAAAAGTACAGCATGCCTTGAGGGCTTTTACAGAAAAAGATCGGAAAGCGATTAAAAAGGCAGCGGAGAATTTTCCGATTACGAATTATTACGATACCGCTGAAGTGCTAACCAGTTTAGGTATTGGAGAGGCATTGGTAACGGCTTTAAATGAAAAAGGCATTCCTACTCCCTTGGTGTCGGTGCGTTTAAAAGCCCCTGAAAGTCGCATAGGCAGCATAAGTGTTGCTGAAATGGAGGCCATGTTAAAGCAGAGTAAGTTATTGCCGAAATACAAAGAAGTGATTAACCGTGAAAGCGCCTATGAAATTTTAAGTAAAAAAATTCAAACAAAAAGTGAATTAGAAGAACCTGAAATTGAAAGAAAAAAAGAGAAGGAAGCGCCTTCACTCATTGAAAGTGTGAGCAGCAACCCTTTGATGAAACAAATAGGCAGAACGGTGGCGCGAGAACTTACCAGAGGCTTATTGGGTGTGTTAGGATTTAAGAGCAATTCGAGAAGCAAAAGGGGATTATTTTAAGAACCTGTTTAAAAAAATGATTCGTTATTTCTAATGAATTAATACTTTTGAGCTTTAATATGAAAAATATGAAATTTGGCGTAGTTGTATTTCCGGGATCTAATTGTGATGAGGACATGGTGTATGTATTACAAACCGTGATGAAACAAAACACGGTTAAATTGTGGCACAAGAACACCGATTTAGAGGGCTGCACGCACATTGTGTTGCCGGGAGGATTTTCGTACGGCGACTATTTGCGCAGCGGTGCCATTGCTCGTTTTTCGCCCATTATGCAAAGTGTAATTGCCCATGCTAACAATGGCGGATTTTTGCTTGGTGTATGCAATGGATTTCAAATATTATGTGAGGCCGGCTTGTTACCGGGCGCTTTGATGCATAACAACAGCCGAAAATTTATTTGCAAAAATGTATTTATCAAGGCAGAAAATTCTTCGAGTGTACTTACCGCAAAAGTACCTACTAACAAAGCTTTAAAAATTCCGATTGCCCATGGTGAAGGAAAATATTATGCTGATGAGGCAACATTAAAACAATTGAACGACAACAAACAAATATTGTTCAGATATTGTGATGAACATGCACAAGTGAATGCAGAAGCCAATCCGAACGGCGCCATGGAAAACATTGCCGGGGTTTGCAATGCAGGCCGCAATGTATTTGGCATGATGCCACATCCTGAAAGAGCAGCCGACAAAGAATTATTTAATGAAGACGGCCGCTTTTTATTTGAAAGCATTTTAAATTAATTTTCAAAAAACAATTTCTTTCCCGCTTCAATGCTTAACTTTATTTTCGAATGAGCGCATTGAACATTTTATTTAACAAAACCTGGAAGATTCAATTCAGTTTGTTGCTCATTACTGCACTAATTTATTTCTTTCATTTCCATTCGATCTTTTTTCATTTGAATACCAGCTTATCGAGCATTACTTCGGATGCCGTTAAAAATTATTTTACTTATGTGTATCATATTCAATTTGATGAAAACCCATTGCATTTTGGCGGCATGGCATACCCTTACGGGGAGCATGTGGTGTACACCGATTGTCAGCCCCTACTCACCTTTGTTTTAAGAAGTTTGCCATTTACGCATCACTATGCTATTGGCATTATGCACGCACTTATCTATTTGAATTATTTTATTAGTCCCTTAATCCTTTTTTCAATCTTTAAAAAATTAAATGTAAGTCAAAGCACTGCTTTTTGCTCGGCATTGGCCATTGCGCTTTTGTCGCCACAGTTTTTAAAAATCAATGCCGGTCACTTTGGTTTGGCTTATTCGGCCATGATACCTTATTCAATTTATTTATTGGTAAGGTATTATCATGCACCTAAAGCCAGGGTGCTCATTGCCATGCTAATTTACCATTGTGCATTGTTTTTAATTCATCCTTACATGGGTTTTAGCATGTGTGTGTTTAGCCTGATGGTTTTTATTTTTCTCTTCTGCTTTCATGCATATCGGCAACTTGGTTGGCGATTAACAGCATTGCAATTAGCAGCAGCGATACTACCCATTATTTTGTTTAAGATTTTTATGGTGCTCACCGACAAGCATCCCAATCGCACCAATGAACCATTCGGCTTAAACGGCATGGTTGAAAACATCGACAGCATATTAGCGCCTGTA
>CANGGP010000149.1 GCA_947453445.1 Sphingobacteriaceae bacterium
ATGCATTGACCAACGTAACTGTAGCTTTGGGTTCAAGCGGCGCTAACACTTTTGGCAATATTCAAACCATTGCAAACTTCGCAGCCGGTTCAACTTCAATGGTTACTTTCTCTGCTTTTAATCCAACAGTTAACGGTGTAAACAACATCACTGTTTCTGTATTGCCTGATCAAAACAACTCAAACAACTCAATTACTTGGTCACAAAGCGTTACTTGTAATAGTTCAGCCATTCACCCAGCTGTTGTAACTTATACTACAGCTTATGGTTATGGTGGAACAACAGGTTCAGGTTGTTTTACATCAAAACATAACTATCCTGCCAATTGTTCTTTAACGAATGTATTGGTTGCCATTGGTACTTATAGCGGAAACACCGGACAAAGTATGTATGGTGTTGTTTCTGATGCAACAGGTAACATTGTAGGTACATCAAACACTGTGGTTGTTAACTCAGGAAGTACTCAAAACTTTGTATTTAATCCTCCAATTGCCTTAACTTCAGGTACAGATTATTACATTGGTGTTGCTCAACCTACCAACGGTTATTACCCAATGGCTTACACTGATGCTACTAGCATCGTGATCCCTGATTATTATAACTTCCCACTTGCCGGTGGTACAGCTCCTGCTGCTATGGGCTTAAATGGTTGGTTTGGTATTACACCACAAGTGTTGTTGCCTAACTTAACTATTTCTGCTGCTGCAACAAGAACAAGAGTTTGTAATAAATCAACTGAATCAACCACTTTAACATTAAGCGGTCAATCAGGTATGACTTACTTATGGAGCACAGGTTCTACTTCATCTACTTCAGTTGTTGTATCTCCTTCAGTTACTGCTGCTAGTGGCGCTGTTAGCTACACTGTAACAGGTACCGATGGTGCTACAGGTTGTAAATCAAATGCTGCTGTTGTAACCGTAAGTGTTGCAAACTGTACAGGTTTGGTAAACAATTCAACTTTCGCCAGCAACGTAGCGGTTTATCCTAACCCTGCTGTTAACGGTAAAGTAATGGTAAGTGGTTTAGAAGGTTCTAACACAATTACAGTTTACAACGTAATTGGTCAAGCTGTATTAAGCTTTACCACAAACGATGATAACGCTGTGGTTGATTTAAAAGATCAAGCTTCAGGTAACTACTTAATTAAGATTAGCAATTCATTAAATGAGTCTAAGACCATTAAAATTGTAAATCAAAATTAATTTTAATCAAATTTAATTTGGAGCCCGGCTGTAAAGTCGGGCTTTTTTTTGTCTTTTTTTTGTGTAAGATTTTGATCTAATAAAGGCCAATTGTGGCAATTTGTGGTCATTCATACACAAAAAAAACCGGTCAATTATTTTTGACCAATTTCTTCTTCTGCAATTTTTTTTTTGGTTGTATTTGGCTTATAAGGCTAGGGGAGAGTGGCTTGTAGCCTAAAATCATTTTAAAAAAATATGGCCATTTGATAGCTTCCGATTTGATGTCTTCACATTACAATCAATTTCCTTACACATGAAATATTCAAGAAGCAATCAATTTAAATAAAAAACCAATCATTCATTCCTTTGTACTGTGAAATGAATCAAACCAAGGTTATGAAAACTTCAAATCAATCATCAGGTCTTAATCACCCGGCGCCGGCAGCCCAAGGTATGAAGCACAAGATCAAAAAATTAAACTTCTTGTTTTTTGCTTTGTTTAGTTTTGGAATGGCCAATGCACAAGACTTGGTTTCGGGTCGTACTTTTTATGATATAGGAATCGATTATTTAAGTTCCGGTAACGGTCATGCAGCCTTTTATTCACCGGGATTGGTGATTAATCGAAACTACAACGCCTTTTCGATTGCACCATTGATCTATACTTCAAATAATCAGTTTAGTGGCTTAAAGGTATCCTATTCAAGAAATTTGACCGGTATTTTAAAAGACGATTATGAAATCGTGTGTTTAACCCACAGCGATTCATTGGATTTTGGTGAAATGTTATTTTATAAAAAAACCCACCGCGATATTTTACAGATTAATTTTTACACCTATTTACAATACAACAAGGCCATTGGTTTATCGTCGAATTTTATAGAATATGAGCAATTAACCAATGCCGAAAAGGACGTGAATTGGCAAGATGTAAAAGTGTCGACTGCTGAGGCAGGATTTGGCGTTCAAATGCAATATAATTTTTCGAATGCCTTTGCTTTAAAAGTGTATTCGGGATTGGGCGCCTTTCGACATTTTGAATACGCACATACTTTACAAAACGGTCGCGAGGCCTTTAGTTTAAATTTAGGTGCCACGCTACTATACACTTTTGAAGTAATACACCAAAGCTCAAAAAAACAAATACAGAAAAAAGCTTAATGCATGGCATAAAATTAAAACATGAAATAGATTAAGCGGTGTAAGATTAAGAAAGGGAGGTTGTTTATGAAAACTCAAGAAAATAATCGAATATTGGTTGTAGAAGACGATGTATTACAAAGTTACATTGCCAAAAAAGTACTCGCCGATCGTTATGAAGTGGAGTGTGTGACTAATGGTTATGATGCCTTGGAAATATTAGAGAACAAGGACTTTCAAATTATTTTAATGGACATTAATTTGGGAGATCCCGAAATGGATGGCATCCGTGTAATGCGAAATTTAAGACAACATAAAAGATTTAAACACACCAAAATAGTGGCTGTGACTGCATACGCTCATTTACGGGATTGGTATATTTCGGAGGGATTTAATGATTTAATCATTAAACCAATTCTCAGTGAAACTGTTTTTGATATTTTGGAACGATTGCCCGATATCGGTAACAAATACTGTTGTGCATAGAGCAGTTCGTAGAAAAGGAGGACTATGTTAGAAAAAAGAATTAAAATTAGGCACGGGATTGTTGCTGTAAAAGGCATATATATTGCGAAAGAGCAGTAAAAGTAGGTATTATCATGGGGTCTTGTTTTTGGTTTTACATGGCCTTGTTTTAAACTCGCCGGGTCATATAATCTTCTCAGATTAAAGATGAAGTGCCATTCAACCACAGTCCTGTGCTTATTTTATCGCTTGATGATGTTTTTATACATTAAACACAGATAATTAAGAAAATTGTTTTAAAATTTCTACTTGCGTATTTTATTTTTATTTTTTTCATGTGTGTCTGAAAGACTCTAACAGTAATGGTTTTGAGGTTTTCTTGTAAACGTTTCCTGATGGAAGCGTTTTTTTTATACCCATAAATAGGCAAAATCTTACATATGCAATAGTAAGACCTTTTGTAAAAAAAATATGCGCTTAAAGCGCCGTTACTTTGTATCAGAAAACTAACACATTAAAACCAAACGTTATGAAAACCTCCGCCAAAATCTCCGCTCAAAAACACCATGAAGGTGTGCAGCAACAAAGCCAATTCGTAAAAATGATCATCCTTG
>CANGGP010000150.1 GCA_947453445.1 Sphingobacteriaceae bacterium
AACAGCAAGCCATTCATACATGCACGAAAAAATAATTACCCTCGATAATATTGAACCGGTTGAAATTTATGGCGTAAACGATGCCAAGCTCAACATTATCAAAAAACACTTCCCTAAACTTAAATTGGTGGCGCGTGGCTACTCCTTAAAGGTGTTGGGTGAAAAAACCGAAATTGCGAACTTCGAAAAAAAGCTTCAGTTATTAAGTGAACATTACCTCAAAACCGGTGTGTTAACAGATGCAGCGATTGAACGTTTATTAGGACAAACAGGCGACAACCTCATCGAAAACAAAGAAAATGCTTTGAATTCGGACATTATTTTATTTGGTAACAATGGTTTAGTGATTAAAGCCAAAACCGAAAACCAAAAAAAAATGCTCAACGATATTTCCAAAACCGATATGCTGTTTGCCGTTGGTCCTGCCGGTACCGGAAAAACCTACACCGCTGTAGCCTTGGCAGTGCGGGCATTAAAAAATAAAGAAGTAAAACGATTAATTCTTACACGTCCCGCTGTTGAAGCAGGCGAAAACTTGGGCTTTTTGCCCGGCGATTTAAAAGAAAAACTCGACCCTTATATGCAGCCATTGTACGACGCTTTGTCGGACATGATTCCAAGCGACAAACTCAATCAATACGTTGAAAATCGAGTGATTCAAATTGCGCCATTGGCCTTTATGCGCGGACGTACATTAGACAATGCCTTTGTTATATTGGATGAAGCCCAAAACACCACCGAAAGTCAAATGAAAATGTTTTTAACCCGCATGGGTGCCAATGCGAAGTTTATTGTGACCGGTGATGTTACACAGATTGATTTACCAAGTAAACAACCCAGCGGTTTGTTGCAAGCCATTCGATTACTAAAAAAAGTAGAGGGCATTAGTTTTGTTGAGCTCGACAACACCGATGTGATACGTCACAAATTGGTAAGGCGTATCATCGAGAAATACGAAACAGGAAAATAATTAAGCAAACTTGCGGTGTTCAACTTTATTTAAATCATCTTTGCTTAGCGATTTAAAGTAGTCGAAGGTGATTTTTAAACCTTCTGCTCTGCTTACTTTTGGCTCCCATCCTAAAATTTCTTTGGCTTTGCTGATATCCGGACGACGTTGTTTTGGATCGTCTTTTGGCAAAGGCAATGAAATTAATTTTTGATTTGCACCGGTTAATTTTAAAATTTCTTCACCAAATTCTTTGATTGTGATTTCACTCGGATTGCCAATGTTTACGGGCAAATGATAATCACTCATCAATAAACGGTAAATCCCATCAACCAAATCAGCCACATAACAAAAGCTGCGTGTTTGACTGCCATCACCAAACATGGTTAAATCTTCGCCGCGCAAAGCTTGGCCAATAAATGCAGGCAACACACGGCCGTCGTTCAGGCGCATGCGTGGACCATACGTATTAAAGATGCGAATGATTCTGGTTTCTACATGGTGTACTTCGTGATAGGCCATGGTAATGGCTTCCATAAAACGTTTGGCTTCATCGTAGCAACCGCGCGGACCAACAGGATTTACATTGCCCCAATATTCTTCAGTTTGCGGATGAACATGCGGATCGCCGTATACTTCAGAAGTAGAAGCCACCAATACGCGTGCCTTTTTAACCCTTGCCAATCCTAATACATTGTGTGTGCCAAGTGATGACACTTTTAATGTTTGAATTGGAATTTTTAAATAGTCAATCGGACTGGCCGGGGAAGCGAAATGCAGGATATAATCTAAATGCCCCGGTACATGAATAAATTTAGATACATCATGGTGGTAAAATTCAAAATGCTCTAATTTAAAAAGGTGTTCAATGTTTTTTAAATCGCCGGTAATTAAATTATCCATGGCAATTACATGCATGCCTTCTTTGATAAAACGATCGCACAAATGAGAGCCTAAAAAGCCCGCAGCACCTGTGATTAATATTCTTTTTTGACTCATGCTTCTGTATAAATAAAAAATTGGATGCTAAAAATATTGAACAAAATTTATTTTTTGATTTGTGTATTAATGCCAATACAATAATAATCATAACCAATGGCTTTCATGTCTTTGTAATCAAAAATATTTCTGCCGTCGAAAATAACTTTATTAATCAAACGCTTATTCATTTCATCAAAATCAGGGGCTCTGAATTCAGGCCATTCGGTAACGATTAACAAAGCATCACTTTGGTTTAAGGTGTCGTACATATCGGTTGAATATGCAATTGTATCACCGAGCATGCGTTGCGCTTCATGCATAGCAACCGGATCGTAGGCCACCACTGAGGCGCCGGCTTTTAATAATTTTTCAATAATCACCAAACTTGGTGCTTCACGCATGTCGTCGGTTTTTGGTTTAAAGGATAAACCCCATAATGCAAAAGTTTTACCTTTTAAATTATTATTAAAGTGTGTGATGACCTTATTGAACAACACTTCCTTTTGTGCTTCGTTAACTTCTTCTACGGCATTTAAAATGCGCATGTTGTATTTTTGTTCTTTGGCAGTTTTAATCAAGGCCTTTACATCTTTAGGAAAACAACTGCCCCCGTAACCAACACCCGGGTAAATAAATTTAGGACCAATACGACCGTCGCTACCAATGCCTTTGCGCACCATGTTTACATCGGCACCCATTATTTCGCATAAGTTCGCAATATCATTCATAAAACTAATTTTTGTAGCCAACATGGCATTGGCTGCATACTTTGTCATTTCAGCGCTTGGAATATCCATGAAAATAATTGGATGGCCATTCAACAAAAACGGCTTGTATAATTTGCGCATAATGTCTTCGGCTTCCGCACGATCGGTACCAACCACAATACGATCGGGTTTCATAAAATCATCAATGGCAGCGCCTTCCTTCAAGAACTCAGGATTTGAAGCCACATAATAATCCAATTTACTGTTGCGCTTGTCTAATTCAACTTGCACTGCTTTGCGCACTTTTTCAGCGGTGGTAACAGGTACCGTTGATTTGGTTACCACCACCAAAGGTTTTTGCATGTGTTCGCCAATGCCTGCCGCAACAGCCAACACATATTTTAAATCAGCAGAGCCGTCTTCATCGGGAGGCGTACCAACCGCAATAAAGGCCACTTCAGCATCTTTAATACTATCTTTTAATGAAGTTGAAAAATGCAAGCGATGCTTTTGTGTATTGCGCAACACCATTTCTTCCAAGCCCGGTTCATAAATCGGCAAAATGCCTTTGTTTAAATTATCAATCTTCTTTTGATCAATATCCACACAGGTTACATCAACACCCACTTCGGCAAAACAAGTGCCAGTAACCAATCCAACATAACCTGTTCCTATAACAACAATTTTCATACTCGTCTTAAACTTATTTTATTAATTGTAAAAAT
>CANGGP010000151.1 GCA_947453445.1 Sphingobacteriaceae bacterium
AAAGCCCGACACCCAAAGGCGCCGGGCCAATTTTTAATTCACAAACTTAACGCTTTTTACCCGCTTTTTTAAGCGACTTTTTTGCATTGGTTTTTTTAGCGACTACTTTTTTAGTAATTGGTTTTTTTGAAACCACTTTCTTAACAGCTTTCTTAACAGCTTTTTTTACTGGTTTTTTTGCGATCACTTTTTTAATATGCTTTTTTACTGTTTTTTTTGCCACTTTTTTTGCAGCAACTTTTTTCACAGCTTTTTTCACTTGTTGTTTTTTAACCGCCTTAGGCGCCACTTTTTTTGTTGCCTTCTTCACAACTTTCTTTGTCGCTTTTTTCACAATTTTTTTAGTAGCCGTTTTTTTAACGGCCGCTTTTTTGGTTGCTGCTTTCTTTGTTGCCGGTTTTTTGGCAACAGGTTTTTTGGCAACAGGTTTTTTATCCGTTTTGTTTTTTAAAACGGCTTTTTCCTGGCGCTTGGCTACCTTTAACTCTTCAGCCTCTTCAGCTTCAGCGCGTTTAATGGCATCAATTTCGAGTAACCACTCCGGTGCAATATCATCAGCCACATCAAAATCTTGAATGGTTAAATCCAAGTGTTCAATTTCTGTTTCCAAGGATGTTAAATCCATTTCTGCATTTAAAAAAACAATGCGATCAACAATTGATTTAAAAATTTCATCAATGGTACCAATGCCTTCAATTGAATGGAATTTTCCTTGTTCAGTATAATAATTTTTTAAAGGCAATGTTTTGTTATTGTATTCTTGAATACGTCGTTTAATCACCTCTTCATTTTGATCATCGGCACGGCCGCTGTCTTTACCTCTCAATAATAAACGTTTCAACAATTCATCATCATCTACCTCAAGCGCAATCATGGCGCTAATGCCTGTGCCTTTCTTTTGCAACAAATCATCCAAAGCAATGGCTTGGGCAGTGGTGCGCGGAAAACCATCAAAAATAAATCCTTTGGCATGTGGATTTTCATCCAATTTCGATTCAATCATTCCAATTACAATGTCATCACCTACCAGTTCGCCACGGTCCATAATTTCTTTGGCACGTTTACCCAAATCGGTACCGCGGTTAATTTCTGATCTTAAAATATCGCCGGTACTCAAATGCACCCAACCATATTTATTGATTAAATTTTCTGATTGTGTTCCTTTGCCGGCGCCCGGAGGGCCAAACAAAACTATATTCATCATTTTTTCCATATGCATTATTTTTAAACTAAAACATGTAAATCTTTTAAGTTGCGACCAAGGCCATCATAATCTAATCCATAGCCCACCACAAAATTATTAGGAATTTCGAAACCGATGTAATCTATTTTTAAATCTTTGGAATAAACCTCGGGTTTAAAAAATACCGAAGCAATTTTTACCGAAGCGGCCCCCTTTGCTAAAATCATGTCTCTCACATTTTGTATGGTGTGTCCGGTATCCACAATATCTTCAACAATAACCACATGGCGCTGATTTAAATTTTCATTTAAACCAATGAGCTCTTTTATTTTTAAACTGCTTTCTGTTCCGCTGTAGGAGCTAAGTTTAACAAAGGAAACTTCACAAGGGATATTGACTTCTTTTAATAAATCGGCGGCAAACATAAATGAACCGTTGAGCACTACCAGAAACAATGGCAAATCATTGGCATGCTTCACATTGATTTCTTCCGCCATTTTTTTTACCTGCAATAAAATATCAGCGTGTTTTATAAATGGCTTAAATGGCTTATCCTTTATAATAATACTGCGATTCATAGCGGATAACAAATATACTCTTTTTTCAATGCCCCCAAATAGCGATGCCTCGCCACATAACATGATTTACATCAATATTATTTTAATGAATGGCAATTGATTTTATTTCGAATACTATCTTTGCGGCGTGGCAAGCATTGGTCAAAAAGTCGATACAGCAATACAATTACTTCTGCAAGGTAAACTTGTGGCCATACCCACCGAAACGGTTTATGGATTGGCCGCCAATGCCTTGAATGAAAAGGCCGTACTCGCCATTTTTGAAACCAAACAACGACCGAGCTTCGACCCGCTCATCATGCACCTTTCGGGCATTGATGCGGTTGAAAAATATGCCAACTGGAATGATGCGCGTTTAAAAAAACTGGCCACGGCTTTTTGGCCCGGACCATTAACCATACTGCTTCCTAAAAAAGAAATTGTGCCGGATATTGTTTGTTCGGGATTAACACAGGTGGCCTTAAGGGTGCCAAATCACCCCTTAACTTTACAATTACTCAAGGCATTGCCATTTCCTTTGGCTGCCCCAAGTGCCAACCCCTTCGGATATATTAGTCCTACTTCAGCCCAACACGTGAACCAACAATTGGGTGATAAAATTCCTTTCATATTGGATGGCGGAGAATGCGGCGTTGGTTTAGAATCCACCATTGTGGGTGTTGAAGGCGATGAATTGGTACTTTACCGCTTGGGCGGATTAACTGTAGAAACAATTGAAGCCTTGGTTGGAAAAATAAGTTTGCGTTTAAATCAATCGAGTAATCCTTTGGCGCCGGGGCAGTTAAAAAGTCATTATGCGCCGCGAAAACCTCTGTTCATGGGCAGTTTTAAGGAAAACGCGAATAATTTTCCGAACAAAAAAATGGCCTTGATTGCTTTTGGAAAAATTGAAATTAACAACAGCCATTGCAGCATTTACAATTTATCAGAAAAAGCAGATTTAAATGAAGCGGCACTGAATTTATTTAAACTTTTGCGTTTGGCCGATGAAAGTGATGCTGATGTTCTTTTGGCTGAATACCTGCCCAAGCAAGGATTGGGATTGGCCATCAATGACCGTTTACAAAGGGCCGCCGAAAAATAATCGACCATTTAAAGGATTAGTAATTTTTTGCTTTGCGTTCCATACACTGATGTGAGCCGCATCAAATAAAGACCGGGGTTTAATCCAATCAAAGATATTTGCGCATCATGCCCCGAAAAACTTGTGTCAATGAGCAGCTGTCCATTTAAATCTAAAATTTGTAGCTTGTGCAATGTTGCATCGCTACAACTTAAACTCAAATATTTGTTTGTTGCATTAAAATTTATTCGTAGCTCTTCAAAAGCCTCTGTGGCCTTTGTTTTCAGAGGTGCTTGTGCTTTAAACCAAATGGGGGATGTTACAATCCAATCGCCATCGGCTTGTTTGATTTCGATAAAATAATAATACTCAATACCGCTTTGCACAT
>CANGGP010000152.1 GCA_947453445.1 Sphingobacteriaceae bacterium
AAAAGAAACAAAAAATCAAGGCTTCATGGAAATTTCCTAAAATCAATGGCGGTTCAAGCCGACGCTTTGAACTCGTTCCGCAGAAAAAGCGGAACTCAAACAACAAAGCGTCTACGCACAATCATTCCAAAAAATTGATCACAGAAAAACTAAACGCCTATTTGTTGGAACAATTTTTTGGAACAGCCTTTGAACCGCCATTGATTTCTTAACGGAAATTTCCATGAGGCCGACCACCAGTGGGGTGCTTACGCGTTAATTCCACGCTAGATTTCGAAATTTTTTACTTAAAGTATTCAATTCACGCAACTCTGCGCCGCGCCTTGCCATGGCCTGCGCACGCGGATTTCCCATAAGTTTAAAATTGTCATAAACTTTAAACTTAAGTTTTTTACACTTCAACTACACACAGTTCTCAATTGTAAATTGTAATTGTTTTAGGATTTTTAGAGATGTTGAAATTACTTAGGGAGGTAACGTAGCTCTGTACGCTTTAAGAGCCGTTTCAGGCTCTGTGAGCTTTTTATAATTGAAAAAAAAGAGAGATGCTGAAACAAGTTCAGCAAGACGGTGGGGCTGAGATGCGGAAACATAAATTACGAAGTCACCCTGAACTGGTTTCAGGGTCTCTGAGAATTTTATAATTGAAGAATCAAAGAGGTGTTGAAACAACTTGTCCCAAAGCGGATTGCAGGGAATTTAAATAACGTTATTTCATATTTCTTTATATTTTTTTAAGCGGTGAAAAAACTAAAAAACAAGCTGTTCCATAATACTAAATGCCGGTATTTTGCGCAAGGGATTGCAGTGGAAAGCCCACAGACACGAAGCGATAGCGAAGTGGCGAGGACTTGGAACGGAAAGCCCGGTGGCAAAACATCAAAACACAGCAGGCAGACAAGGGGGTTTTGTTGTTTTGACATGCGCCCAAAGTAGCTTAATACTTTTGCGAATTCTTCTCATAATTTGGCAATATTCAACTATCAAAAAACAGTATATTTACGCTTCAATATTTATGAGTATCTACGATAAATACCAAGCCGTAATTGGACTAGAATGCCACATTCAATTGCTGACCAAATCAAAAATGTATAGCAACGATTTGGCTGAGTACGGTGGTTTGCCGAACAGTCATGTGAGTGTGGTTACCCTCGGTCACCCGGGCACCTTGCCTGTGGTTAATAAAAAGGCCATTGAGTTTGCCGTTCGCCTGGGCATTGCCTTGAATGCCAACATTCGCGAGGAAAACCAGTTTGCCCGCAAGAATTATTTTTACGCCGATTTACCCAAAGGTTACCAAATTACACAAGATAAAACGCCTATTTGCACCGGCGGTTACCTCGATGCCAAGTTAAAAGACGGCAACGAAAAGCGCGTGAACCTTACCCGCATTCACATGGAAGAGGATGCCGGTAAAAGCATGCACGACATTGATGCCTTCGATACCTTGATTGATCTGAACCGTGCCGGTACACCTTTATTGGAAATTGTAACCGAGCCTGATTTGCGTAGCGGCGAAGAGGCTTATGCCTACCTTACCGAAGTGCGTAAATTGGTGCGTTACCTCGACATTTGCGACGGTAACATGGAAGAGGGTTCGTTGCGTTGCGATGCCAACATTTCAGTAATGCTGAAAGGTGCGAACAGTTATGGCAAAAAAGTGGAAGTAAAAAACATGAACTCCTTCCGCAATGTGCAACGTGCCATTGATTTTGAAATTAAACGTCAGATTGATTTAATAGAAGCCGGGCAAGACATTGCCGTTGAAACCCGCAGTTTTGATGCCGTGAAGGATTTAACCTTTTCGTTGAGAAGCAAAGAAAACGCCAACGATTACCGTTATTTTCCGGAGCCTGATTTACAGCCGGTGATGGTGACACAAGATTATATTGCCAAAATAAAATCGAGCTTACCAACCTTGCCGAGCGCTTTGTTTAAGTTGTACACGGGCACTTACCAACTGAGTGAATACGATGCCAACCAAATTATAGAATCGAAAGAGGTATCGGCTTATTTTGATGCCATTGTTGCAGCACACAAAAATTACAAGGCGGCAGCAAATTGGCTGATGGGTCCGATTAAATCGTACCTCAACGAAAAGGCTTTGCATTTTTCGGAGTTAAATTTAGCGCCCAAACAAATCGCTGAAATTATTGCTTTGATCGACAGCGGAAAAATTAGCAATACCGCTGCGAGCACCAAGTTGTTTCCTGAAATGATTTTGCAGCCCGGTAAAAGTGCTGAAGACATTGCCAAGGCTTTTGATTTGATTCAAAACAGCGACAGTGGCGAATTGCAACAATGGATTGATGAGGCCTTGAACAAATTTGGCGACAAGGTAACTGAATACAAAAATGGTAAAGTGGGTTTGTTGGGTTTGTTTGTGGGTGAGGTGATGAAGTTGAGCAAAGGCAAGGCCGATCCTAAAATGCTAAACCAATTAATGAAAGAAAGTCTTGATAAAAAATAAAAACAAAATCAATGAATACAATGATTAAAAGTATCGTGCTGATTGCCACCACCGCTTTTTTAGCTTCCTGCGGTGCCAAAAAAATGAATGCCCCTTTTGAGTTAAAAGGTAAATTAAGCAACAGCAATGGCGAAACCATTTATTTGGAAAAACTCAGCTCGGTGCAGCCGGTGATTGTTGACAGTGCCGTGATAAACGACAAAGGTGAATTTGATTTTTTGCAATACACCCCAAAGATTGGATTTTACCGTATTAAATTAAACCAACAAAATTTTGCGATGTTGGTATTGGACAGTGCCGATAAGGTGAACATTACCGCCGATATTAAAGATTTGGCGAATACTTACAAAACCGAAGGATCGCCGGAAACGTCTTTGTTTTTGGCCTTTCAAGACATTGGCAAACAACGTGAGATACGTTTGGATTCATTGAACAAAGCGTTTCAGCAATTGATGGAAGCCAATAAGATGGACAATAAACGCATGGATTCGTTGAGTGCCTTGTTTAAAGCGCCTTATGAAGCCATTGTAAATCCATCGAACGATCAGTTGGCCAAAAAGGTGAAAGAAAACGCCAGCAT
>CANGGP010000153.1 GCA_947453445.1 Sphingobacteriaceae bacterium
GCCACTACTGATACAATAGAGGCAAATAAAAAGTGTTTTGTTTTCATGGGGTTTAAGATTAGGTTTAATCAAATGTAATACAATAAAACGCAGAATCAAAAAATTTAACACTTCAGATATGAATCGATTAATTTGAGGAAGTAGAAAAATGATCAGTTTCAAAAATAGTTTGAAATTATTTTTGATTCCAAATCTCCCAACTTTTTAAAGTCTTCATGCCAGCATTTACCAAGGAAAATAAAACTTTAATCGGAGGTCTTTAAAAACTTTCCCGAATAAAAACTTGTTTTGGTTTTAATCTGATACAAATACGCCCCTTGCGCCAGGCCTTCAATATTAATGGCAGTGTAATTCTTGTAATTTTCTTTTCGTAAAACCCTTCTGCCCAATAAATCAAAAATTTCAACTTCAATGTTTTCTTCAAAAGGTACATCAAAAAATAAAGTTTGCTGCGCCGGGTTAGGGAAACATTTTATTTGATTGCTTACATTTTTACCATTCTCGGTTAAACCAAGGGCATTGTAATTGCCATTGGCATCGAGTTTAAGTAAAAAGGATTGCATGATATTCGTTAATCCTATACTTGATGCGTATATGGAATCATATCTTAAGCCGGCAATTAAACAACCTCCGTCATTGGCGAATATTATGCTTTGAGGTCTGTAATACATATCTCCGCCAAATTCTTTCACCCAAATTTCATTTCCGGAGGTATCCAGTTTATTGATGAATAATTTCGATGGCTTCGATTGTTGCGTTTGCAAAGTTTGAAAGTCGTGACCAATCACGCCAAGCGTCAATATTTGATTGTTGTGTATTGCCAAATAATTGGTTAAGTCTAAATAATTTTTTGTTCTATTGTCGCCGTAAAGCTTATAAGAAACTAAGGCATCATTTTTATCAAGTATGGCATTGATAATGGCATAATTCGCGGAGCAATTGTAGTAATCACTTCCAATTGCCAAGTATTTGGTGTTGCTGAGTGGTTGAATTTTGCAATAGCCGCCTTGAATACCCATTGTCATGTTGCAACTACTTAAGGTAGAAGTGTTCAGGCTATTTAATTCTTTGCATGAAATAATATTTAAAGCGGTGTCGATCATTAATTTTTGGGCATAACCCGATAAATTAGTGGCGCAATTTGGAAACGAGCTTCCGTTTAAGAGGAGATTGTTGTTGAAAATATTTATTTGGAAATTAGTACTATTAAAAAGAAACAGAGAGTCGGTTTTTTGTAAGTTATTATTCAATTTGTATACAAATGTTCCGTTGTGATAGTTTGAGCTGATGCTTAAGTAATAATTGTTGTTGAGATAAACGATATTTGAATACCTGAAGCCGTACAAAAAAGGACTTAACACTTTAATGTTTTGGATATGATTGTTTGTGTCTGATTTTGTAACGATGAGTCTGTAATCAAAACCACTATTCAAACTATCGACTTCAAAGCCTGTATTGTAAACTTGGGCATTTACTCTAAGTGGATATTGGATGGGGCATGAAATGTTTTTAGGCTGAGCAATACTGTCAATAAGGTGGTGATTTGCGTCGAAAACAAGTATTTGGTTTTGAAATTTATTTGAAGGCACACCATAATTTACACAATATACGCTTGCAAAGGTTGTACTTGTTGAAGGCAGCAGTGAGCTATAATATTTTTCGGGATTGTGTTGCCTTAAGCCAAAAATTTGAGCGTAAATTTGGAAACAACTAAGTACAAATGAAATAAAAAACAAGCTATATTTTTTCATTTATTGTCAAGTCAAATCTCAAATTAGAAATCGAGGGAATGCTCTTAAGCATAATCCCTCAATTTAAAATTGAAATAACTAATTTAGTTTATTTATCTGGTTCTTCTATACAATTTCTAACTGCATATGTTGCACTCATCGTCCAATAAATTGTATAATAACCAGATCCATTAGTTAAAATACTCCTATTGTCTTTAATTATGTTCGCTACAACGATCAAATTGCTGGGATTGGTAGGTTTAAAACTTAAAGCATAATTGGTCAGGTTAGTGTAATAAGTTCCTAATTGAGTAGGAGAAAGACTAGAATAAGCTGAAGAACAATGTTGAGCTGAGCTTTTGCCACCTTCTGAACTAAATAAAATATTTGGTGCCGGATTAGGGTAAGTTATCCCGTATACTGTCGTATTTTTAAACACTGTAGATATATTTGAATAGAATGATCTGTTAAAAGCGCACCATTTGCCTCTTAGCGCACAATTTAGCATATTACTTAACAAGGTTGGTGCATTTTGGGTAATGCCATTTGCACAACCAAGCCATTGTATATATTGTAGTGAAGCAGAGCTGCTGATAGAGGTATAACTGCAAGGATTAACTATTGATGTTTTCTGTTCGATAATATTTAAATCAAAAATTGCAGTACTTGTTCCTGGGTCATAAACATAACCTTCAACATCAATTGCATATATTTTTATGGAATCATTAATAAGACTGTCTATCGATGCACTCAAACTTGCATAGATATTTTCAAGATCATTTGAATTGATTTTTTCAGTATCATCATTATATGGTACAGAAATACTCCTGTTTTGAATCATTAATTCTAAATTTTCCTCAGAATAGTAATCAAAGTCATAATTTAATGCGGCTTCTAAAACAAAAGTACCTGAATCAAGACGAACGCTATCTATGTCAATAAGTCTTTGAGCTAAATTTGATTGATTATTATTTTTTGTCTTAAATCGTTTGATAAGATTAATACATTCTTGCTCAGATAAATTATAAGACTTCTGAGTAATGTGCCTTAGGTTTGTTTTTTCCTCAACTTTAGGCTCGTTAAAAGAATCAGAATGGGGGGGGGTGTTTTTTAACTTGTTGCAAGCCAAAATGGCCACTACTGATACAATAGAGGCAAATAAAAAGTGTTTTGTTTTCATGGGGTTTAAGATTAGGTTTAATCAAATGTAATACAATAAAACGCAGAATCAAAAAATTTAACACTTCAGATATGAATCGATTAATTTGAGGAAGTAGAAAAA